>JBDRSE010000302.1:0-17715 GCA_043825095.1 bacterium
GTCGATCATGACCCGGCTTGTCGAGGGTTTTTTCAATGCGATGCGTCATGAGCGACATTCGCGGCACTGCTTGCTCCCCGCGCCCCTTGTTTTTCGGTACAATTGAGGGTACGTATCTCGCATACAGGCTAGCTGGAGCGACGCCATTACAAGGGAGTGAACGATGATGAGGATCGGGAATCGAGTCGGGATTGTGGTCTGTCTGGTGGCGGTGTCGACGCTGCTCTGGAGCGCCTGTGGTGACGACGACGGCACGGCGGAGAAGCCCTTCTTCCAGGACCTGCCTGCGCGCGTGCACCTGGCGCATCGTGGGGGTGCGAAGGTGTATCCGGAGAGCACGCTGTACGCCTTTGAGCACGTGATCGACGAGTACCAGACCGACGTGCTGGAGATCGACCTGGTGATGAGCGCCGATGGGCACATCATGGTGACCCACGACGAGGAGGTCGACAACACCACCGACGGCACCGGGAACGTCAACGACATGACTCTGGCCGAGCTCAAAGAGCTCGACGCGGGGTACTGGTTCGACCCCGACGAGGACGGGTCGTATCCCCACCGCGGCACCGGGCTCACCATGCCCACCCTGGAGGAAACCTTCGAAGCCTTCCCTGCCATGCACTACAACCTGGAGATTAAGGACTACGACAACGAGTACGAGGAGGACCTCTACGCCGTCGTCCAGCAGTACAATATGGAGGACCTGGTGATCTGGGGCTCCTTCGACAAGGCCTGCACGCTGCGGCTCCGGGCCCTGGCGCCGCATGTTGCCGTCTATGCTCCCTTTGACGACGCGACCTGCTTCGGGCTGGCCGTGCTGGACGAAAAGGACCCCCTCGTGGAGTGCACCGACTTCTACGATGCCCTCAACATCAGCGCCGGCCTGGCCGAGCAGGAGGTCGTTGAAGTTGCGCACTCCATGGGCATCAAGGTCTTCTTCTGGACCATCGACGACCGGTCGCAGATGGAGACCCTGTTCGGCTACGGCGCGGACGGCATCATCACCGACCGTCCCGACATCCTGCGGGAAGTCATAGACTCGCTGCAGTAGGCCCCCTCCCGTCCCCTCAAGGGGTAGCCCGCCAGCGCGGGTGTGCTGTGCCGTCTACCACATGAACGGTTACGCACCAACTAATCCTTGACATGTGGCGCAGTGTTGCCACAGATTAGACTGGTCGGTCCAACCACTCAGTACGACTGTCAGGTTGGACCACCCACCGGATCAGGAGAGAGCCAGTGCCCAGACCACGGTTCGCAAAGCTGGCTTCCGAAAAGAAGCACGCGATCCTGAACGCCGCCCTCGAGGCGTTCGCGATTCACGGCTTCGACGGGGCGTCCTACAACCAGATCATCGAGAGGGCGGGCATCAGCAAAGGCGCCATGTACTACTACTTCGATGACAAGGAGGACCTCTACGCCACGGTGGTCCGTCACGAGCTGGAGGACATTCTCGCGGAGTTCCACGACTTTCCAACGGCTTCCTCCCCTGAGGAGTTCTGGGAGGTGCTGGACCAGTTCATGGCCCAGGCGCTGCAGTTCTTCAACGAGCACCCCCTGAAGGTGCGGTTGGTTCGAACCGTCTGGAAGCTACGGGCCGAGGGGATCAAGAGCCCACTGATCCAGGAGCTCTTTGACATGGGGCGGGGGTTCTCGGTGCAGCTGCTGCAGCTCGGTCAGTCCTTGGGCGCAGTGCGGGACGATCTGCCCTTCGAGCTGCTCGTCAATCTGGTCACCGCGGTGGACGAGGCGGGTGACATGTGGCTGGCCGATAACCTCGACGTGATCAGCGAGGAGGAATTCAGGACGTGGGGGATGGCGTTTACCGATCTGCTGCGCCGCATGTTGGAGCCGACGTTGGTGAAAAATGGAAAAAAAAACCATTGACACCCGAGCGAGCTCAGTCACAGTTAGACCATGTGGTCGAACCAGGCAGTATGTACATTCGGTTCGACTGTACGGTATAAAAGCCGACAGCCAAGTCGGCGGGGAGGTGTCCGATGACCCGAACAGCTACCGTTTTCGCCACACTCCTACTGGGCGCCACTGTTTTTTCGAATGACGCGCAGGCCCAGGCCTGGGGCAAGTGCCCCTCGTCGGTCCGCGACCTGGCCGACCGGGCCGACCGCATCACCCGGGGCTCCTCCTCCAAGGGCGTGATGTCCATGAAGGTCTTCAAGCGCGGCACGGTTTCCATGCGCATGAAGATCTGGTCCAAGGGCCGAAACAAGTTCCTGGCCAAGATCCTGCGCCCCAGTCGGCTCCGCGGCATGGCCACCCTGAAGTCGGGCAACAACCTGTGGAACTACCTCCCGCGCATGGACAAGATCGTCAAGCTGGGCTCCTCCATGATGGGCGGCTCCTGGATGGGCAGCCACTTCACCAACGACGACCTGGTGAAGGAGACCGACATGCGGAAACACTACACGTGCACCGCGTACAAGGAGTCCGGGGGCTTCATGATCATCACCACCAAGCCGCGGCCCAACGCGCCCGTGGTGTGGGGCAAGGTGCTCATGAAGGTCCGCAAGAGCGACTCCATGCCTTTCTGGACGAAGTACTACGATGAGCGCGGCAGCCTCAAGCGCACCATGCGGTTCGAGGCCATCAAGCAGATGGGCGGGCGCGTGATCCCCACGCGGATGGTGCTGCAGCCGGCCGATTCGCCGTCGGAGCGCACCGTGGTGAGCTTTCACAACATGCACTACAACATCTCGATCCCCAATCGCACGTTCACGCTGCAGGGCCTGAAGCAATAGCCGGTTCCAGGAGTCACCCATGTGGTTGCTGCTCAAGACCGCCTGGCGGAATCTGTTCAGACAGCGCCGCCGCACCCTGATCACGGTGACGGCCATGGCCTTCAGCCTCGTGCTGGCCATCCCGAGCTGGGGCCTCACCGAAGGGCTCACCCGGGAGATGCTCCGGGGCATCACGCGCATGGAGCTCGGACACCTCCAGCTGCATGACCCTGCGTACCCGCGGGGCAAGGCGCTGCAGTCCACCCTGCGCCGTCCGGATCGGCTGCTCGAGGTGATTCGCGCCACCCAGGGCGTCCAGGCCGCCGCGCCGCGGGTGCACGGTTACGCCCTGGCGTCCCACGACGTGAAGCTCACTACCGTGCTCGCGCCGCTGCCAGAGACCATGGCCCGCTCGACCGTCCTGTTCGGGCGGCTCGTCGACCCCAAGGCACCGTGGCGCGCCGATCGCGCCCTCGCCTGCGAGGCGCTGGTCGACCGGACGCTGGCCAAACGGTACGCCCTCGTGGTGGGCACGGTGCTGACGCCGGCGTCCGCCAGGGCGGGGGGGCGGTGTGAGCGGATCCGCGTGGTGGGCCTGCTCAAGGCCGTGATCCCGGGCGTCCTGCCCACGAACAAGCTCGTGGTGGGGCTGCCGGCGGCGGATCTCACCAAGGCCTTCGGCCGCGCGCCCGTGGAAACCGCCGCGGTTCTGCGTCACTCGGCCACGATCCAGATCGTGGGTGTGGACCCGCCCCAGGAACGCCGCGTCACGTTCATGGCCGAGAAGGTGGGACAGGGCTCCTATCTCGGCCCTCGAGCCAAGTCGGAGATCGTGGTGGGCTATCGGTTGGCGCGGGTCATGCGGCTCAAGATCGGCGCCAAGATCTTCGTGCAGGCCGCCTCCCTGGATCAGACCAAGGGCACCTTCTATCAGAACTTCACGGTGGTCGGTATCTATCGCACCGGCGTGGACATGATCGACCGCTCGCGGGTGTTCATCCACGTGAAAGACGCGCAGAAGGTGATGAGCCTCGGCAACCGCGTGCACGAGATCGCGGTCATCGGCCCGGACGCCAAGGACCCCTCCGGCGTGCTCAGGCGGATCAAGCAGCGGGTGGCCACCAAGCTGCGGATCACCAGCGTCGCGGCCGGGAAGCGAGCCGGCAGTCGCCCGCTGCCTGCGCCCATCACCGTCTACGAGCCGCGCAACGGCGACACGGCGCTGATCATTCCCTACGATCTGAAGCGTCGGTTCGACGACCTCAAGGGCATGGACGCCGTGGCCAAGCGGGTGTACGCAACGGCGGAGATCGCCACCACCCGGGTCGTCACGCTGAAGGTGCAGCCGCTTCCGGCGGAGGCGCTACAGGGCCGTGTCCCCGGGTCGGGGAGCGGCGCCTGCACGATCTACCCGCCCCGGGAGCTCGCCCAGAAGCTCGGCCTGAAGCCGGGGCAGGTGCTGCTGCCCTGGGGCGCGCTCACCGGCCAAGACAACGGCTGCGCCCGGGTCACCGTGGGCGCGGCCTACGCGCCGCAGCCCGCGGCCCAGAAACGGCCCGCGGGCGCTCCGCCGGAGGAGTCGCCGGTGCTGTCGCTGCAGCCCGTCGATCAGGACAACGACGAGGCGGCCGGGCTCGAGGCCGGCGTCCTGAAGCTCGCGGTGCCGGGCCCTGCCAAGCCGCTCCGCCTGGTGGGTGTGGAACCGTCCCTTGAGCGGCGGATCTCCCGGGTGGATCGGCAGCTCGCCGCAGGTCGGTATCTGCAGGGCGCCAAAGAGCACCTGCAGGACACGGCGCGGTGGCCGGCGCTCTTGCCCCAGCGGGTCGTGAAGCGGCTGGGCACTCAGGTGGGCGCGACCCTGCTCCTGCGGACCCGGGACGTCGAGGGCAAGCAGGGCTGGCGCGCCTTGGAGCTGCGCGGTGTGATCAAGGACGCGGCCTGGAACGCCGAGCTGCCCGAGCTGGTGCTGCCCTACTACTCGGCCCAGCAGGTGGACGCGCCCCGGCTCAACGCCCGGGCCCATGAGATGCTGCTGCTGCCGAAGCCCGGGGCCGACCGAAAGCAGCTCGCGTTGGAGGCGCGGGTGCGGCTCGCCCCGCTGGTGCGCTCCTGGAAGCAGATCGCGCCCGACATGGCCAAGCTGATCAAGGTGCAGGACACCTGGACCGGCATCCTGCTCTTCATCATCTTCCTGCTCGCGGCCATGACCGTGATGAACACCATGCTCATGGCGGTCTTCGAGCGGACCCGGGAGTTCGGCGTGATGAAGTCCCTGGGCATGCGGCCGTCTCAGGTGTTCTGGCTGATCGTCCTGGAAACCCTGGCGCTGGCCCTGATCGCGGTGAGCATCGGGGGCGCCGGGGGGCTGGCGCTGAACCACTGGGCCGTGGTGGAAGGCATCGACCTGTCCAAGTGGACCGGCGGCTTTACCTACCAGGGCACCTTCATCAACCCGGTGTGGCGGGCCGCCCACGCGGTGAAGGTGATCGTGATCCCCATGGTCATGGTGCAGGCGGTCTGCTTCTTCGTATCCCTGTACCCCGCGCTGCGGGCCAGTCGGCTCAAGCCGGTGCAGGCGCTGCGGCACCACGGCTGAAAGGAGGCTGACGATGCTGACCATGAAACTGGCATTTCGCGGCCTCTGGCGACACAAGGTGCGCACGATCATCACCCTGGGCGCGATCTTCATGAGCCACTGCATGGGGCTGGTGTTCCTCGCCATGAACGACGGCGGACACGAGCTGATGATCGAGCTGGGCATCCGGCAGGGGCGCGCCGGCCACGTGGTGATCCAGGCGAAGGGGTTCCAGAAGACCCAGTCGGTGGAGCTGCTGGTGCCCGACCCCGAGCGGGTCCGCGAGATCGTGCGGCAGCGGGTGCCCAGGGCCCGGGTGGTGCTGCGCGCCTTTGGCGGGGGGCTCGTGCGCACGGCCGACGACTCGGTGGGCGCGATCTTCGCGGGGGTGGAGCCGGACCAGGAGCGTCATGTGTCCGACCTGGCCGAGAAGGTCGTGCGCGGCGTCTATCTGGGCGCCGACGAGCAGACCGTCCGCAAGGCCGAAGATCGCGAGGCGAAGCGCAAGCAGGGCAATAGCCTCAAGGGCGACGGCCTCTGGTGCGCCCGGCCGGCCCCCAAGGACGAGCCGGCCCGCAAGCAGATCGTGATCGGCGCGCGCATGGCAAAGACCCTGCGGGTGGGCCTGTGCGGCAAGGTGATCCTGGACGTGCAGGGCATGGGGGACCGGGAGTCGGAGCAGTTCCGGGTGGTGGGCATCTTCAAGACCGGCAGCGTGGACCTGGACGGCTTCTTCGTGCACCTGGCCCTGCCCGAGGTGCAGCGGCTGCTGCACATCGGCAAGGGCGTGCACCAGGTGGCCGTGTTCGTGAGCTCGGTGAAGGTCGCCCAGTCCACCGCAGACAAGCTGAGGGGCCCCATCGAGAGCGGCTCCCTGGAGGTACTGGCCTGGGACAAGGCCATGCCGGAGATGGCGGAGTTCATCTGGCTGGACGAGGCGTCGGGATACATCTTCATGCTGATCCTGTACCTGATCGTCATGATCGGCGTGCTCAACACCGTGCTGATGTCGGTCATGGAGCGCACCCGGGAGTTCGGGGTCATGCGGGCCCTGGGCGCCGGGCCGTGGCGCATCGTGCTGCTCGTGCTCATGGAGGGCGCCCTGCTCGGGCTCATCGGCGTGGCCGTGGGCTCGCTGCTCGCGTGGCCCTTCATCCACTACCTGGAGAACACGGGCATCGACATCGGCGCCATGAGCGACGGCGCCATGGAGGCGGGCGGAGTGGTGATGACCGTGGTCAAGGGCAAGCTGTACCTGTCCGGCGCGATCTGGGCGGGCGTGAGCGTGGTGGGGATGACCCTGGCGGCGGCGATCTACCCGGCCCTCCGGGCGGCAAAAGTGCAGGTGCTCAAGGCGATCCATAACGTATAGTCGGAGTCACCGAAGAGAGGTTCCCATGGCTTCCAAAATCATCGAGATCAGCGGGCTGAAGAAGATCTACCAGCAGGGCAAGGTGCAGGTGGAGGCCCTCCGGGGCGTGGACCTCGTCATCGAGGAGGGCGAGTTCACCGCCATCTGCGGCCCGTCGGGCTCGGGCAAGACCACCCTGCTCAATCTCATCGGCGCCCTGGACACGCCCACCGCGGGTCACGTGCGGGTGGCGGGCCAGGACCTGGCGGGGATGTCTGCCGGCGCCCTGGCCAAGCTGCGGCTCAACCAGGTGGGCTTCGTGTTCCAGGCGTACAACCTCGTGCCGGTGCTCTCCGCCTATGAGAACGCCGAGTTCGTGATGCTGCTGCAGCACGTGCCCGCGGCCGAGCGCAAGAAGCGCCTGGCGACCATCTTCCACCAGGTCGGGCTGGACGGGCTGGAGAAGCGCCGCCCGGCCGAGCTCTCCGGGGGGCAGCAGCAGCGCGTGGCCGTGGCCCGGGCCGTGGCCGCGCAGCCCGCCCTGGTGCTCGCCGACGAGCCCACGGCCAACCTGGACTCGGCCACCGGGTCGGACCTGCTCGACATGATGCGCGACCTGAACGAAACCAAGAAGGTGACCTTCGTGTTCTCCACCCACGACCAGCGGGTCATGGATCGCGCCAAGCGCATCATCGTGCTCGAGGACGGCATGGTCGCCCAGGACAACCACATGGACGGCAACGGCGGCCCGGCCGGGGGCAAGGCCGCGGACGCCGAAGAGGACGCCGCGTAGCATGGACCGTCCGGTCACTTCGGGCCTGGCTTCTGCCCTAGCCCTCGTCCTGCTCCTCCTCGCCGCGCCCACCGCGGCGCAAGCCGTACCCGTCCTCGAAAAGGACGACCACACCCTGAACCTGGACGGCTCCCTCAAGGCGTTCATCTTCGGCATGGACCTGCCGCACCACCCCCCGGAGCTGCTCGGGACCATGGGGCTCTCCGCCGGCTCCCCCCGGGGCGGCATGGGCATGGCCGACATCCGCCTCAAGCTCGAGGGGAATCACTTCGAGAAGTACAAGTGGGAGCTGCACTTCCGGACCCAGGCGCTGATCTCCTCGTTCTCCGGCGCCCTCGGCTCCATCAGCCTGGCCGGCGGCGCAGCCTACCCGCCGCGGATCCTGCCCCTGGGCGGCGTGGCACCTGACGGCGCGCGCTTCAGGTGGAGCCACGAGCTGGATCGGGTCAACGTCCGCCTGCGCTTCGGCAAGGTGGACCTCATCGTCGGCCGGCAGGCCATCTCCTTCGGCGCGGGCTTCGTGTGGAAGCCCGCAGACCTGGTGGGCACCTTCTCCCCCACCGAGGTGGACAGCGAGTACAAGCCCGGTGTCGACGCGATCCGGCTGAACATCGCCCTGGGGGATTTCACCGAGCTCGCCCTCGTCGTGGCCCTCGGCGGGCCCCACTGCACCTCGGGCAGCTATCCCGACGGCACGTCCTGCCATTCCTACGACGTGCGCCTCTACGCCCACGGCGCCAAGCCCCTGCACTACTTCGACCACAGCGTGGCCCTGGCCCGGTTTCGAACCAACGTCAAGAACCTCGACGTCGGCGCCATCGCCGGCTGGGTCCGGGGCGACGTGGTGTTCGGCGCCTTTCTCACCGGCACAGTCAAGCGCTTCCGCATCCGCGCCGAGGCCGTCTACACCTGGGACGTCGAAGAAGATCTCAACTACGCCGGCCAAGGCAACCCCACCGGCGCCGACGATCACTTTGCCCGGGTCGTCTTCGGCGTGGACTACACGTTCAAAACCAAGAAGGCGCTCTCCATCCTCGCCGAGATCCACTACAACGGCTACGGCACCCGCCACGCCCACGAGTACCTCGAGCGCCTCTCCCGGCCCCGGGTGGCCGAGTTCGGAGAGATCTTCAACGTCGGCCTGCTCTACGCCGCCTTCGGGATCAACTGGGAGCCCCACTACAAGCTGCCCGTCGCCCTCACGATCATGGGCAACCTGTTCGACCCCTCGATGTTCATCAACGCCAACATCACCTATAAAGTCGGCGACGAATCCATCCTCGTTCTCGGCGCCATGATCCCCATCGGCCGCCGCCCCAAGACCGGGGACCTCTTCGACAGTGACCCCACAAACGACATCCTCATCCGCTCCGAGTTCGGCCTCTACCCCTACATCTACTATCTCCAGTGGAAAATGTACTTCTAAGGCAGATCCAGCTCCGCTCTCCGGCCTTTCCGAACAGGGCCACTGCGAAGGTGCGCCGGGAGCCGGTGTGCCGGGGGGGCGTAGCGGATTCCCTCGAGAGCGTTGGTGTGGAACCACTGTGCCCAGGCTTGCGGTATGGAGTAGCGCGTGAGCGTGCAGAGCTCTGCCGTGACCCTGAGCGGTCAGGTTGTTTCTGAGCGGGTCCCAAGCGTCGGCAGCCAGTCGGTGTCCACGAGGCGCTCGTCAACGGTCGCCAGGGTGAGATCGTAGACGAGAGCCGTTGCCGCCAGGAAGCGATCTGCTGGATCTTTGTGGGGAAGATCGAGCTCCAGGCTGAGCATCGCGACGTCCCGATTGAGTGGAGCCTCGCGAAGGGGCATCAGCTGGAGGGCACGGAGCGCCCAGTCCCGGTAGGCACCCTGGACAGACACCCGTCCCTTTTCGACGAGCATCCCGAGCTCCCATATCGAAATCGGGGACAGCCAAGAGGTTTCCGCAGCCTCGTCGATGGCCTTCATGATCCCTCGCGGCAGTCGCGCCGAGCCCGTGAGGAACCAGAACCAGATGTGGGTGTCCAGCAGGATCCCGCTCAATAGAGCGCCTCCCAGTCTCCCTCGGGAAGGGGGCCGACGACATCCTCGAGCTCCTCGGCCATGCCAGCCATGCATCCAAAGGCGCTCCTCTCACAGGGGCTTGCGTGCGGCGGAGCGACGACCTGGGCCACGGGCTCCCCACGCCGGGTTACAAGCACGGGCTGACCTGTGCGACGCACCCGCTCGAGCACTGCGAGACAGGTGGCCTTGAATTTCGAGATGGCGATCGTATCCATGATGTTGCTGTAGCATGCGGTTTGACCATGGTCAATGACCATGGTCAGTAATCTTTGTTTTGTCTTCACCCTGGATCAGGCTGGCCGCGTTGTACTCCAGCCACCCTAGGCCCATTTACTCAATGAGTGGTGCGAAGGAGGGCCACGATCAATGGCCGCGAGCCCCAGGAACCGTGGTGCATGAGCAGCGTTCCGAGGGATCAGGAGGGAGTGCGGTAGATCAAGGGGCCTGACTAGTACGCCGAGATGTCGTGCTTGAAGGGCTCGGGCTCGTGGGAATCGAAGAGGTGGTCGACGTTCGTCTCCACCAGGGTGGACTCCTCGGACTCGGTGTACAGCCAGCTCACCCGGGACCCGCTGTCGTCAATGGCCGGGGATTCGAAGATGACTTCCATGGGGGATCTCCTGTTGGCACTTTGATTCGTTTGGCGCGGCCGGGAGACGGTCGGGCTGCGTGGCGCTGCCCAACCGCCTCCGGCCACGGCGCAGTGCTCTGCACAGCGTGTGCCACTCGTGGGCGGCACAGTGCGTCATGGGCAGGGGGGCTGGTGTTCCGCGTTGGACGGCGAGCGGTTAGCATTTTCTGATGCGGTGCGGCGCGACATCGATGCCGCGCTGCGCCGTTTGGGAATCGCGCAGCCCGGTACGCGGCTGCAGCGGCGCGGAGCGTGCGCGGTGCGTATGGGGCTGCGCATTGACCCCTGCGCGGGCGCTGCGCATTGACTCCTGCGCGGGCGCTGCCGGAGCCACGGCGTCCGGAGCGTGGGTGATCTCAAAGGTGTACAGACGAAAGGAGCGCATCTATAATATGCGGTCCGTGCGGAAAACGACGGCCCTGCGCGGAATTATTGGAGGCTTCGCACCGCCATGGCGAGACCGACTGTCTTGATCGTGGACGACGACCGTGAGGTCACGCAGTACCTCAGCGACATCTTCAAGGGTGAAGGCTGGAAGGTGCTGTGCGAGCAAGATGGGGACTGGGCGATCAAGACCTTCAAGAGCCGACGCATCGACGCGGTGATCCTCGACGTCCTGATCCCCGTGCTGAACGGATTCCAGGTGGCCGACGCCATCCGGGCCGACCCGAAGGGGAAGGACCTCCCCATCGTCATCATGTCCGGCATGTACCGGGGCACGGAGAACCGTCAGGAGGCCATCGAGCGTTACGGGCTGCTGGAATACCTGAACAAGCCCGTGGAGGGAGATCGAGTGTGCCGACTGCTCAAGGAGGCGCTGGGCAAGCGCAGCGCCGAGCAGCCCAAGGGGCGCGCAGACCCTCGGCTGAGCACGGCGCGCCCCACCCCGCGTCCGGGAGAGCTCACCGGTGGGCGCGAGGTCCGTCCGGCGCCCCCCGAGCCCAAGGTGCTGCCCCGGCCGAAGGTGGCGCTGCGGGGCAGCCTCGAGCAGGTCTCCTTTGCCCTGCTGCTTCACGAGCTGTACAAGCTCCAGGCCTCCGGGGCGTTGTTTCTGATGCGCGGCAGCGTGAAGAAGATCGTGTACTTAGACAACGGCCAGCCGGTCTTCATCAAATCCAACAAGCGGAGCGAGACCCTTGGCCAACAGCTCGTGGCCCAGGGGAAGATCACCGAGGAGCAGCGGAAAGAGACGTACCGGCTCGCCAAGGCCGGCAAACAGCTGCACGGCCGGGCCCTGGCCGCGCGGGGCATCCTCACCCCCGAGGAGCTGCAGCTGGCCCTCGCCGATCAGCTCGAGGTCAAGCTGTGCGAGATCTTCGCCTGGCCCACTGGAGAGTTCCAGTTCAAGGAGAACGCGCGCATCCCGGACAGCGAGCGCAAGGTGCAGTCGAGCGCCGCCACGCTCATTGTCCGCGGCATTGCCCGGTTCGTGGCGAGCGAGCGGCTCGAAAAGGAGCTGGCGCCCTCGCTCAACACCTACCCGGCGCCGGCCGGTGATCCGTTCCTGCGGTTTCAGTGGCTCGAGCTCGACGCTGACACCGCGGCCGTGGCAGAGATCGTGGATGGCGGCCGGCCCCTCGGGCAGATCCTCCTCGACTCGCGGTTCGATCGCCGCCGGGTGTCCCGGCTCGTGTCAGGGCTCTACAACGCCGGGGTGATCGACTTCTGGGACCGCGAGCAGAACCTCCCTCCGATCCGGTCGGCTGCGCGGCGCCGGGAGCTGTTCGGCGGGGAGTCGCACCTCGGGCCGAGCGATCCCCAGGTCGAAGAGCACCTCGCCGCCGAGCTCGTCAGGCTCAAGAAGCTGGATCACTTCCGGGTCCTCGGCGTGGAGCGGAGCGTTGACTCGGCCGACGTGGAGGGCGCCTTCGATCGCCTGGCGTGGCGCTACCACCCGGACGTCTTCCTGGGCTGCAAGCGGGAGGTCCGGGACCTTGCCGAGGGGGTGTTCAATCGGTTCCGGGCGGCCTATCTCGTGCTGAGCAGCACCTTTCGGCGGGCCGGATACCTGGAGCAGCTCGGCGGCCAGGTCAGTGGCGAGGCGGACGGCGTGAGCGAGGAAGGCCGCCGCCACTTCCAGGATGCCCTGGGGCACCTGGGCAAGGGACGGTACGAGAAGGCGGTCTGGCACCTGCGCCGCGCCGTGGATTTCGAGGAGCACTCGGCGACCTACTTCGCCCACCTGGGCTGGGCCGTGCACAAGACCAGCCCCACGGATCATATGGCGAACCAGGAGGCCCGGCGGCACCTCGAGCGGGCGATTCAGCTCGATCCGTCGCTGGACACGTCCTACCTCTATTTCGGGTATCTACACCTGGCCGAGGAGGAGATCGAACGCGCCCGGGAGTCTTTTCAGAAGGCGCTGCGGCTGAACCCGCAATGCGACGAGGCTGCCGATCAGCTGAAGGCGATCACGGTCTGAGCACCGAACAGGGTTATCTGAGGCAGGGGAACTTGGTGCTCTTGAAGGCGCTGAAGCGCTTCTTGCCCGCCTGGAAGTGAATCCGGATCCAATAGGCGCGGGGGGGGCAGACAATCTTCTGGCGGCGCGGCACCCGGACGTACACGTAGCACTCCTCGCTTTCCTTCCACTTGGCGTCGGTCATGGCGAACTTGCCGGTGCGCGGCTTGGTGATGTTGGTGCTGTACTTGACAGTGCCGCCTTCGGGGGCCTTGGTGGGCCGTTTCTTCTTGTCCAGGAACTGGAACTTCAGGATGCCGACGCTCTCGAGGGTGTGAAAGGCCAGGATCTTCATCTTCGTGGCCGGCCCCGGGGGAGGCTTCTTCGCGGGCGCGCCCATGGCGGTGCCCCCAGCCAGGCACACCATGACACCGGTGATCAGAGCCGCTCCGACGCTTCTGTGCATGATCTTCATGATCCCCTCTCCTTTATACCGTCCGAGCCTCACCTGGGGAGGCGAACGCTCGCCGGCCTAGTCCTTGAGCCAGCCCACTGTAGCTCCGGACGTCCTCATGGTAAAGCCTACTCTTCGATTCCTCACTCATGTCCGTTTCTGTAGTGGCTGACCGCGAAATCGGCCCGGGTATTCAATCCACCGCGTAGGGTCGTTGGGTCGTGTCGGTGGCCTTTCCCCGGAAGGGGGCTTATAATCGGGACTGGGTATGAGTGGGCATGGAACGCAAGACTGAACCCAGAGCCAAGGTGGTCGCCGGCTTCGTGGCCGGAGCCCTGCTGCTGCATCATGTGGTGCTTGCCGGCGGAGCGCAGCTGGTGAAGGAGTACGGCGGCTTCGGCCTCGCCGACCATTGGAAGAAGCGGAAGGTCAAGGAGCCCCTGGAGCTGGAGGTGAAGCGGGAGCCGTTCCAGGTGGTGGAGATCCAGCGTCCCGAGCAGGAGGCGGTTCCGGACGTCACTCGTTTTCGAAGTGAGTGGAGCTCCAAGGTCAAGCGACAAACCGCGGCGAAGCTCAGAGGGCTGCATTCCCGCGCGGTGGCCATGGTGAACCGACAACCCCCTGCGGCGGCCATCCCTCCGGAGCTTCAGCCGAAGATCTCTCCGGAGCCGCCGAAAAAGGGTGTGCAGCCCAAGGCCGGGCAGGAGCCGTCCCCGCTGGTGATGCGGCGTCCGGCTCCTCAGAAGCACGAGGCCAAGGAGAGCCAGCCGAAGAAGAGCTCGGTCTGGAAGCGGAAGCTCACGCTCAAGGATCTGTCGCCCAACAACGGTGTCCTGCAGAAGGTGATCCCCGGCGCGTTCCCGGACTACCTGAAAGACATTGAGAAGGGCGAGGAGACGCTGCTGAACACCAAGGAGTGGCGGTTTGCGTCGTTCTTCAACCGGGTGAAGCGGGCCGTGGCGCAGCACTGGCACCCCGACGTTGAGTACTCCCGTCGGGATCCCAATGGCAACGTGTACGGATTCAGGACCCGCACCACCGTGCTGCACGTGCTGCTCCATCCCAACGGCACGCTCAAGAAGATCGTGCTGGAGCGGCCCTGTGGGCTGGGGTTCCTCGACGACGAGGCGGCGCGTGCCTTCCGCAAGGCGGCGCCGTTTCCCAATCCTCCCAGCCGCCTCGTCAACCGGCAGACCAATCAGATCGCGTTCCGATTCGGGTTCATTTTCGAGATCACCCGGTCCCCCCGCTGGCGCGTGATCCGTCTCAAGTAGAAGATCCAATTGTAATTGTTGACTCTGGGTAGGCGAACGTGTACCACCCTATGCCGGAGTCGGTCTGGAAATCGTACGGAATGGCGTTTTCTTCGCTTGGGATCCAAGGGCGCGGAGCCGTGTTTCAAGCGTTTGATATGCTACACAAATGACACAATCCCGTTGGTCACGGCTCCCTGCTCTGGGGGTCCTGGCGATCCATCTGGACTTGACAGGTTTGAAAGGTGCGCTAGAAGATCTCGAATCACTACTGATTTGAAAGGGTTGCACACGCGTTTCTCCACGGGTCATGAAAGTTCGCGAGCGACCAGGTCTAGGGTCAGACGCCTGTGTGCTTGGGTTCTCTCCGGTCGACGGTCCCTTGCCTGTCGTCGGAGTGGAATATGGACTGAAACCAGCAGCTTATTGGACGGATTCGGGTAGTGTCCGCGCGGATTCCCGAACACATTATCGCTGAAATCAGAGAGAAGACCGACGTCGTTCAGATCGTCGGCCGATACGTGCAGCTGCGCCGCACCGGCGCGAACCACAAGGGGCTTTGTCCATTTCACTCCGAAAAGACGCCCTCCTTCATCGTAAACCCGGATCGCCAGAGCTACTACTGCTTCGGGTGTCACGAGAAGGGCGATGTGATCGGCTTCCTGATGAATATCGAGGGCAAGTCGTTCATGGAGGTGGTCGGGGAGCTCGCCGACGCCGCAGGGGTGGATCTGCCGAAACGGGAGCTGTCCCAAGCCGATCAGGAGCGCGAAACCGAGCGCGAGCAGCTGCTGCGCATCAACAAGCTGGCGATGGCGTTTTTCCAGGAACAGCTCGCGCGGCCGACAGGGGCCCGGGCGCAGAAGTACCTGGCGTCCCGGGAGCTCGAGGATCGGGTCGTGGAAGCGTACTGTATCGGCTATGCGCCGGACGGCTGGGACGGGCTCACCAAGCACCTGGCAAACCACCGGGTAGACGCAGACAAGGCGGTGAAGCTCGGGCTCAGTATTCTGCGGCGGGCGCAGGGGGACGACGCCGGTGCCCGGCAGGGCACGGTCACGCCGACCCGTCACTACGATTTCTTTCGGGATCGAATCATGTTCCCGGTGCTGGGCGCCGGCGGAAGCGTGCTCGGATTCTCGGGGCGGCTGCTGGATCCCGACGCCAAGGAGCGCAAGTACGTAAACTCGCCGGAGAACCCGGTGTATCGCAAGTCCGAGACCCTCTACGGCCTGCCCGTGGCCCGGCCGGCGATGCGGCGGAGCGACCGCGCCATCCTGGTGGAGGGCAACGTGGACGTGCTCGGCCTCTATCAGGCGGGGTTCGAGGACACCGTTGCTCCTCTGGGCACGGCCCTCACCGACCGTCAGGTTTCGATCCTCCGGCGGTTCGTCAAGACCGTGGTGCTGGCCTACGACGGCGACGCGGCTGGCCGGCAAGCCGCCCGCAGGGCGGCGGCCATGCTCGCGGCCGAGGACGTGATGTGCCTGGTGGCGTTGCTACCGGACGGCACGGATCCCGCGGATCTGGCGCGGGAACAGGTCGAGCTCTTGGGACGGCTGATCGCGAATGCGGTGGCCGGGCCGGCCTTTTTGATCGACGAAGTGACCCGGGGCATGGGAACCGCAGTGGAGGAGCGGGTGCGCGCGGCGGAAACCCTGGCGCCCATCCTGGGACGGATCCAGAATGCCGTCGTGCGCGACGAGTACCTCCAGCGGGCGGCCGCGGCCATCGGGCTGCGGCCCGAGCAGATTCGCCAGGCGGTCCGGGGAGTGCAACCCTCGGTCACCCCGACCCTCGCTCCGGCGGCAAAGGCCCCACCGGACACCGACGAGCGGCGGTATGCGCTGGAGCTGCTGACGCTGCTGGTCACCCACCCGCACCTGGCGGTGGCCGTGGGCGAGAAGGGGGTCACCGCCTACCTCGAGGACCAAACCATGCGCGAGCTGCTGCGGGAAGCGGTGCGCATGCAGGCCGCTACGGGCCAGGTGGATTCCAACGCGCTGCTCGATCGGCTCGCGGAGGAGGAGCGGGACTCGGTGGCGCGGCGCCTGGACTCCCACGCATTCGATGGGCAGGGCATGGATCCCTCCCGGGCCCTCGAAGAGACGCTGGGACGGGTACGGTCGGTTTGGCTGGATCGAGAGCTAAAACGAATCGAGCAGTCCATCAAGCAGGCCGGCGAGCGGGGCGACACCGAGGAGCGGCGCGACCTGATCCTGCGCAGGCAGGCCGTCAGGTTGGAGAAGGACGAGCTGGTGAAAACGGTCGCCCGGGGAACAAGGACTGGCAACCAGCCGACTTTGGGATAGGCTTAGTGTATACAGCTATTCGATAGAGAGAATCCTTGGAGCTTCAATGAAAAAGAAGAAAAAGGCACGGACCGAGAGGGTGACTGTGGAAGAGAACCCCCCATCGAAGGAATCGCTGCTCAAGCAGGGGCAGGACAATGGTTTTTTGACCTATGACGAGGTCAACAAGTCGATGCCCGAGGAGCTGTCCGCCGAGCAGATGGAGGAGTGGCTCTCCATCTTCTCCGAGGCGGGAATCGAGCTGGTGGATCAAGCCTCCGAGGCGAAGATCGATTTTGACAAGATGGGCGAGCTGAAAAAGGTGAAGGAGACGGAGGACGCCGACGGCGCCTACAGCAAGTCCACCGACCCCGTACGGATGTACCTGCGGAAGATGGGTTCGGTGTCGCTGCTCACCCGCGAGGGCGAGGTGGAGATCGCCAAGCGGATCGAGGAGGGCGAGCGTCGCGTACTGACGGTGGTGCTCAACTCGCCCCTCGCGGTGCGGGAGATCATCCAGCTCGGCGAGCTGCTGCGGAAGCGCAAGCTGCGGGTCAGAGACGTGAGCCGCAACTTCGACGACGAGGACGGCGAGGTGGATGAAGACATCAACATCGACCGTATCGTGAAGATCATCGACCGCGTCCGGCGGATGGAGCGGGAGCTGCGGCGCGCCTGTGAGAAGGCGTCCGAGCGGGGGCTCAGCGAAGGGCGGAGGAAGAAGTACAACACCAACGTCAAGCGGATCGAGAGGGATCTCTTCGACAGCCTCAGCGCCCTGCGTCTGAACAAGCGGCAGATCGAGGCCATTGTCGCCAAGCTCAAGGGACTCGTGGCGCGGGTGGAGAAGGCGGAGGCCGAGGTCGGCGTCATCGAGCAGCAGCTGGGCATGTCCGGCAAGGATCTGCGCCGCACCATGCGGGACATGCGGGGGTCCAAGAAGGACGAGCGGCGCATCAGCAAGAAGCTCGGCATCCTGCCGGAGGAGCTCGCCGAAAACGAGCGCATCATCCGCAACGCCCAGCGCAAGGTCCGGCGTGTGGAGCAGGAAGCGGGGTTGTCGGTCAATCGGATCCGCGTGACCTACCACGAGATCAAAGGGGGCGAGCGCATGGCCGAGCAGGCCAAGTGCGAGCTGGTGGAGGCAAACCTCCGACTCGTGGTGTCCATCGCCAAGAAATACACCAACCG
>JBDRSE010000303.1:0-12211 GCA_043825095.1 bacterium
GAGCTGCTCGACCCGCTCCGTGTCCCACCTCATCGCGTTGTTGACCGTGGCTGCGTGCCCGTATTGTATGACACCAGCAGGTACCTGGTTGTCGGGACATGAGGCCCGATCCCAACCACCACAGAACATGGTCTGGCCCGCCGCCCAGACATACTCGTTGTCGTAGTTGTGGAACCACGTGCCAGGGACGCCCCAGTCACCTTCGATCGGAGAAACCTCCTGCAGGGGATAGCTGGAGTCGCCGCCCAGATCGCCGGCTCTTCCATGATCTTGCCAGGCGTCGCTGTCCCTGAGCGTCGGCATGAAAATGTAGCGTGGATCCGCGACGTCGGTCGCCACCGTGTTCTCCAGGTTGACGCCGGTGTCCTTCCACGCCTCTCCGACGTTGCCCACGTACATCTGTTGTACAGCGGTCAGTGATTGGTATTGTGCGACCGCATCTGCATGGGCAAATCCCGCGGGAACCTCGACCGGCAGGCTGTTCGGATCATCCGGGTCGAAGGGGTCGGCTGGCCCTAGATGGAAATCGAATCCGCCGATCCCGTACATGGCCAACCCCTCCCAGCCTTCTGAGCAATCCTCCCGAAGAAACCATGTCGCAGAATGGTAGCAATGCTCACAGTCGTGGGAGTTCGGATAGACACCGTGCTTGTCCTGTCCCACGTACGCTAGGAAGTGCTTTATTTGGTAGGAAGTGGTACCGCGCCAGACGGTTTCGGGGTACCAACCGACCGGCCCCCCATTGTCCGGGTCCCAGGTATGCTCGAAGCTTTCCCAAGGAGGGTCCGGGCGATCGCAATAGCGCCAGTTGATGCCCACCAGGCGCCAATGGTTGTGCGTTGGATCCGTGCTCCGGGCGAGAAAGTATACATTGTGCTCGATGTCGCCGTCATGGTTCGGGTCGCCCCTGAAGACAAAGCCGAGCTGTACCTTGACCAACACGACGCTGCCCGGCTCGAAGATCAACGGATAGACCCGGTAGAGGATCATGTGCCTGTCGCCGCGGAGATTCGGCTCCTCCTCGTCTTAGACGACGTACGGGCGGAATGCCCAGGCGAGCTCTGCCTCGAGCCTGTCGGAGAGGTGATCGCAGTCCCGGTCCTTGTAGCAGCACTGGGTGATCGTCGGTCCGTCGACCCAGATCCCGAGCCCATCGGCATCAGGCGTGGAACTCCAGTCGTACGCGCCTGCCGAGCTGGGTACGAGCAGCACGCCCAGGGCCAGCAAGGACGCGATTGTTACTGAGTATGATCGAGCCGGGCAGGTGTGGGCGTGAGGGGGGGGGGTGTAGGTAGATGTGAGTACTGCTGCTCTTTCTCTCCCGGTGGCGCGTCATGACGTCCTCCCCTCTTCAGAAGTTCAGGCTTCTGATCGTAACACCGTCGGTCAGCGTAGAAAACACAAAACCTGATCGCGAACGGCGGAATGGTCGAGGTGAGGGGCCTGAGCTTTGCTCCCCTGGGTTGGCTTCGCAGATCTGACCGGCCTCGCCGGATGAACTTCCGATTCGAGTCACGCCGTTCGTGCTCCGTAGTCATATCATCCGTAGTCATATAAAGATCGACAGGTGATCCGAAGTGTGATCAAGTCGCTGGTTCGAGGCGAAGCCTCGCGCGTTCTCACTGCATGGGGAGGGTTTGTCGGTGAGCTGGCTGCTCGAGCTGGACCGGACGCTGTTTCACGCGTTCTACGACTCCGGGGGACCGGCGCTGCGGTGGATCTTCACCGGCATCACGCATCTGGGCACCAAGGGGGGCATCTGGATCCCCATCGGCCTGCTGCTGCTGCTGTTCGGCAAGGGTCCGAACCGACGCCTCGGCGGGGCGGTGGCCCTGGCGATGATGTACAACGTCCTGCTCAACGAGCAGCTCATCAAGCGCCTGGTGGGCAGGGCGCGGCCGTGGCTGACCGAAGGGGTCCCGCTGCTGGACACCTGGGTGAGCCCCTACGGCTACTCCTTCGCGTCGGGCCACTCGGTGTGCGCCTTTGCGTGCTGTTGGGTGCTCGGCGCCCGGTTTCCGCGCTGGCGCTGGCCCCTGCTCGCGCTGGCGACGCTCATCGCGCTGTCGCGGGTGTATCTCGGCGCGCACTATCCCAGCGACGTCACCGCGGGCGCTGTGATCGGCCTGGTGGGCGGTGTGGCCGTGGCGCGGCTGCTGCGGATCGAGCCCGTGGAAAAAACAGAACCGGAATAAATGGCTCCGGGTGGGGTAGAACCACTCGGACGGTGAAGAGTTGCAATCCTGCGAGGGGAGGTCCAATGAAGAAGAAGCTGCGCATGATCGTTCTCGGCGCTCTCACCGCGCTGGCCCTGGGCGTCACACCGGGGCCGTCCGCCCACGCCGGGGGCCGGGGCAAGCCCCACATGGGTCGGACCAAGCAGCGCAAGGACGTTCGGCCCACCCTCGGGAATCGGAAGGCCAGGGTCACGGTCGAGATCTTCGGGGACCTCCAGTGCCCCTTCACCAAGCGCATGCTGCAGAGCGTGATCCCGCAGCTCGTCAGGGCGTACCCGAAAAAGGTCAAGGTGGTTTGGCGAGACATGCCTCTCGGGTTCCACCGCCAGGCCATGCCGGCCGCCATCGCGGCGCGAGAGGTGTTCCGCCAGCTCGGCTCCAAGGGCTTCTGGGCCTTCCAGGCCAAGGTGTTCGCGGGCGTCCAGCAGATCGACGACGCCAACCTCGCGCTCTGGGCGGGGCAGGTGGGCGCCGACGGCGCGAAGGTGACGTCGGCCCTCCAGTCGAGGCGTCACAAGGCCGCGGTCAAAGCCGATGTCGTCGAAGCCCAGCGCCGGGGCGTCCGCGGCACCCCCAGCAGTTTCGTCAACGGCCAGAAGCTCGTGGGCAGCCAGCCCCTCCACAAGTTCAGGCAGCTCATCGACGCGCTGTAGGGATCGACGCCCATGGGCGCGACGCCCTGAAGGGATCGACTCCCTGAAGGGATCGACTCCACCTGGTTGCTACGGGGCAGGGGACTGAGTATACAATGGTTCCTTCAGGTTATGGTCCGACAGGTTATGGTCCGACGCCGTGCCGGTCCGTGAGGGTCGGCGAGGAGCCCGAGTGCAGCAACCAAGCCCGTCTTCACGCCACGCGGCAGCCGCGCTCGTTGTGTTCCTGGTGTTTGGATACTCGACGGGGGCCGCTGCCAACTCGGCGGACATCTTCGGGCTGGGGTCGCGCTCCGCGGCCATGGGGGACGCGGCCACGGCGCTGGTGACCGGACCCACGGCCGCCTATTACAATCCTGCGGGCATCGCCAACAGCCGCCGGCCGGAGTTCCATTTCAGCTCCCTGGGTTACTACGCCCAGCTCAAGGTGCGCAGCGATACCCACGACATCGAGAACCCCTACGAGTTCGGCATCGGGCTCACCGTGGCGATCCCGTTCAAGGGGCGGCTCGCCAGGCGCATCTGGCTCGGCCTGCTGCTGACCGCGCACCCCGACATCCTCGCCCGGGTGATCTGCCGGCTGCCCACCGAGCCGTTCTATCCCTACTTCGACAACCGCACCCAGCGGCTGGTGCTGATCCCGGCGCTGGCGTTCCGGCTGCTCGACAGCCCGAAGCGGGGTCGCTTGACCCTCGGGTTCGGGATCAACGTGTTCGCCGGCCTGCAGGGAGTGATCGTCGGGGAGGAGGGCGCGTCGCGCTCCCTGGAGGCCCGGGTGTCCGAGGGGCTCGGCGGCTTCGCGCGGCTCGTGGCCGGGTTGCGCTACTCCTGGAAGTGGCTCCACGTGGGACTGGCGTACCGGCAACAGTTCTCCATGCGGTTCAAGACCGACTCCTTCAACTACGTGGCCGGGGCGGAGCTCAACCTCAACGTCGACGCCGAGGGGCTGTTCTCGCCCCACACCATCGTGGCGGGCCTCGCCGTCACGCCGACCGACAAGCTGGCGGTGGCCCTCGACGTCGGCTACGCCCTGTGGCGCTTCTACAGCGGCCCCTACGTCGGCGTGACGAGCGTGCTGCCCCTGGTGGGCGACCTGGTCGGGGACCGGCCGCAGATTCAGTTCAAGGACAGCGTGGCGATTCGGCTGGGCGTGGAGTATGTCGTCCGGCTTCCCAAGCGGCTGCGCATGCCCCTGCGCCTCGGCTTCGGCATCGAGACGTCGCCCGTGCCGGAGCAGCCGGGGCGCACCAACATGCTCGACGGGCACAAGGTGATGATCAGCCTGGGCGGGGGATTCGATCTCGGCCGGATGTTCAAGCGGCGGGTCTGGGTGGACCTGCACCTGCGGGTGCACGTGATCATCCCGCGCAACTTCACCAAGAAAGTCGTGGTGTCGGGCGTGGAGTGTCCGGCCCAGCCGTCGCCCCTTGGCCCTGACGAAGCCCTCAGCGACGAGGTGCCCTGCGACCGCACCGACGACTCGACCCTGGGGCTGCAGATCTCCAACCCCGGCTATCCCTCCCTGCGGGCGAGCGGGTACGTGCTGTCGGGCGGGCTCAGCGTCGGGGTGGAGCTGTGAGGCGGCGCTCGACGCGGCACCGGGCGCGGCGCTCGGCGCGGCACCGGGCGCGGCGCTCGGCGCGGCGCTCGGCGCGGCACCCGACGCGGCTCGGGCGGTTGCTGGTGCAGCTCGTGACGCTGGTGGCCGCGTGGGCTTCGACCACGGGCGTTGCCCGGGCCGATATCACGGATCTGATGGGCATGGACGCGCGGACGCGGGGCATGGGCATGTCCACCATCACCCTGTGCGAGGACTACACCGCCGCGGTGTGCAACCCTGCCGCGGGCGCCATGGCGAAGGGCATCAGCGTCGGCGTGGGCTACTCCTGGGCCAAGGCGGATCTCAAGCTGAACGGCGGCTCGAGCGAGGTGCTGACCATCAGCGGCGTGCCCTTCGGCTTCAACGCGCCGTTCACCATCCACAAGAAGATCCGCGCGGCGATCACGGTCTCGGCCTACATCCCGGATCAGTTCCTCGCGCGGGTGCAGCTCGTGCCGGCCTACGAGCCCCGCTTCGTGCTGCTCGACAACCGGCCCCACCGCATCGTGGCGAACTTCGCCCTGTCGCTCCGGCCCGTGCCCTGGCTCTCCCTCGGAGTCGGCGCCACGATGCTGGCGGACGCGGCCGGCAACGGCATCACCTTCAACGTGGGCGTCAAGGGCGGCAAGAAGGTGGGGGAGACCTCCATCGACCTGGTCCTGCCCCTCAAGCTCGCGCCCCTGGCCGGGCTGCTCGTCAAGCCGCTGCCGTGGCTGCGCTTCGGCGCCTTCTACCGGGGGGAGATCGATCTGGGCGTGGCCCTCGACATCCTGGCCAACGTGGACGTCGCGGGCATCGTCACCGGGGACGCCATCATCACGCTCCGCGCCGTCAACTACTACACGCCCCACCGCCTGGAGTTTGGCGTTTCGGTGGATCCGCACAAGAGCCTCACCCTCGCCGCGGGCGTGGCCTACGAGGCCTGGTCCCGGTACTCCGGGGGGGTGCCCGACGTGCGCATCCTGGTGGATCTCGGGCTGAACCCTCCCATGGTCCAGGCCTTCTGGCCCCCGGACAACTTCCACGACGTCGTCTCTCCCCGGTTCGGCGCTGAGTACCGGCACGACTGGAAGGGGGGGCACCGGATCGCCGCCCGGCTCGGCTACGTCTACGCGCCCAGCCCGGTGCCCGCCCAGGTCGGCCTGCCCTCGCTGGTGGACAACAATCGGCATGTCCTAGCGGCCGGGCTCGGCTTTCGGATCGGACGCATCGCCTCGTGGTACCCCTACCCGGTAGTGATCGACATCGGCTTTCAGTACCACGTGCTCCCCGAGCGCACCGTGCAGCGGCGGCTGATCTCCGATCCGGTGGGGGGCGGCCTCGTCTCCAGTGGATCGTTGATTTCGTTGGCCGCATCTGTGAAGCTGGAGTACTGAGCCATGCTTCGCGAGCCCATCCACCACGTAGCGTCCGCTTTGGTCGGCGTCCTGATCGTCGGGACGGTCGGGTGCACCATGGCGGACGAGCCCCTCTGGAGCGGCAGCCGGCTCGTAAGCGGCGTCGCCCCCTACAAGGATCTGGGGGGGGTCGAGATTTGCGTGGCAGACCATCGGCTCGGCACGCCGGACACGGATCTGGCCGGGTTCTGCGTGCCCAACAGCGCGCCGCCCCGGGAGCGGTGCGCCGTGGACAGCGACTGCCAGAGCCGGGAGTCCTGCGTGTGCGGCTACTGTACGGTGAAGTACTGCACGCGGAACGACGAGTGCGGCGAGGGTCGGGTGTGCGACTTCACGCTCAGCCGCTGCGTGGGGGAGTGCGAGGACGACTGCGACTGCCAGGGGCCCAACGCCCGGTGCGACATCGGCATGTGCCAGCAGCTCTGCATCGTCAACGCCGAGTGCCAGAGCGGCGAGATCTGCTCCCTCAGCCGGGCTCGCTGCATCTCGGTCCCCTGCAGCGACGACAGCGACTGTTTCGACACGGAGGAGTGCGTCATCCAGCGTGAGCCCCGCTGGCTCACCGAGCCCGCGGTTGCCCCGGACGTGAATGGAAATCTGGTGGTCTTCTTCGACATGATCCACAACGGCCCCTTCGAACGGCCGCGTCACATGATCTTCCGCGCCGTCACCGTGGACGGTATTAGCTGGCAGGTCGATCCCGCGGCGCCCGTGCTGGAGCCGCCGATCCTCGGGGACTATCGCGCGCCCACCGTGGTCCAGGGCGGCGGCGGCTTCATCATGTACGTGGAGACCGGAGACGGCGAGGGCATCCTCCGGGCCTTCAGCGCGGACGGCCGGAGCTGGGCCTTCGATCCCCCGGATCCGGTGCTCGTGCCGGAGGCTGCCTGGGAGGAAGGTCGGGTGCGGGCGCCTTCGGTGGTGGTCGGCCCCGACGGGTATCCCCGGCTCTACTACGAGGTGGGCGACGGCGCCGGGATCGGGCTGGCAGTGGCTCAGGACGCCCTGGGCGTCTCCTTCCCGGGCGGGTCGGCCCGGCAGCAGATCTTGAACGCGGAGCTGGTGGGCAACGACTTGCTCTGGCGCGCGGTCACGCGGGTTCGCTCTCCCTACGTCATGCTGACCTACGACTATCTCGGAGATCCGTTGTACCGCATGTATTTCAGCGCCCGCGGCTACGAGTCGACAGAAGGCTCGAGCTTCGGAACCACCGGGCAGATCCCGTCCAACTACAGCGTGGGGTACGCCGCGTCCTTGGACGGAGTCATCTTCCAGGTGTACCCATACAACCCCATCTTTGATCGTATCTATCCAAATACGTTCGTGAATCATGGTTCGGAGCTGGCCCCCGCCGTAGTGGATCTCGGGGACCGGTTTCTGCTGTTCTACACCGCGGCGGACCGCAACCTGGGCGATTGGGAGAACATCCGCGTGGCAGTGAATCCCCCGCCGCTCCTCGAGTAGGCCCAGTGGGTGGGCAGCGGTTGACGCTCGAGTGGTTGCGGGTCATAACCTTGTCCTCGTTAGGGCGCACGAAAGCTGAGCTCCATGCCGACCGATGAAACACCCGATTCCAAGGACAGCGATTCCGCGGACGCACCCGCGGAGAGCGCAGTCGCCCCGGAGAGCGCGATCGCCTCGGAGGCCGGTGCGGGCCCGAGCTGGCATGCGCTGTTGGCGGACGAGGTCGTGTCCACCCTCGAGACGAACGTCGCCACCGGCCTGGCCGCGGCGGACATCCCGGCCCGGCACGAGCGGCACGGCTTCAATCGCCTGCCCGAGCCCCCCCCGCCGTCGCTCTGGAAGCTGATCTTCGACCAGATCGCGGACGTGACGGTGCTGGCCCTGATCGGCGCCGCGATCATCGCGCTGACCATCGCGTTGGTGCAGGGCGTGGGCTCCACGCTCGAGAAGTACGGCGACACCGGCGCGATCATGGGCATCGTCGTGCTCAACGCCGTGCTGGGCATCTTGCAGCAGAAACGGGCCGACCGCGCGCTGTCGGCCCTCAAGGAGCTGACCGCCCCGACCGCCCAGCTCCTCCGGGACGGACAGGTGATCGAGGTGCCCTCTGGGGAGGTGGTGCCCGGCGACATCCTGGTGCTCGAGACCGGGGATCGGGTGGCCGCGGACGCGCGGCTGATCACGACCGCGGAGCTGCTCGCCCAGGAGGGCGCGCTCACCGGGGAGTCCGCCGCGGTGGAGAAGGATCCCAACGCCGAGGTGTCAGTGGACGCGCCCCTGGCCGAGCGTCCCACCATGATCTACGCCGGCACGGTGATCGTCGCCGGCAAGGGCGTGGCCGTGGTGACCGGCACCGGCCTGCACTCGGAGGTCGGAAAGATCGCCGCCATGGTGCAGCAGGCCGAGACGCCGGCGACGCCGCTCGAGAAGGACCTTCACAAGTTCGGCATCCTGGTGGTCATCGGCTGCGTCGCCGCGTCCACGGTGGTGTTCGGCATCGGCGCGATTCAGGGCGGTCAGTCCATGCGCGAGCTGTTCCTGATCGCCGTGAGTCTCGCGGTGGCGGCCATTCCCGAGGGGCTCCCGGCCATCACCACCATCGTGCTCGCCCTGGGCACCCACGCCATGGCGAAGCGGGGCGCGCTCGTGCGGCGGCTGCACGCCGTGGAAACCCTGGGGTGCACCCAGGTGCTGTGCACCGACAAGACGGGCACGCTCACGCGCAACCAGATGAAGGTCGTGCGGCTGGCGGTGGGGGAGACGATCTGGGAGGCGGAGGACGACAAGACCATCCCCGAGCACCTGCTCGACGGCGCCGAGGTGGCGGCCGGGGCGCGCGGCAAGGCGCCCACGGACCTGGCGCTGCTCAAGGTGGGCCGGCAGCTCGGCTCGAGCATCGCCGACGCGGAGATGGTGGACGAGGTCCCCTTTGCGTCCGAGCGACGGATGGCGACCACGGTCTTTCGCGACGGGGACGGGTTCTTCGTCAGCACACGCGGCGCCTTCGAGCGGGTGCTGGAGCACTGCGCGCACATTGTCGGCGCGGACGGCGAGGACAAGCCGCTCACCGAAGGGGACCGCGCGCGCATCGCGGAGCGCGCCGAAGCCTGGGCCGGAGACGCGATGCGGGTCATCGCCCTGGCGCGCCGCTTCGTGCCGGCGAAGCCCGAACAGGGTTGGGAGAGCGAGCTCACCTTCGTCGGCCTGGCGGGCATCACCGATCCCATCCGGCCCGAGGTGAAGGGCGCGGTGGCGCGCGCGCTGCAGGCGGGGATCCGCGTGATGATGATCACCGGCGATCACCCCACGACCGCGCGGGCCATCGCCGTCCAGTCGGGCATCCTGACCGCCGGAGGAGAGGTGGTGACGGGGCTGCAGCTCGGCCGGATGGACGACGAGGAGCTCGACGGGCGGCTGCCCCACCTCTCGGTCGTGGCGCGGGCCACGGCGGCGGACAAGATGCGGATCATCACGGCCCTCAAGCGGCGCGGTGAGGTCGCCGGGATGACCGGCGACGGCGTGAACGACGCGCCGGCCCTCAAGTCCGCCGACATCGGCGTCGCCATGGGCAAGACGGGCACCGACGTCGCGCGGGAGGCTTCGGCCATGGTGCTGGCCGACGACAACTTCGCCACCATCGTGGCCGCCATCTCCGAAGGGCGGGCCATCTACTCCAACATCCGCCGGTTCATCACGTTCCTGTTCGCGTCCAACGCCGGGCTCGTGTTCGCGGTGACCATCGCCTCGCTGCTCGGCTGGTCCCAGCCCATGGCCCCGATCCAGATCCTGTGGATCAACCTGATCACCAACGGGCTCCCCGCGCTGGCCCTCGGCCTCGAGCCGTCCCTGGAGGATCGCATGGCCCAGCCGCCGCGGGCGCCCAACGAGCCCATCCTGCGCTGGAGCGATGCCCTGCGGATCTCCGTCGTCGGGATGCTCATGGCCGGCGGCGGGCTGTGGGCGTTCTACGAGGCCACCGGCGGCAACCCCGGCGTGTCCAACCCGGCGGCGCGCTCCGCGGCCTTCACCGTGTTCGCCGTGGCGCCGCTGTTCTACGCGTTCTCCGCCCGGAGCGACCACACGCCGCTGTGGCGACTCGGCGCGCTGTCGAACAGCCTGCTGGTGGGCGCGGTGCTCATCGGCGCCGGCCTGCAGGCCATCGCGGTGTTCCTGCCGGGCACCCGCGTCCTGTTCCGCACCGGGCCCATGACCGGCGCCGACTGGGGGCGGGTCCTGCTGGCGTCGGCCGTGCCCTTCGTCCTCGTGGAGGTCTGGAAGGTGGTCGGCGGCCGGCGCACCTGAGCCGCGTGTAACCGCTCACGTGGTAGACGGCACGGCGCCCCCGCGCGTAGCGCGGGCTACCCCTTGAGGGGACGGGAGGGGTGTTTTGAGCCGCGGAGCGGCGGATCTGTCGGTCTTGTTTCGGCACCGAGCAATGGGGCTTGCCTCACGGAGATCGATCCGCCACTTCGTGGAGTCGCACTTGGCCCCCAACGCCCCTCCGGGGGCACCCTCGCTACGCTCGGAAGGAGCCGCAGCACCGCCCCGTGAGCACATGCAGCCGGTCTATCTTCTGCGGGCGCGGGGTCGGGGCTCGGGCTTGACGATGGAGGACAGCCTGAGGTGCCAGGTCAAGGTCAGGCCCAGGTACCAGTGCAGGCCCGGCTTGTCCCGATCCACGGGTTTGACGCAGTCCTGATCCGTGATGCACTTGTGCACCGGCACCGTGCCCATGAACGCCACCCGGAAGCCCAGCGAGAAGGACTCTCCGGTGAAGATGTCGAGCCCCACCTTGCCCCCGACGCCCACGGAGCGGAGCGTCGTCTCGGAATCCGGCACGCTGCTGTCGCGGTAGCTGTGGGTCCGGGACAGCGAGGCGTAGCCCAGGGCCAGGGCGGCCCAGATGTCCACCCGTCCCAGGGGGAGAAACGCCCGGAGCTCGAGCATGATGTTGGCGTACATGAACCGGGCGGAGTCGACACGCTCTGCCGTTAGGTGGTCCAGGTCGTCGAAGTTCTCCCCGGTGACGCCGCCGGAGATGCGCGCCGTGGGGCCCACGGCCAGGTAGGGCATGAACCGCCAGAGGATGGCCATGGTCAGCCCGCCCACGCCGTTCATGGGCTTGATGAAGTTGTCCGAGCTGTCCTCGGTGAAGGTCCCGCCGCCGATGGAGAAGTGCAGCATCACGGATTTCCGGGCGTACGTCGGCTTGGGGGGCACCACTGGAGGCTGCTGCGGGCCGGGCTCGTCAAAGGGGTACGGGCCGGGCACGACCTCCTCCACGGGGGGCCGCGTCGGCGGAACGTCGGGCGCCGGAGGAGGCATCACCACCCGGAGGGGGCCCGGACCCGGTGGCGCGGGCCGCGGCGCGGGCCGCTTCTTGAGCACCAGGCGCTGCTCCAGCACGCCGATCTTCACCTTGGCGTCGGCGATGGTCGGGTGCCGCTTGCTCATGGTGAACCGGGGCAGGTTCCGGACGTACTTCTGGAGGTAGTAGATGGCGGACTGCAGGTTGTCGAGGGCCTCGTAGCACTTGGCGATGCCGTAGTCGAGGATGGGGTGGTACTGGAGATCCTTCACCTCGTCGAAGGCGCGGATGGCCGCCTGGTAGCGGCTCTGGCGGAACAGCCGCCGGGCCCGGGTGAAGGCCTCCTTGATCCGCTCGGCCGTGCCCGCTGCGACCGGCCGCGCCCGCTCCCCGGGTTCAGCCCTCCGTGCGGCCGCGGGACGCGGCGCTGCGGGCGCTGCAATGGACTCGGACGCGGGCAGCATCAGCAGCGCCCACAGCACGAGCAGCGCCGCCGGCGCGCGTGCAGCAGCCCTGCAGATTCCCGAAGTGCCCATGGCCCTCAAGAGTAATCGAGAACGGCCCCAGACCAAAGCCCCAGATCTCCCCCCTGCGAATTACGCTGCCCGGGTGCGGTCGGCCCCGGCGGGAGATCTGTGGCGCCGCTGCCCAACAAACCTCAAGATTTTGAGGCCCTTCATTGCAACTATGCGAAAATACATGTACCGTGAATGGCATGTGGATTGCTTGAGTATGAGCTGTTCGTAGGAGAACGAGCGGCAGCACGCGGAGGAAGTCCATGGCCAAGCGCAGGATCAGACAGGCGACCGAGCAACCACAGAGCGACTATCCCACCCTGAAGGAGCACCTCGCGAGCCGGCGACGCTTCCTCTCGGTGGCCGGCGTGTCCCTGGCCGCCGGTGGGCTCCTGGCCGCCTGCAGCCGCGGGCTCGGGCATTCCGAGAACAGCAACACCGACGGCAGCGTGCCCCAGCCGGACGCCGACACCACCATCATGGGCGACATCGAGGAGCCCCAGTACTTCCTGCTTCGCATCCCGCTCGAGGGTGATC
>JBDRSE010000304.1:0-4213 GCA_043825095.1 bacterium
GCACGATGGCGTACGACGGGATGTTGGTGGCCTGGGCCCCGTTGGCGGCACAGCGATAGTCGAACCCGCGGATCTCCCACTCGTCGCCATCGAGGCTCACGGCGCTGTTGTAGCCGAGGGAGTAGCCCCGGTTGAGGACGTAGTCCAGCTGGTTGTTTCTCAGGAACTGCGGAATGTCCGAGAGATTGACGCCGTCGCCGCCGATGTAGTGCAGCGTGATGTATTGCAGGGCGTTGATGTTCATCCAGGAGGTGCTCGTCACCGGATACGCAGGGTCCTGCCACTCCGTCCGGTCGTGGTAGGGAAAGCTCGGCGCCGTAATGCAGGAGTCTTGCTGGCAGAGGTAGCCGCAGGCCGTGACCGAGTGTGTGTAGTCACAAGTCCCTCTGTTGCACGCACCCGCTGCGCCATAGGTGATCAGCTCGGTCGTGCCGCTGCAGCCGATGAAGGGCGGGCTCTCACAGGTCACCCCCGTGCAACACGAATCCATGGAGGGCCAGTAGCCCACCACATCCACCAGGAGCCGGGAGGCACCATGCTGATAGAAGCAGACCTCGCCGTTGTCGCCGATTTTCGAAACCACGCCATTGGTGGTGTTTCCCCCGACGGTGTAGTTCAGGTTCGAGGCCACGGGCCTCTGGGTGCCCGCGGGGTACGCGGTGATGAATCCCGCCTCGGAAGGCGCGACGGCGGTGAGATTGAAGGCTACGGCCTGGGCATCGGAGGGAATGGTGTCCACTCCGGCCAGCTGATAGCAGTTGGTGCTACCCGCGGTGTGGGTCACATCCAGCTTGCGGTAGGGGGGCAGGGGCCGAACCGCCGCGTTCAGCTCGAAGAAGCCGGTGACATCCACGACGAAATGGGATTGGGCCGTCGTCTGGAGGCAAATCTGCTTGTCTGCGCCAATCTGTACAATGGTGCCGTTGGCCGTGTTCTGGTTCGCCCCGAAGGTCAGGGAATGGGTCGGGGGGGGCGTCGCGCCGCCGGCAAACGCAACCATGGAACCGGCCGCCTCGGGCGAAACGGCGGTCACCACCACGGCCACGGCCTTGGCGTCGTCAGAGACGCCGTTCACTCCGGCGACGGTCATGCACGTGGTGGAGCCGGCGCCCGGCTTTGCCCCGGTCCGGGTATCCAACAGTCGATAGGGTGTCTGCGCATGAAATGCCGCGGGTCCGACGGTGTACCCGAATACGTCGATGATGAGATGCGTGGCCGCGATGGTCCGGACCGTGATCTTGCCTTCGGACCCCACCTTGACGAGGACGGTGTTGCCCGTGGTCTGAGACGTGTCGTAGTTCAACACCGACGTGTCAGCAATGGATGCGCCGGTGTCATACGCCGCGAGGAAGCCCGGCGCCTCGGGCTCAACCACCGTGAATCTCACGATCACGGCCTGGGCAGTGTCTGGGATGCCGTCCCGACCGGCCATCACAAAGGAATGCTCGCTCCCGGCCTGGAGCTTGGCGTCGCTCCGGGTGTCGAGCCTCCGAAACGAGGTGGTGGGCGTGAGCTGGTAGTCACACACGCTCGCGCACGTGCACAGGATCGCATCGCAGAACCCGCTGGAACCGGAGCACGTATCCGGACAGCTCCCCCCGCACCCGTCCGGTCCGCAGCAGCGTCCGGTGCAATCGGGCACGCACTCCGGGCAGGCACCGTTGTCGTCACAGACCTGCGACCCGGGGCAGGAACCACAGTCAGTCACGCCGGAACAACCGTCCGGCCAGGTGCCGCATTCCTTGCCGAGGGCGGAGCAGGAGCTGGGAACGCAGGTGCTGGAGCACGTACAGGAGTCCTCGTCGCAAAACTCCTGGGTGTCCCCGCAGGCGTCCGCACAGACCCCGTCGCACCCGTCCGATCCGCAGCAGCGGCCGACGCAGTCCGGCTCACAGTCGCCGCCCGTCCCGCCATCGACACAGGAGAGCAGCCCGAAGATCGCCAGCCCGAAGATCGCCGGCCCGAAGATCGCCGGCGCGAAGATCGCCGGCCCGATGATCGCCAGCGCGGGGACCGCCGGCGAGGGGGCCGCCAGCGCGGGGACCGCATGACCGATGAGGGTGCGAGGAGAGCGAACGGTTCGCGTAGGGCTGCGTCGGTCGATCGGCCTCATGTCTGCTCTCGCTTCCGGAACGGCAGTTGATCTCGTGGTCGCAATCCTCGAGGTCAGTTGTGCGTACGATGCTGTTCGCGCCCAGTATATCGCTCGCGTTGCGGGTTGGACAAGCGCACTGCGCTTAACAGCGTACCGCACTTGCAGCGACCAACAATTAAGAGACCCTCTCCCCCGGCCGCTAGAGAAATCGGACTAATTCCGCTCTGCTTTTTTTCGTTATCTCGATGCTCTGGACATTGCACCCGGATTTTCTGAGGGACGCGGAAACCTCTTTCATGCAAAAATGTGGGACAATGTTCACAGGTCGCTGCACGAGCTGGTGGTACATCATCGTCGGCCTCATTGGTCTGGCCCTGGGAATGGGCTGCGGTGGGGCCAAGCCTGGACCGGATGAGAACAACAACGGCAACGAGCCGCTGCCCTTCTGTGGAAACGACGTAGTGGAAGGGGACGAACAGTGCGATGGCTCGACCCCGAACGACGTAAGTTGTGCAGGCCTGTTTCTGGGCTTTACCGGCGGCGTGCCGAGCTGCAACGCGGACTGCACTTGGGACACCTCCGCGTGTACGCGCTGCGGCGACAGCGCCGTCCAGGATCAGGAGGTGTGCGACGGCTCCGACTTGCACGGGCAGAGCTGCGAGGCGTTGGGCTACTACGGTGGAGAGCTCCGCTGCGCGCCCGACTGCACCCTGGACCAGACCGACTGCGTGGCAGCGGGCCGGTGTGGCGACGAGTTGTTGCAGCCCATGTACGAGGTGTGCGACGGCAGCGACTTCGGCGGGCAGACCTGCGAATCCCTCGGCGTGGGCTACCTCGGCGGCAGGCTAGCCTGCACGGCGAGCTGCACCCTGGACGAGTCGGGCTGTCACTCCTGCGGCAACGGGGTGATCGATCCGGGCGAGACATGCGAGGACGCCAACAGCGTTGATTGGGACGGCTGCACCGGCTGCAATGTCTCCGAGTTCCAGGTCAATACCAGCACGAGCGGAAATCAGGGTTGGCCGGACGTCGCCATGGCCGGGGACGGAAGCTTCCTGGTGGCCTGGAGCGGCCACAGCCAGCTCGGACCGGGCTTCATGGGGCAGTGGTACGATGTTACGGGCCTCCCACAGGGGGGTGAGGTGCTCATCCATCCCTCGGCCCACATGGGGGAAGGACATCTTGTTTTGGCTATGGCGCCGGACGGAAGTTTCGTGGCGGTCTGGCGAGCCGCCCCGATCGGGCTCTACAATTACGAAATCTTTGCCCGCTGCTTCGACGTCCAGGGACAGCCCCTGGGCCCGGCGCTCCAGGTAAACACCGCGACCGTCGGAAGCAAGGACTTCCCCCGGGTGGCCATGGCTGCCGATGGTCGCTTCGTGGTGGTCTGGCAGAGCGAGGAATCCTTCGGCGTGTGGCTGGGGGTATTCGCCCGGCGCTTCGATGCGTTCTGTCAAACCACGGGCGACGAGTTCCAGGTGAACACCACACCGCCGTGCTTACATCCCCGGCCCGATGTGGCCATGGCCGCCGACGGTCGTTTCGTGGTGGTCTGGGCCGGAGATCCGTGGTGTTCCACCTACGACTACGACATCCTCGCCCGCGCGTTCGACTCGGACGGGGCTCCGGGCGGTGACGACTTCGTGGTGAGCACCAACACAACCTACCCCCAACAGCTGCCGCGAATCGGGATGGCCCCGGACGGCCGCGCCGTGGTCGTCTGGACCAGCTCCAATCAGGACGCCTCACCCTACAGCGTCTTCGGGCAACGACTCGCGGCCGATTTCACCCTCGACGGCCTGGAGTTCCCGGTCAACACCCACACGACAGGAGCGCAAACTCCCACAGGTGCCGCCATGAACGCCAGCGGCCAGTTCGCGGTCTCTTGGACCAGCACGGACCAGGACGGCTCGGGCTGGAGCGCCCACGGTCAGCGCTTCGATGCTTCATGCGCTCCTATCGGGCCGGAGCTGCAGCACAATATCTTCACGTTGGGTAACCAGGGCGGCGGCCGCGTGGCCGTAACGACGGCCGGCCAATTCGTCTTTGTCTGGCAGAGCGAAACCCAGGACGGCTCGGGCCTGGGCGTGTTCGGTCAGCGCTACGACGCCCAGGGTA
>JBDRSE010000305.1:0-3493 GCA_043825095.1 bacterium
GCTGTGAGGACGGCAACACCATCGACGGCGACGGCTGCAGCGCCACCTGCCAGCTCGAGCTCTGCGGCAACGGCACCCTGGACGGCAGCGAGCTGTGCGACGACGGGAACCAGGACAACACCGACGCCTGCCCGGACGGGAACGGGGACGCCACGGCCATCGGCGGCACCTGTGTTCCGGCGTTCTGTGGCGACGGTCACGTGTGGGCCGGCGTGGAGACCTGCGACGACGGCAACGTCGTGCCCGGTGACGGCTGCGACGCGTCCTGTCAGGTCGAGTGAAGCCCAGCGCTCCCACCGAGGAGCCCGAACCCAAGGAGCCCGAGATCCCCTCTGGGCCGGAGCACTGAATGTCCCCGATTCGGCGGTTTGTTGTTCTTAGCCGGCTCCACCGACAGACTCATAGATGTGGCACACAACCTCGGGATCAAGATCACGTTAAAGGTCGCGTAGATCGGCCCGCGCTAGGAACTTCGCATTCCGGTGAGTGAACAGACCTCACAGAACCAAGGTGGTGGTATCCCCGCCCGCTCGGGAAAGCCACCGAGCAGGCATCGTGGCATCGGCTCAGCATTTCACCACCTTGGCACATCCTACCAGTACGAGGCCACCACCTGCACGTCGTCGATCTTCCAGTAGTAGGCCCAGGTGTTGCCGTCGTCGTAGTAGAAGCGGAAGGCGACGTTGGGCTGCCCGGCGACCTGGGCGGAGACGTCCAGGACCGCCTGGCCGGTCACGTCGGCGGTGTAGGTGGTGTGCGTGGTCCAGGGCCCACCCTGGCCGCTGGTCGAGTACTGGACCTTGCCGGAGTCTCCGGCACCGAGGTCGTTGTAGTGGTGATAGAACCGCAGCTCGACCGTCGTGTAGGAGGACAGGTCCAGGGACGGAGTGACCAGCCCCTCCTGCATGAGGATCCCGTTGCCGTCGTCGTCGGAGTCGCACCGGATGAACGTCCCGCCGCTCGGCGAGCCCGTGGTGTTCGCCGTGTAGTTGCCCGAGCCGGCGGTGCAGGTGCCGCCCGGGCAGCACTCCCAGGTAAGGCCGTCAAGGAAACCATCGTCGATCGTCCAACCGCTGGGCACGCAGGTATCGAAGCTCTCGTCGAGCAGGATCAGGGTGCTGCCGGGGCAGATGCCCGGGTCGACACTGGTGGTCGTGGTCCAGGAGGTCGGGCCGTTTTTCAGCAGGCCCGTACCCGTGGCTGCCGCTGCGATCACGTCCACATCCGGCACTCCGGCGACACAGGTTTCGTCCAGGAGGCCGGCGACATTGCCGTCCAGGTCGTAGATCACCGCGTCGATGGGGCACGTGGTAGCGATTACGCCGGCCATGGGCACGTCGAACAGCGCGATGCCGTCCGACTGAGTGCCGCCGTTCTGGAGGTCCGGGGTCAAGTTCACGGCCTGGCTGTAGACCGGGTTGCCGTTCTCCGCGTCGCCGGTCGGGCCACCCACGATGAAGCAGCCACCGGCCGAGATGTTACCTGTGAGGTCGACGCCGCCGTACGTGTAATCGGTCCCGCCCCAACCAAGGGAGAACCCGTCGAGCGAGCAGCCGGCTCCGGCGTTGTGGAGCTGGACCCACTCGAGGCCGTCATCGGTGTCGGTGTGGTCGTAGAAGACCTGCACGATCTGGAGGTCGGCGGCGATGCAGGCCGGCAGGGACGCCCCCCCCCAGCAGAAGCTCGGGTCGGCCGCGGTGATGATCCAGGTGCTCATGTCCGTCCGCTGCATGGCTGCGAGCTCGGCCGGTGTGGTCGCCACGTCCGGAGTGCCCGCAGCGGGGCAGGAGGCTTCGTCGACGAGGCTGTTGGTGTTGGGGCTGCCATAGAGCAGCGCATCCAGGGGGCAGCTGGCCGGGGTGATGCTGCCGGCAGCCATGTCGAACAGGGCGATGCCGTCGGTCGCGGCTCCGGCGTTCTCGAGGCCCCATGTGCTGAACGTGCTGAAGTCGAGCACCAGGTCGAAGGCCGGGCTGGCGTTGTTGGCGTTCGAGGCGGGGCCGCCCACGACGAAGCACTGGCCGGGCTGGATGGACCCCGAAAGGTCGGCCGTGCCGTCCGTGTAGACGGTGCCACCCCAGCCCAGGGAGTACGCGCTCAGGTCGACGGTGTAGTAGTAGTTGTTGTAGAGCGTCAACCACTCGAGGCCGGCGTCGGCGCCGCCGGGGTTGACCAGCGCCTGCAGTAGCAGGACGGCGGGGAAGCCGGCCGGCGGCGCCGGCGGCGGCGCTGCGGGCGTGCAGCCGGAGCGCTCGTAGTAGAACGCAATCGCCAGATCGGTCGTGGAGGGGGCGGGCCCGCAGGTTCCGTACGAAGTGGCCCGGAGCGCCAGCTCTGTAGCCGCGGTACACGCGTACTTGGGGGGCGGGCCGAAGTTGTAGTCGTCGGCGCTGCAGACATCGATTGTCTGGCTATTGTTCTGGACTCCGATCATTGCATCGGTATCACCATAGCTGCTGCACCATAAGCCCGCAGGGTTGGAGCCGGGGGGATCTTTCAAGAGACCCACACTGCCCATCCCCATCGTACCGCCGTGGCTGGTGGTGATGAAGTTCTCCGTCGCGTAGCCGGCGGTGCTGTCCGGGAGGAGCGTGCCGTCGGCAAGCAGGGTCCACGTGGAGGGGCCCGAGCCGGTCGAGGTATCCCAGATCCTGACTCGAAGCGTCGCCACGAAGCCGTAGCAGTTCATCTCCCACTCCCAGTCCACGTCATTGCTTGACGTGTTCTCGAAGCCGGCGCACTGCACGAAGCACTCCGGCGGGCTCGAGTCCACGAAGGCCGAGCCGGCGATCAGGGTTTCACCCGCAGGGTTGCAGTCCGTGGTGGAGCAGTTTGAGCAGTCTGCCTCGCAGCTCGTGTTGCACCCGTCGCAGTCCACGGCGTTGCCGTCGTCGCACTCCTCGGTGCCGCCTGCGCTGGCGGGGTAGACGTGCCCATCGCCGCAGGTGGCGGGCTGGCAGGTTCCGAGCCAGCCGTCCGGGCAGGCGTCGTTGTTGTTGCGGTTTCCATCGTCACAGGTCTCGCCGTTGGCCGCCTCCACGATGCCGTTGCCGCACATGGGCGAACAGAAGTTGGCCGGGGGCGGGCTGGGGTGGTCGAAGCACTCCCACCCCGGCTCGACCTGGCAGGCGGCGCTGCAGCCGTCTCCGGCGTTCGTGTTCCCGTCGTCGCAGGTCTCGCCTTCGCCGGGTTCCAGGATTCCGTTGCCGCAGCCTACGGAGCTCTCGACCTGGCAGACGGCGTCGCAGCCGTCGCCCGGGATGGTACCGCCGTCGTCGCAGGTTTCGGGCGGGCAGGTGAAGCCGTCGCCGCAGCCGCTCTCCGTGGCCAGGCAGTTGCCGCGGCAGCCGTCGCAGTCGGTGGTGTTGCCGTCGTCGCAGACCTCGAGGCCGCAGACGAAGCCGTCGCCGCAGCCCGTCTCGATGGCCAGGCAGTTGCCGCGGCAGCCGTCGCAGTTCACGGTGTTGCCGTCGTCGCACACCTCGGCGCCGCA
>JBDRSE010000306.1:0-12093 GCA_043825095.1 bacterium
CCGGAGCTCGTTCGTCCCCGGGGAAGAAGGATGAAGATTTTACACCACGATTCGCCGACGAGAAGCGCCGTCGAGCCCAAGTACGCGAAATCCCGAACAACCTGGATCCGCCCCGAGGTCCCTCCGCGGATCTGCACCCGCTACCGCCGCCAGAACCAGGGGACGAACAGGATCAGCACGGTGTAGATCTCGAGCCGGCCGGCGAGCATACAGATGATGAGCACCCACTTGCCCACGGCCGGGATGTGGTTGTAGTGATCGGTCGCGCCCACGGCGCCGAACCCCGGCCCGATGTTCCCCACACACGCGATGGACGCCGAGAGGGAGGACTTCATGTCATAGCCGAGCGCGGCGATGGCCGTGGCGGCGACCACGAACAGGAACAGGTACAGCACGAAGAAGCCGGCGATGGCCCGCATGACGTCCTCGGGCACCACCCGCTCCCCGTAGCGCAGGGGCAGCACCGCCCGCGGGTGGATGAGCTGCTTGAGCTCACGCACCCCGGCCCGGAAGATGAGCAGCAGCCGGATCATCTTCATGCCGCCCCCGGTGGAGCCGGCGCAGCCGCCGGTGAACATCGCGATCACCAGCAGGAACGCCGCAAAGGGCGCCGCCGTCTCCCAGATCTCGAAATCCGTGGAGCAGAAGCCCGTGGTGGTCACGATGGTCGCCACCTGGAAGGCCGCGTGCCGGGCGGCCGTGCCGACCCCCCAGCCGAGCCTCGACGACGCCAGGAGGCTCACCGTGACGCCAACGAACATCACCAGCAGGATCATCGCGTAGAAGCGGAACTCGTGGTCCCGCGCAAAGGCCAGGGGATCGCGGCGGGAGATCCACGCGATGTGCAGCGTGAAGTTCACCCCGGCCAGGATCATGAAGATCGTGATCACCCACTCCACGTAGGCGCTCTGGAAACCCGCCACCGAGGCCGATAGGGTGGAGAACCCCCCCGTGGCCAGGGTGGCGAAGGCGTGGTTCACCGCCTGGTAGACCCCCATGCCCGTCGGCAAGAGCAGCAGCACCTCCCCCACGGTGATGAGGAAGTAGGCCGCCCACAGCACCTTGGCCGTCTCGGTGATCCGCGGGCTCAGCTTGTCCTTCACCGGGCCCGGCACCTCCGCCTTGAACAGCTGCATGCCGCCGATACCCAGCAGGGGCAAGATGGCGATCCCCAGCACGATGATGCCCATACCCCCCAGCCAGTGGGTGAGGGAGCGCCAGAACAGCAGGCCGTGGGGCAGGCCGTCGCGCCGCGTGACCGTGCGCCAGAGCCCGCCCTGCAGAATCGTCGCTCCGGTGGTGGTGAACCCCGACGTCGACTCGAAGGCCGCATTGGTGAAGGAGCAGAACTCCCACCCCAGACCGGTGGGCTTGTCTCCACCGCAGCGGGGCGCCTTGTAGGCCTCTCCCGGAACGGCATTGGCACTCTTGACGGCCTCGGCGTTGATCACATGGGGGAGACGGGCGTAAAAGAAGAACGGCAGGGCGCCGGCCAGGCAGGCCACCATCCAGCCCAGGCTGACGATCAGGAACCCCTCGCGGATGCCCACGTCCTGCTTCGTCTTCGGGCGCCGGACCAGCAGCAGGATCGCCCCGCCCAACACGCCGCTCACCAGCGCGGCCATCAAGTGCGCGAAGACGTCCTCCTCCACGTACGCCAAGGCCAGGAGCGCCGGCACGAGCATCACCAGGCCGAGCAGACAAAGCAACGCCCCGAGCGCCCGCACCACGACCCGGAACTTCATGCGTCCCCCCAGCGCCGCTCGTGAAGATTCACACACCGCATGGCCTAAAAGAACTCGAGCCTGACGCTCATAGCGCGCTCCACCTTGCGCACCGCCTTCTGCAGGGTGAACACGAGGACCCGATCGCCGGCGTTGATCACGTCATCGCCGCGGGGAATCACGACCTCCTCGTCCCGCACCACCGCGCCGATGATCGCGCCCCGGGGGAACTTGACCTCCTTGAGGGGCTTGCCCACCACGTCCGACGTGGGGAGCGCCTCGAACTCGATGGCCTCCGCGCCCCCGACACCGAAGGAGGTGACGCGCAGCACGCGACCGCGCCGGATGTAGTGCATGATCGAGCCCACTGCCGCGGTGCGAGGGCTGATCAGCGCGTCCACGCCGATGGTGGCGATGAGCTCCCGGTAGTCCAGGCGGTTGGACACGGTCACGACCTTGCTCGCGCCGAGCCGCTTGGCCAGCAGCGCGGCCAGGATGTTGAGCTCCTCTTCAGAAGACACCGCCACGAACATGTCGGTACTGTCGATGCCCTCGCTGCGGAGCAGCTCCTGGTCGGTGATGGACCCGAGAATCACGATGGTGTTGGGCAGCGCCTCGGCGGCCTGCCGGCAGCGCGCCTGATCCGGCTCCAGCAGCTTGACGTTGTAACCGCCGTCCTCCTCCAGCATCCGCGCCAGGTCGAGGCCGATCCGCGAGGCGCCGCCCACCAGGACGGACCGGATGGCGCGCGAATGGTGCCCGGCGACCTCGGCCAGCACGTCGAGCTCCTCGCTCCGCGCCACCACGTACACCAGGTCCCCCGCTTCCACGCGGTCCCCGCCGGTGGGGATGACCACGTCCGAACCGCGGTTCACCGCCACGATGAGGGGCACCCGGCCCGGAACACGCTGGGGCAGCTCCTTGAGCTGCGCCCCGGCGATGGGGCTGGTGTCGCGCAGCCGCACCCCGACCAGCGTGATCCGGCCGTCCGCGAAGGAGACGAGGTCTGCGGCCCAGGGGTGCCGAATCACCTCGTGGATCTTCTCGGCCGCGACCCGCTCCGGGTTGATTGCCAGGTCGAGGCGCAGCCCCTCGTACTCCAGGAGCTTGCGATCCCGCAGCAGATCCGGGGATCGGATGCGCGCGATCTTGATGGTGTTTGGGGAGTAGGCCGCCGTGATCAGCGCCGCTGTCAGGTTGACCTCGTCCCGGTCCGTCACGGCAATGAGCATCTCCGCGTTGACGATGCCCGCGTCGGTGAGCACCCGGGGGTTCGACCCGCTGCCCACCAGGGCCTGCACATCCAGCGCCTCACGCACCGCCCGAATCCGCTGCTCGTCCTGATCGATGAGAACGACGTCTTTGGCTTCCTGACTGAGGCGGGAGGCGATGTTTCGCCCCACCTCACCGGCGCCGACGATGATGATGCGCATGGGAACTCGCGCTATATACCCAACAGCTCCTTCACGGTCTTGATGACCTGGGGAGCCCGAATCGGTTTGGTGATGTAGGCGTTGGCCCCGAGGGCCAATGCTCGCTTCCGGTCCTCGGCCCCACCCTCGGTGGTGATGATCACGATGGGGATGTCTTTGTACCGCTCGTCAGACCGAACGCGCTTGACCAGCTTGAGCCCATCCATGATGGGCATGTTGATGTCCGTGATGATGATGTCGAACTCCATCGAGGACAGCTTCTTCAGGGCGTCGAGGCCGTCGTCGGCCTCGGCCACCGAGAGCCCGCGGACCCGCGAGAGCGCGAATACGAGCAGCTGCCGCATTGTGGGGCTGTCTTCAACAATCAGCGCCGATAGCTCATTCATGGCCACCCTCGCTTGTCATGAGCGCCAGGTACGCACTGAAGCTCCGCGGCCCCCGCGCAGACGTGGCGAACAGCCGCGCCGACTCAAGCACGGCACCCGCGCGATCACCCAGCAACGAGAACAGCTCGCGGTCGATGTCGGAGATCTCCCGCTTCTGCTCCAGATAGGAGTAGATCATCACCGCGCCCACCACCTCGTTGGCCAGCCTCAGCGGGATGCACACCAACGGGGAGTTCACGTCCCACTGCTCGGGCATCGGCTCCACCACCACCGGCTTCCCGGTCGCGATGGCGGCGGCCAGCGGCTCCTGTCCTTTGCTGTAGCTCGGGACCTTGTCTAAGGGCACGCCGTAGGACTCGATGGCATGCAGCTCTCCGGACGGCTCGTCCAGGATGGTGATGCAGAATCGCCCCGCGCCGATGAAGTTGAGTAGGATCTCCATGATGATCTGCACGGCGGAGGCCAGGTCCAGGGTCGAGTAGAGCTGGTGCCCCGCCACGAACAGATTCACGAGCCGATCGTTCTCGTCCTCGATCTGCGAGTAGCGCTCCTTGTATTGCTCCGTCTCGTACGCCACCTCGTCCAGCCGGTTCTGGAGATCTTCGTGCTCGCGGTGTAGCTGCTGGAAGATCAGGCGCAGCTCGCTCACCGCGGCCGGCGGCGGCACCGGGGTGTTGTCCATGAACAGCTGGCTCTCCAGCTGCAGCACCCGCAGCCGCAGGGATTCGTTGTGCCGCAGGATCTCGTCGATGAACGCCTCTCCTCGCTTGAGGTAGGAACGCAGCGTACCCCCGGGGGATCCGTTGGACTTGTCTCCAGATCTATCTCGAGCCATTGCCGATACCTCGATGCCTCCGATTTCCTCCGACCACTGTGCCGCAAGGTCTCAACCCGATCCAGGGGTCGGATATTGCAGGCCCAATTCGTCGGAGACTACCACAACGCCCGTTCCCGGCAAAGCGCCGCACAGGTACTACATATGGGACACCAGGGACACCAACCGCGGGGCGATGGCGTCCAGGGGCAGCACCGAATCCACCGCGCCGGTGGCGATGGCCACCCGCGGCATGCCGAACACCACGGCCGTGGACTCGTCCTCGGCCAAGACCCGGCCGCCGTGGATGCGCACGTACTGCACCCCCATGGCGCCGTCCGAGCCCATGCCCGTGAGAATGAGCGCCACGACCCGGCTGCCCGCCGCGTCTGCCGCGGACACCAGCAGCCGATCCACCGAGGGGATGTAGCGCTCACCCGGCTCCGCCCGCAAAACCACCGTTTCGAACCCCTTGGCCCCGCGCACGACCTCTGTGTGACAGCCGCCGGGAGCGATGATCATCTCCCCGGCCCCAACCACCGAGCCGTGCTCCGCCTCCCGCACGTGAAGCGCTGACTCCCGGTCGAGGCGCTCCGCAAAAGCGCCCGTGAAGCGGGCCGGCATGTGTTGCGCCACGATGATTCCAAAGGGGAAATCCACGTGGAGCTGCGACAGAATCCGCCGGAGGGAGCTCGGTCCGCCGGTGGATGTCCCGATGACCACCAGCCCCGGCGCCGGCACGGCGGGGCGGATCGATTCGGGGATTTGCTTGGGCGGATCGAGATCCACCGCCAGCATCTCCCGGGACCCGTCGAGCCGAACCTTGAGCTGCTCCACCAGCGATCCGGCGCCGGCCAGCACCTTGTCCACGAGCTCGCCACGGATCTGTTTCAGGTTCGGTGAGACGGTCTTTTCGGGCTTGGCCACGAAGTCCAAGGCGCCCAGCTCCAAGGCCCGGAGCACGGTCTGCCTCTCGCTGTGGGAGGACACCACGATCACCGGCTTGGGTTTGCGTCGCATCAGGATCCGGAGGAAGGCGAAGCCGTCCAGCCGCGGCATCTCCAGATCCAGGGTGATGACGTCCGGGTCGAGCTCCTCGACCAGCTTGAGCCCCTCGTTGCCGTCCACGGCGGTGCCCACCACCTCGATCTCCCGGGAGGAGAGCAGCAGGTTGCGGAGGGTCCGCCTGACAAAGGCGGAGTCGTCGATGATCAGCACCCGCACCAGACGACGTGCACTGGGCTTCGCTCCCGGGCCCATCTCAGCAACCCCACTCCTCGCCACAGTCGCGCCAACGGCTCCGCGGCGGTTTGCGATAGACCAGGCTGTCCTTGAGCCTCGCCGCCTCGAAGGGCGTGTCCAAGCCGAGCAGATTCTCCGAATGCCCCAGCAGCAGGTACCCTCCCACCGCCAGCTTCCGGAAGAAGCTCTGCAGCACCTGAAGCCGAACGTCCGTGGGAAAGTACATCAGTACGTTGCGGCAGAGCACGACGTCCATCTCGCCGAGGAGGCCGGCGCCGTCCCGGTCCAGCAGGTTGAGGTGCAGAAAGCTCATCATGGACCGCAGCTCCGGGCGCACGGAGAAGCGCTTCCCCTCCGGTCGGAAGAACAAGGACTGCACCCGCGCCTTGCGTTGCTCCTCGAGCCCCTTGAACGAAGACTCGGCATAGACCCCCTCCCGGGCCTTGCGGATCATCCGCCGGTTGATGTCCGTCCCGAGGATGCGGACCTCCCAGCGCTGCAGCTGACGCTCAAACTCGGGGCTGGACCGCAGGAGCATCGCCAACGTGACCGGCTCCTCCCCAGAGGAGCAGCCCGCGCTCCACAGGGTGAGCCGACGGCGTGAAAGGCGCTGCTCGACCAGCACCGGGAGGATCTCGTGAGACAGCGCGTCGAGCTGAAACTCCTCGCGGAAGAAGTACGTTTCGGTGTTCGTGGTTTCGTCCACGAAGCGCGAGAGCTCCCCGTGCTCCTCCCCCGGGCGGGTCAGGTCCTGCACGTAGGCCGCCACGTCGTCCAGGCGCAGGTTTCGCATCCTCAGGCTCACCACCCGGGCCAGGCGCGCGTGATAGTCCTGGGAGAGCGCGATGCCGCAGTAGCCGGTGATCGCGTCGCGAATCGCCTCGAACTGCTCGCCCGACAACAGGCGCGCCGGGGCGGACGACTCGGAGTAGTCAGAAGCCATCAGAGGAGCGCTCCAGCGGGACCTGCTCCTGCGGCCGACGCTCGAGCAACTCGGCGAGCTGATCGCCGATCCAGTCGCTGTCGCCACGGATCTCCCGGGGCACGAGCTTTGCGAAGATCTCCCGGGCCTCCTGCAGATCGTCCAGCAGGCGAGCCGGGGCGTCGCCCAGGTCGCGCATGGTTTCGAACGCCTCGCCGTTGTACAGGACCACGTCGGCAACGATCAGGTTGCACAGCCGCTCGGCACGGGCGCGGCCTTCGTCCTCCGAATCGAACTGGATCGTCATCATCGCGTCGGCGACCTCCCGCACCCGGGCGGCCACCACGGGGTCCACCTGTCCGTGCGGCACGTCCAGGGAGGACCCCTCACCCGAGAGCAGACGCTTGACCTTCTCGGGCAGCATGTCGTGGATGTGGTGCTGCTCGACGTAGTCATCGGCACCGTAGAGCGAGGTGGGCCGACGCTTGTACCGCGTGCGGTTGTAGACCGAGGCCACCAGCACGACCCGGGTGCGCAACCCGGCCTGGCGGATGTCGTCGCACAGCTCGAAGGGCGCCCGGCCGGGCAGCGCCACGTCCACCACCAGCACCCGCGGGTGCTCGCGCACCAGGTGGGAAAGCGCCTCCTCGCCGGTCCTCACCAGGGTGAGCCGCCCGGTGATCTCGCGCAGCGCCAGCTCGATCTCCGCCGCCATCTCAGCGCTGTCGTGGGCGATCAACACCGGGAGCTCAGCCATTTCCAGACTCTCCATAGGAGGTGCCCCCCGGCACGGCGGTGGGGCCGTCATCGGGGAAGAAATCGTCGTCCTCGTCGTGGTCCAAGACCTTGGTCGGAGGCCTCAGAGCGCCGAGGTCCAATGTCTCGTCCGACGAAATCAGCCGGTCCAGATCCACGAGCAGCACGAGCCCCTCGACCCTACGGCACACGCCGGAGAACACGGACGCCTCCGGCCCGGAGATCCAATCCGGAGTCGGCCGGATCGCGTCGTGAGACACCCGATGTACGCCGACCACACGATCCACAATGAGGCCGATCAGCCGTCGCTCCAGCCGGACAATGATGTACTTGGTGGCCCGCACGTCCGGCGCGGGCTCGATCCCGAGCCGTCGTCGGAGGTCCATGATGGGGATCACCACCCCACGGAGCTCGATGACACCTTCAATGAAGGCGGGCACCCGGGGTACCGGGCGGATGGAGATCGGCCGAATGATCTGGCTGATGCGCATGATGTCCACGGCGTATTCCAGGGAGCCGAGCGTGAACACGGCAAACTGCAGGTCCGGGGTGGAAGGCCCGGCTTGCATCCAGCGCTGCTGCCAGCTCACGTCACGGCCTCCGTCCCGCGGAAGGCCCGCGCCACCGCCTGGAACCGCAGCACGGCGGGCACCTCCAGCACCGTGTGGATCCGGCCCTGCACCCGTGCGATTCCCGAGACGAACTCCAGCAGGCGCCGGGGCAACGTCGCGGGCGGGGGCTCGATCTCCCCGGGCTCCAGCACGAACACGTCGGACACGGCGTCCACCAGCAGGCCGAACGCCTCGCCTTCGTGCCGCGTGATGAGCACGCGGCGGTCACTGGCGCGAGCGCCCGCCGGACCGGCGCCGAAGGGAACGCGGGAGGAACCCTCCTCCTCCCCGCTCTGGGCGAGCCGCTGCTGCAGATCCACGATGGGCACGATGGCCCCCCGGACGGAGATGATCCCGCGGACGAAGGAGCGCACCCGGGGCACGGCGGTGATCTCTTGGCACCGCACCACCTCGGACAGGTTCAGAATCGGCACCGCATAGTATTCGCTACCCAGCCGAAAACCCAGGTAGCGGATGGTGACCGGCGCGGCCTGCTCGAGCTCGGGAGCGGCCGCCTCCAGCTCCACCACGTCTCCGGCGAACACCTCGGGATCGAAGAGCTGATCCCACTCGTCCGACTTGGAGATCGTCGGGGTCTGGGAGGTCTCCGCGAGGTCTCTGACCACCGGAAGCTCGGACTCTGTGCTCTTCTTCCTGCTCATCTCGATCCCGCGACTACGGACGGTTATCGTCGAAGCACGACGGCGCAGCCGTTTTGCGTCCGGCTCCTACCCGCTGATGAATTCATCTACCAGCGCTGCGATGTCCAGCACCAGGACGGTCCGGCGGCCGCCCAGCTCAGTCGCCCCGGCGATTCCAGGAACGCCTGTGAGCGCTTTACCCAGCGATTTTATCACGATATCTTGTTGCCCGACCAGTTCGTTGACTACCAGCCCGACCCGGTGCTGCGCCATTCCCACGACGACCACGTACTCACGGCTGTCCGCCCGACTGGCCGGAGCGGGCGGAGGCTCGGGGTGCGGCGCCACCACGCGCTCCAGGCCGAAAACCGGCTCCAGGCGGAGCAGCGGCAGCGTGGCGCCCCGCAGGGTGACCACCTCCCCGCCCTCAATGGTGCTGACGTGGCCCCGCTCCACCGGATAGATCTCCAGCACCGTGCTCAGTGGAATGGCAAAGATGGTGTCGACGATCTGCACGATGAGGGCGCGGATAATGGCCAGCGTGATCGGAAGCGTCAGGGTGAACCGCGTGCCCTGACCCCGCTCCGAGAAGACGTCGATGAGGCCGGAGAGCCGCAGGAGGTTGGTCTTCACCACGTCCATGCCCACCCCGCGCCCGGAAGTCGATCCCGCCTCGGCGCGGGTGGTGAAGCCGGGCATGAAGATGAGGTTCAGGATCTCGCGACGGCTCAGCTCCCGGGCGTCCTCCTGACTGACGAACCCCCGCTGCACCGCGGATTCGAGGAGGGTGTCGGGGTCGATCCCCGCGCCGTCGTCCTCGATCTCGATCACCACGTGATTTCCCCGCGGGTAGGCGCGCAGGGCGACCATGCCCTCGGCGGGCTTGCCCTTGGAGGCGCGCTCGACAGCGGTCTCCACGCCGTGGTCGATGCTGTTCCGGATGATGTGCATGAGCGGATCCGACAGCTCCTCCACGATGAGCTTGTCGATCTCGGTCTGCCCCCCCGACACGTAGAAGGCGATCTGCTTGTCGAACTCCCGGGAGAGCTTGCGCACCACCCGCGCCAGCTTGTCGAATACCTGCCCCAGGGGCACCATGCGCACCTCGAGGATGCCCCGCTGCAGGTCGTCCAATCTGCGGTGGAAGGTGCGCATCTGTCGCAGGAAGTTGCGCGGCGTGTCCGTGTCCATCTCCTCCCGCAGCACCTCCCGCAACACACCGGCGAGCTCGGTCCGGACCAGGGTCAGCTCACCCACGGTGTTCATGAGCCGGTCCAGCTTGTCGATGTTGACCCGGACCGTCTGGCTGAGGGAACGGATGGACCCCTCGGCCGCCTCCTCCACCGCCGGGGCGGCGCTCTCCCGCAGCGCGGCCGGCGCCCGCACACGCGCACCGCTGCCGATCTGCTCGGCGCGGCTGCCCATGTCTTCGGCGAGCTGCTCCACCTCGTGGAGGTGCACACTGGTGGCGAGCATCAGATCCAGGCCGATGTGATCCTCCCCCACCTCCTCGTCGGAAGGCAGGCAGGTGATCACCTCCCCCAAGGCCTTCAGCTTGTTCCGCAGCTCCTCGAGCTGGCTGTCGATGGTGGTGACGTCGAAGTCCCCGTGGATCAGGAACAGCTTCCGTCCCTGCCGGATGTTTTCCTGGAGCCGATGCTCCTCGTACTCGGTCAGGGTCTGCAGCAGATCCGGGCTCAGATCGAGATCGCCGGTGGTGTCGTCCCCCGCTTCGCTGAAGGGGTCCCCGCGTAGCCCCTGGAGCCGCTCCCGGAAGGCCGCCACGCGCCGGGACTCATCCACCATGGTGCCGGACACCAGGGACGTGAGCAGCTCCACCGAGTCGAACAGCACGTCGAGCAGCGAGGCGTCAATCGTGAGCCGCCCCATGCGAATCCCGTCCAGGATCTCCTCCAGCTCATGGGACAGGTCGGCGATGGCCTGCCTGCCGAACAACGAGGAGATCCCCTTGAGCGTGTGCGTGGCACGGAACGCCTCGTTCACCGTGTCCGGCAGCACCGCGCGGCCGGCCTTCTGCTGCGCGTCCAGCTCGAGCAGGGACCGTCCGAAGGCCTCGATGGTCTCCTGGGCCTCGGCCGAGAACTCTCCCTGACCCTTGGAGTCGTCGTTCATGTTTCCCGATCCGGCCATGGCCGCTCCTCATGGGGACCGCGCATTCGCGCTCGAAAAGAGCATGAACGCCTGACGGCGCAATGTCAAAACCGGCAGCGCACCCGCACGTCCCTGCCGTCGCCCCGCACCTCGAAGCTCCGGCTCTGCGTAAAACCGAGGTCGGCGTTGCGAAACACCACCCGGTACGACCCCGGCCGCAGCGTCCGGCTGCGCGGTGTCTGTCCGAGGCTCCGGCCGTCAAAGGTCACCAGCGCCCACGGTTTGCACGTGAACCTGACCCGGCTCGCCTTGCCGGATGAGCCCGGCGCGCGCGCAGCGGGACCGGCCGCGACGGCCCTGGGCGACGACTCCCGGCCGCGGGGCGACAACTCCCGACCGCCGGAACTCGGCGCCGGCGTCGTGACCGGCGTCGTAACCGGCGTCGCGACCGCCGACCGAGGCGCGGGCCTGCGGCGGGCAGACCGTCGGTCCCCCCCCGGTCGGTGGAGCAGGAGCTGCTCAGTGAGGCCGGGCCGCAGCAGGGTGGTCTTCCGCGCAGTCTCTCCGGAGCGCCAGCGCACGGTGATCACGTGCCGCCCCGGAGGGACGCCGATGCGCGCCGGGGTGCGCTGCCGGGTCGGGAGCCCGTCCACCAGGATCGCCCCACCCGGGGGCTCGGACCGCACCTGGATCGCGGCCGCGCCCACAGCCGCCGGACCCGCCGACCACGCCCGACCCGTCGGCCCCGACGGCCCCGCCCAACCCACCGGCCCCGCCGAGGCCGGCCGCCGCGCGTCGACCACTCCGGCCGCGGACCGCGCCGCATGCCTTGGGGCGCGTTCCTTGGACAGGAGCCCCGCGGCCAGATAGGCGACCCCACCCGCGACCACAATCACGGCCACGGCCAGCAACACGGCCCGCGCCCGGATCCCGCGCAGCTTCCCGGAGCGCTTCTGCTCCGTGCGCTCGCGCTCCGCCCGCTCCCAGATCTCGGCCAGCTCACCCACCTCCTGGGTGAGGGTGGTCCGACTCCGCCGCGCCGCGGCCGCCTCCTCGGGAAAGAGCTCCTCCAGGAACGCGGCCAGCTCCAGGCTCCGGTCTGCCGCGCCGCCCAGGCTCCGCAGCGCCTGCAGCGCCGCCCGCGCCGTGTCGTACCGGCCCGCCGGATCCTTCTGGAGCAGGGTGAGCACGACCTCCCGGAGCCCGGCGGAGATCTCGGCGTTCCACTCGGCCGGGTCCGGAATCCGCGCCTCGGCCACCTCCAGCAGCAGCCCCTCGTTTCCGTTGCGGCCGTACAGCCGCTGGCCCGTGGCCAGCTCGAACAGCGTGATGCCCAGCGAAAACAGGTCGGTGCGCTGATCCAGCTCCCGGCCGTTGATCTGCTCCGGGGACATGTAGGGCACCTTGCCACGGATCACATCCGAAGACGTGTCGCGGCCCAGGGCCGCGGCC
>JBDRSE010000307.1:0-19001 GCA_043825095.1 bacterium
CTTCGTTAGAGTGGGCCCTGGAGCGGACGCAATGAAACGACTCATCGGGCTCATTCTGACACTGGGGTTCTGTCTGGCCATGGCTGGCGGCTGCGCCGCCGAAGAGGCGCGCTGCGAGGAGGCGTGCCGCCACCAATGTGACCTCTGTGACCAGAGCTGCTCCGAAGAGGACATCGCCATCTGCGCCGTTTCCTGCGAGAACATGGACACAGAGCCGGACCGCACCGACTGCGTCCTGGCCGCACCCACCTGCGACGACATCTGGGAGTGCTGAGCGCCTTCACCTCCGCCGCCGAGCTTACCGACACCTTGCCAAGGCCGGATCCAGACCTTACCCTAGTAGGGTAGCTGACGAAACCCCGAAGGGGGCGCAATGTTCGGAAGAGCTTTCAAAATCGGCACGCTGCTCGGGTTTCGCCTGGAAATCAGCTTTTCGTTCCTGATCATCCTGGCGCTGTTCATGTTCATGAACGGCATCGTGACCGGGCTGGTTCTCGCGGCGGTCGTGTTCACCTCGGTGGTGCTGCACGAGCTCGGCCACGCCGTAGTGGCGCGTAGGCTCGGAATCGCCATCCGGGGCATCGAGCTGCACATCCTCGGCGGCGCCGCCAAGATGGCACGTATGCCCAAGACGGCCCGGGACGAGATCCTGATCGCCATCGCCGGCCCGGGGGTGTCCTTCGCCCTCGGCGCCGCAGGCCTGGCCGCGTATTTCGCCACGCGGTGGACAGGCTTCGGAACCATCGCCCTGATCAACCTCGGGCTGGGTGTGTTCAACCTGCTGCCGGCGCTGCCCATGGACGGCGGCCGGGTGCTGCGCGCCGCGCTGTCCCAGCGCATGGGGCGCTATCGGGCGACCCACGTGGCCGCCACCGTGGCCCAGGTCTTCGCCGTTTTGTTCGTGGTGGCAGCCATCGCGCTCAAGGCCTGGATGATGATCCTGCTCGCGATTCTGCTGTGGTTTCTCGCGTCCCAGGAGCGGGCCATGGCCGGGATGTGGCGCTACGAGGACGAGATGCCGCCCACCGAGGTCCTCGACGAGTACGGCCGGGTGATCGCCGGACGACAGGTGAACGGGCCGGGGGCTGTGTACAACACCCCGGCCGAGCCCGCAGCGGGCGCCGCGGGTGCGCAGGGCCCGGTCAGGCGGATCTATCGACTTCCCAACGGCACGGTCATGGTCGTGGAGGAGACGATCCGCTGGTAGTGTGGCTGTCGGTCCCCAAGCCTGTCCACACCGGGACACACCCTGCCGGAGCGCGGCGCCGGCGGTTCGTAGAAAAAATACTTGATATCATATAGATACAAGCCCCTCCGAGGAGATTATTGGCGCCGGAACGTTGCTTGCATATCATCGAACATATGAACGCTCGGCACGTCATACCCGCCCTTCTGCTCAGCTTGACGCTGGGGACCGCAGGTGCGTGCAGCGCCGATCCGGCCACGGGTACCAGGCGCTCTGTCCGGTCCCGCGATGACGCAGGTACAGCAGGCAACGCGGGCGCATCCGAGGGGCGGCCCGCGAGCAAACCGGCCCTCGGGACGCCTGTCCACTGGGACGGCAAGGCCGCCCTCCCGCGGCTGCCTCGCGGGAAGATCTGGGCCTTCGAGGACGGCCGACGGCGGGCCCTGCCCCTGTCCGAGGCCCGGCGCCTCGGCTTCACCGTGGTCGAGCTCGGGGACTCCTGGACCCCGGTGCTGTTCACCGAGCAGTCTCCCCTCGACAAGCAGCCGATCCCATTTCCCTACCGGAAGCGGTATCTGGATCTGGCCAACGACCGCACCGACCGACAGGGGCGCAAGCTGCCCCGGGATCGGTCGAACCACCTGGAGCTCTACGGCGTCCCGCCGACGCCGTCGGTGATTCGGAAGCGCCTGCGGGACCGGCTCGTCCGAAGCTGCATGGCCAAGGTGGACCTCAAAGCGCTTAAGGCGTTCCGCGGGAGTGTCTCGGCCTGGGGATTCGGCTTCGCGCTGCGCAGGGCCCGGTCCACCCGGGAGACCGTGAACCGCGTGCTGCGTCGAAAGCGACTGGCCCAGGAGAGCCAGCTCTCGCAGACGCGGGCCGGTCGACGAATACTCCAGAAGCTGCAACGGGCCGAGGGGCGGGGGAAAGCGGTGGCGGCGGCGATCCAGGTGCTGCGGTGTGAGCGGCTCCTCCCGGAACAGCGGCGGCGACGACTGCGGCGCACTCCGCCGGGGGACGAGCTCTACACGGCCCTGACGGCCTTCGAGCGGAAGCACATGATCGTGGGTCAGGGTACCCTGACGCGGGACGTCACCTTGGCCATGGCCCGCACACCCGACGAGGCCGACGCGGACGCCCTGCGGCGGGTGATTCGGGAGCGGGTGGTGCACGCGGCCCAGATCATCGAAGACGGCAGCGCGCTGCGGCTGAAGCCGACCTACCTGGACCGACGCGGCAGGGAGCGCAAACGCACCAACCTCGTCAAGCGATTCACCCAGGCGGCGCTCAACAACCTCGGCCTGACGACCCCCTCGGCCGTGCGCGGCTTCCTGCTCGCGATGCCGGCCCCCGACCTGCGGGACCTGCGCGTCGCGTTGCGTCTCCCCGGCCGCCCCGACTACTACTCCGCCGACATGGACCTCGAGGTCGTCATCCAACGCGGCGACGTGTTCTACGATCCCCCGGTGGACGACCAGGGCAAGAAGGTGGCTCAGTACCGCGGCCGGACGCCCCGGCTCACCCTCTGGCTCAACGACCGCGGCCAGCGGATCCCCCTGGTTCGCTGGCGCACCACCGTAGGGGGCTGGAACGACGAGATCAAGGACGGCCACGTCTACCTCAAGTACAAGCCCTCGAACGTCGGGAAGCGCGTCTGGCGCGACGTCGTGGCCGCGCCCATCTGGATCCCGCCGCCTTCGACGCCGCCCAAGGAGATCGTCCGGGGCAAGAAGCTGAAGAAGGACGCCATGGGCCCCGGGCACCTGTCGGCCTACGGGCTGGTGGCCGCGCCCCATCTACTCCCGGTGAAGCGCCGCGGAGAGCTTCATTACTGGGACCAGGGGATTCGCACGCACGGCTCGTACAACTACCGCTCCATCCGGGCCGGGTACTCCCACGGCTGCCACCGGCTCTACAACCACAAGGCCATCCGCCTGTTCAGCTTCCTGCTCCATCACCGGCCCCACGTCCGGGTCGGACTCGAGCCCTACCCGTACCAGCACCGCTTCGAGTACAAGGGGCACAAGTTCAAGATCAAGGTGGAGAACCGGGGCTACGTGTACCGGTTCGTGAAGCCGCTATCGGTGCAGGTGACCCGGGGTCGGGTGCTGGGCACCAAGAAGCGTCCCATCAAGGACTACCTCCCCAAGCCGGGCGTGGACTACCCGACCGACGCCGGCGTCCCGGCCGCCTCCACCGACGGCGGGGTCCCGACCCCGACGAGCAGTTCCGACGGTGGAGCGCCGGCGCCGAAGAACACCCCCGACGGCGGAGTCCCCACTACTTCTGGATCCAGTGCACCACGCCGTGAGCTCCGATGACGATGCCGCCCACCGTGAGGGGGGCGAGCCAGATCAGCACCTTGCTCCGTCCCTTGTCGCCGATGGCAAACTCCAGCTCGCGGCTCGTGACCTTGTTGTTCTCCACCACGAGGTGCAGATCGTCGGGCAGGCCCGGGCAAAAGGAGGCGAGCCGCGTCTGCCCGAGGGGAACCCCCACGAGCTCCTCGGCCTTCTTCTTGACGAAGAGGCAGAAGCTGTTGTTGACCATGGTGACCAGGCCCTCCGGGTCCACGGCGAACATGGGCAGTGGATTCGTTTCCACCATGGCGCGGCAGGCGACGTCGCCAGGCTTTTGCTGCACCTGCAGCTGGAGCGGCGTGTCGTAGCGCCGACGCGACATGCCGAGCTTTTCCATCACCAGGAGCAGCTCGTCGAGGAACGCGCGCACCGTGGGAAAGCGTGCCGCCGGATCCTTGGCGAGACAGGTCAGGATGAGATCGTCGAACCGCTCGTCTAGCTCCCCCTTGGGGAGCCGCCAGCTCGGCGGCGTGGGGGGCGTGTTGATGTGCGCGTTGAGGATCTGGGCGACGTTGCCGTCAAAGGGAACGTCGCCGGTCAGTGTTTCGTAGAACAGGACTCCCAGCGCGTACTGATCGGCCGCCTCGTCCGGGGGCGAGCCGCAGGCGCGTTCCGGTGCCAGGTAGGCCGGTGTGCCGGCCAAGTGCTCGGATAGGCTCCGGGTAGACGCCCGCGACAGCCGGCTCAGCCCGAAGTCGAGCACCTTGACCCAGTTGCGGCGCCGCTCCTGGTGCTGCCCGTGGCCAACGCTCAGGAAGATGTTCTCCGGCTTGAGGTCGCCGTGAATAATGCCGTTTTCGTGCATGAAGGAGACCGCGTCCGCGGTCTGCGACAGGATGTCAGCGGTGGTGACGGGCGGTTGCAGCCGATGGCGGTCCAGCCGGTCCGCGAGGCTCTCCCCCTTGAGGAACTCCATCACGATGAAAGCGCCCCGTCGGATGTCCTCTCCGAAATCGGTGATCGAGACGATGTTCCGGTGATCCACCGAGCTGGCCAGCCGCGCCTCCGCGTAGAACTTGTCGCGGGCGTGCTGGTTCTCCGAGAGCTCAGCGTGGATGATCTTGAGCGCGAAGACCTTGCCGAGGTCCGTGTGACGCACCTTGAAGATCTTGCCCATGCCGCCGGTGCCCACCTGCTCCAGGATCTCGTACTTGTTCGCGACGAGCTTCGCCCGCTCCGGCACGGGGCGCTGGATGGGCTGCATGTGTGGAATGGACTCCTCAACCGGGGGCGGAGGCAGCGGCTCCGGTTCGATTTCCGGCGGGGTCAGAAAGCCGTCGACGTCCCCCAGCGCATCGATGCGCGGCAGGGTCGGCACCCCAAAGGGCGCGTGCGACTTCCTCGTTTTTCGTGCCTTGGTTGCCAAGTCCTGCTCACACCTTTGGGAGGGTCGGAAAAGTTTACTTCATCCGGGAAGTATAAACCAGGCCGAGCCGGGGCGGCTCCACCGTCGCAACAGACACAGTCGAGGCTGCGACGGGCCGCCAGCGGGCCTGGCGGGTTAGCCGTCAACATCGGATCACCAGGGAAAACCAGGCTCGAGCTGCTGTCACTTTCTTGACGTGCTGTGACGCACGGTTGCGTGCGATGTCTACCGCCGGATGAGAGCCCAGGCACACGTACAGTTTCCAACTCACTGTAAACACTTGGAACCACGCAAATGGCCCGGTCTTTGCTCACTAGGCGAGTAACAACGCGAAACCGTGGGAGAGAGAGAATATGCGCACTCGAACCGCCTTAGCACTATTGGTATCCGTTGCGCTGGCGCAGCTGCTCCTGAGCAGCGGCGCGCGCGCCCAACCGGCACACGTGGGATATGTGGAGTCGACCGTGCATCCCATCCGGGTCCACTACCCCACCGCATCGGCCACCACCATGGCGCAGGCCGTGCTGGAGTTCGCCGAGCAGTCCTGGGACGTGCAGATCGACCAGATGGGCTTCACCGCGCCCAAGACCGTGGACGCCTCGGACAACACCATCGACGCCCTCTGGATTTACCTGGTCAGCGGAGATTCCGGCACCTCAGAACCCATCGGGGACGTGCCCGGTACTTCGTGGACCGACTGCACGACCCGTGTTCTCATTCCCGTGAGCCTCCAGCCGTCCCTATTGGAGATCTACGTGTATCACGAGATGAACCACGCGCTGCAAATGAGCATGGACTGCACCGAGGCGTATTTCGCCTACGAAAATACGACCAACGCCGTAACGGCGATGCTGTTCCCGAGCGACATCCTCTGGACGCAGTATTTCCTTCCGACCTTTCAGACCTATCCGCACGCCGGCCTGGACTGCACTTTCTTCGGGGACCAGAACCGCGCCTACTACCACTACGGCGCGGCGCTGTTCGAGGTATTTCTGGAGGAGATGTACGGAGACGCCGACGGGACCATGCTGAGTCGCTTCTGGGAAGCGGCGCGGCAGGACGGCACCGTCACCGTGAGCGGCATGGGGCCCTACGCCAGCGTGCCCAACGAGCCGGACCTCCTGGACGCCATGCAGACCGTGCTGGGCGAGCTCGGGGTGGACCTTGGCGAGGCCTTTGCCGCCTTCGCCCGTTGGCGCTACTTCGTGGGCGACAGGGACGACGGCAACCACTTCGAAAACGCCGACCACTGGGTCGGCTCCGAGGTGGCCGTCGCCCAGGAGCACGTCCTGGCCGAACTCCCGATCCTGATGGCGACACCCGACGTGTTCCCCATGGACTACGGCACCGTGTACGTGGAGTTGGACCTCGACGGGCTCGATTCCCCCAACGGGATCGTGTTCAGCTTCGACGGCACCTCTGCCGTACGCTGGCACGTGGACGCCCTCGCCGTTGCGAACGACTTCACCGCCGAGGTGACCACCATGGAGCTCGCCGCTGACGGGACCGGTGAGCTCCCCCTGGCCGGAATCACCGACGCCGTGAAGGTGGTCTTCGTGATCAGCGCCCTCGGGGGCGAAACCCACGAAGCCGACAGCCCCAACTGCCAGGCCGCGCACGGCTTCAGCTACGGGCTTCGGTCCGAGGATCTGGAGACGATGCCGATTCCCGACACACTGGTGCCGAACGAGCTGGCGCCGGGTGAGACGCTGGACGTCGTGGTGGAGGGAGTGGGCTTCATGAACGGCCTCACGGCCGAGCTCACCGGGACCGGCGTGCGCGTGACCAACGTCGTCGTGGTGAACGAGAACACCCTGAATCTCACAGTCACCGCCGACGCAACGGCACCGGAGGAGAGCTGCGACCTGGTGCTCACCAACCCGAATGGGCAGGAGGGGCTGCTGATCGACGCCGTGAGCGTCGTCGTGGCCCCCGACCCGAAGAGCGGCTGCGGCTGCAACACAGACGGCAGCGGCGCCGGCGGCGGCGCCCTGCTCTTCGGGCTGCTGGTGCTGCTGTTCATCGACTGGCGCCGCCCCCGAGGCCCGCTCCGCGGACGCCCTCGCTAGCCAGGCTCGCCACCGACCGGCTTGACCTCCCGCCGACAGCGCCCGCCCAGCCACCATTGAAGTTCTCGTTTGCCCCGGTCTACGGTACCATCGCGATCACCCATGATTGCTCCGACCCATCGCCGGCGCCTGTTCGTGGTCGTGGTCGTGGTCGTCAGCGCCACGCTCCTGACCAGCGACCGGGCCTGGGCCTTCGACCTGCCCGGACCCGATGCAGCCGCCCTCGGCCAAGGGGGCGCCGTGGTAGCCTCACCCTACGTCGTGAGCGGTTGCGTACTCAACCCGGCGCTCCTGGGGTTGCACCCCCGCACACTTCGCATCAGCGCCGGCGTAACGGTGGACAGCCGCCGCGCCGTCACCCGCCGCCTCGGCTACGGCCCGGAAACCACCGCCGAGGCCACGCCGGAGCCCAGCGCGCTCCCCATGGCCGTGGCGGTGGGCTCCCTGGGCGTGTACAGCCTGTTCGCGGGCGCCTGGTACGTGGAGCGCGGCGGCGCGCGGGCCGAGTTTCCGGGCAAGGATCCGAACGATCCGCTCACGCCGAGCCAGTGGGACCGCCAGCGGTACGGCGCCCTCCGCTACCGGCTCCGCAGACACCACTTCGGACTCGGCCTGGCCTGGCGTCCCCTGCCCTGGCTCAGCATCGGCGTCGGGATCGGAGGCCAGTGGATCTCGCTCGAGCACAGCCGGATGATCTCTTTCACCCAAGGAGACGATGACGCCGCTGAGCGGCTGCAGAACGACGTGCAATCCACGGTGAAGCTGAAGGACGAGTTCGTCCCGGTGGGACTTTTCGGGGTGTTCCTCCGACCCTGGAAACCGCTTCGCCTCGGGCTCTCCTTCGAGCTGCCCGGGGGGGCGAAGCTCACCGGCTCGGGAACGCTGACCCAGTCGGGTCCATACCCCAATGCGCGGGTGCTCATCGGTGAAGCAGCGGCGTCGCTGCGCCTCCCGCTCCCCTGGGTGCTGCGCGTGGGGCTGGGCGTGGATGTCTGGCGCTTCGCAATCGATGTCTCGGGCACGGTCACCGGTGCACCCCCGACCCGCGGACTCGTCGCCGACGCCAAAGGCCTGCTGGTACAGCCCAACGCCGGGCAGACCGAGGTCTTCCCCATGGAGATCCTCCCGCTGGGAGTCGTGCTCCGCCGGCAGTTCACGCTGTCTTTCGGGTTGCGCGTGGCAATCCTGCCGCGGGTCCTCCACCTGTCGGCGGGCTACGCCTTCGCCCAGGGGGAAACCCATCCGGCGTACCGCACTGCCGCGCTCGTGGCGCCGGACCGCCACCTCGCCACGGTCGGAGTGTCGATTCAGCACAAGGCGCTGCGCCTCGATGTGGCCTACGCGCGGGTCATCGCCTCCACGCACTCCGGCACGAGCAAGGCCTTCCAGACCAACCTCGTAGAACCCAGCGTCTCCACCAACATCGGCGCCTCCCGACAGCGCCTGGACGGCGACCTGATCGCCCTCACCCTGAGCGTGGACCTCGCGCTGCGGTAGACTGTCCGATCAGCGGCTGCGGTACTCGTCGGCGATGTTGATGACCGTGCGCCCGGCGGGGCGATGGACAGCGCCCGCGGTTGGGCGAAGACCATTCAGCGTGCCTGACAGCGGAGTGATGCAGCGGACGAAGTCTGCACGGTATTTGGGGGGTACGGGGGGGCGACGCACTCGGCGGTGCTTCTCGGGATCCACGTAGGCGTCGCCGATCTTGAGCCCGAAGTGCAGGTGCGGCCCCGTGGCGATGCCCGTGGCCCCGACGTAGCCGATGACCTGTCGCTGGCGGACCTTGGACCCTTTGATGAGCCCACGGCGGAAGTCGGACAGGTGCATGTAAAGGGTGCGCATGGACTGCTCGTGGCTGAGCACGATCATCTTGCCTGCGGCGCGGTTGCGACCGATGAAGATCACCTCTCCGTCCGCCACGGCCCAGACCGGCGTGCCGTGGGGGGCCGCGTAATCGACGCCGTTGTGCGCCCGAATGGTGTGCAGGACGGGGTGCATGCGTCGCCGATCGAACTGGGAGCTGATGCGGCGGTACCGCAGCGGTGAGCGAAGCAGCGTCCGGTGCAGAGACGTCCCCGCCTCGTCGAAGTACCCGCCGCTCCCCTTGGGGGGCCGGTACCAGAAGGCCCGTACACGTCGCCGTTTCCCCACGAACTCTGCCGCGAGGATCCGGCCGTAGCCGAGCAGCGACTCCCCCTGGAACTGCTTCTCCACGATGATTCGAATCGTGTCCCCCGGATGCACGTCCGTGTACAGGTTCAAGTCCCAGGAGAAAACCGCGACAAAGGAGGCCAGCAGACGTCCGTCCTCCCCGAGCTGCTTGAACGTGTTCCACAGGGATCCCCGGATCGGCGAGGCCAGCTCGAAGATACGCGTCACCACCGGACGGTTCACCTTCTTGGCCACCAGCGTCTTGCCCCGTCGTCCGATGCGGTAGATCTCACCGGGGCTGGCCTGGAACTCGAAGCCGAGCAGCCGCTGGCGGTCCTGGCTCAGACGGACGCTGAACTTCTGCCCGGGCCGGGCCCGGCGGAAGTTGTACAGGTGGTCGAAGGTCCGGACCACGGTGTCGCCCAGCAGTCGGTTCACACCGACGCGCTTCAGCGCGGAGTACAGGTTGTCGCCGCGACGGATCCGGCCGTGGATACTGAACGCCTCGATCTCGAGCAGCGCGTCCTCCTCCTGCTCGACCATGTCCTGCTCCGTGATCGATCGCGGCAGGCGGAGGAACCGGTTCCGCTCCTGCCGCCTCGCGGCAACGCTCTTCCGGGCCGTCGTTTTCTTCTCCTTGGGCTTGGCGGCCTCGACTTGCGCCGCCTTGTACACGTTTCGCAACGACCTCCGTCCCCACACGAAAGCGTACAGATTTGCCGAAACGAGCACCAACACCCCGGCGAGCACGAAGTGCGCGATGCGCCGACGCCCCCCTCCGGCGCCCTGTCGCACCGGGGGCATGATCAGCTTCTTCCGGCGCTTGGGCCGGCTCGTACGGCGATTGTTACGGGCCATGGCTACGTCCAACCCATAGCACGGCCCTCGGGTACGGTCAATTTTTCGCCGGGGCGCAAGCGGTGATTTGCAATGTATTTATAACATCTTACAGCGCTTGGCGGCCGTGGTGAGCAGCTCCGCGGCGGCGGCGCGGGTGGCCTTGGTCAACCGGGCTCCGCCCAGCATGCGGGCCAGCTCTTCGGTGCGCTCCGGCTCGGAAAGCCGAGCAATGCTGGCGCGGGTGCGTCCGCCCTGGGACCGCTTGGTCACGCGGAAGTGCTGGTCGGCAAAGGCGGCGATGGCGGGAAGGTGGGTAATGCAGATGACCTGCCGGTGCCGGGCGACCTTGGCGAGGGCGAAACCCACGGTGTCCGCGGTGACCCCACCGATGCCGGCGTCCACCTCGTCGAAGACGTAGGTCTGCACGCGATCCCGGTCCGCCAGCACCAGCTTGATGGCGAGCATCAGGCGGGACAGCTCGCCCCCGGAGGCGGTGCGCGCCAGGGGCATCGGCTCCTCGCCGGGATTGGGCGCCACGAAGAGCTCAACGCGATCCCAGCCCAACGGACTCAGTCGCCGACCGTCGAACAGCAGCTCCGGATCGTCCCCCTTGCGGGCCGGGCGCGCCTCGAGCCGGACCAGGAACCGCGCCTCCGCCATGCCGAGCCGCTGCAGATTCGCCTCCACCTCCTTGGACAGCCGATTGGCGGCACGTCGACGGGCGGCGGTGAGCGCCTTCGCGCCGTCGCGAGCAGCCTCCCGGGCCTGCTGGATCTCGACCCGGAGGGACTGGATGCGCTCATCCGCATGACGCAGGTCCTCCACCTCGACGGCCAGTCGCTCCCGCAGCTCCGCGAGTGCGTCCACGTCCACGCCGTGCTTCCGCCGCAGGCGGTCGAGCTCGTCGAGGCGGCCCTCCACCGCGTCGAGGCGGGCCGGATCCCCCTCGATGGACTCGGCGTAGCGGAGCAGCTCCCGCGCCACGTCATCGCACTCGGCGCGCGCCGCGTCTAGGCGCTCGGAGAGCCCGGCGAGGTCCTCGTCCAGCGCGGCGGCTTCGGACACCAGCCGGCTGCTCCGGCCGAGATCGTCCACGACGGAGCCTTCGTCCTCGTACAGCATCGCCCCGGCCTGCCGCGTGAGCTGCTCCAGCTCCACTGCGGAAGCGAGCCGGCGACGCTCGGCGCGAAGCCGCTCGCTCTCGCCCGGTTCGGGTCCCACCGCCTCGAGCTCCTCGAGCTGATAGCTGAGCAGATCCAGTCTCGACGCTCGCTCTCGCTCGTCCAGGCTGAGCTGCTGCAGTCGCGCGGAGAGCTCTGCGAGCCTCTCCACGGCCGTCCGCACCGCTCCGAGGGCCTTGGGGGAGACGCCCGCGGCGTCCAGCAGCCCGAGGTGTGTGGACGGATCCATGAGGGTTTGGCCGTCGTGCTGACCGCTGATGTCCAGCAGCGGCCCAACCGTTTCGACCAGCTGCCGGAGGGGAACCAGCTCCCCGTCGATCCGCTGGCGAGAGCGGCCCGCAGCGGTCACCACGCGGTGCAGCACCACCGTTGACTCCCCCCCCGCCTCCACCGCGCCGCCCTGCCCGACGCCCCGGTGCAGCAACGCCTCCAGGACCGCGCCCTCCGCGCCGTCGCGCACGGACTCCCGGGTCAGGCGCGCCCCCCGCAGCCCGGAGAGGGCTCCGACCACGATGGACTTTCCGGCCCCCGTTTCGCCGGTGATCACACACAGCCCCGGGCCGAGCTCGAGCTCCACGTCCTCGATGATCGCCAGATTCTGGATCCGCAGGTATTCCAGCATCGAACTCGTCGCCAGCGCGGAGACTAGCCCGCGCTGCCGCTCCAGCTGAGCTTGGATCGCATCAGCTCGAAAATGTCTCGATCCGGTGCCTGGTACAGCGGCAGCGAGCGTGACGCGCGGGCGATCCGAATGACATCCCCGGCCTTCAGGCCGTAGCCCCGCTGGCCGTCGATGGTGAGGTACGGCTCCTCGCCGGCCTCCCCCACCTGCACCGTGATCTCACACTCGGCCGGCAGCACGAGCGAGCGGTTGGTCAGCGTGTGTGGGCAGATCGGCGTCACGCACAGCGCCGCCAGTCCCGGCATCAGGAGCGGACCCCCGGCGGCGAGGTTGTAGGCCGTGGATCCGGTGGGCGTGCACACGATCAAGCCGTCCGCCCGGTAGGTGGTGATCAGCCGTCCACTCTCGCGGGCCTCGAGCTCGAGCAGCCGGGCCAGCGCTCCCTGGCTGATGACCGCGTCATTGGCCGCGATCCCGACCACCTCCTCGGAGTCGTCACGACTCAGCGTCACCTGAAGACGCATCCGCTGCTGGATGGCGAGGCGCCCCTCGAGCGCCGCCTCGAGCGCCGCCTCGAGCTCCTCCTCGGAAAAGGGCGTCAGGAACCCGAGACGGCCCATGTTGATGCCCAGGATGGGCACTGGACAGTTGCGGGTGACCCCGGCCGCATGGAGCAGGGTGCCGTCCCCGCCGAGGGTCACGAGGAACTCGGTTTCCCGTCCCAGCTCGGACGCGTCGACCGCCTGGCCCACCCCGAGGGTCGCCTGCTGCCCCGCCGTGAGCACGGCCTGCACGTCGCGCTCCGCGAGCCAGAGCGCAGCCCGCTTCGCCGCGGCCGCGGCCTGATCGTGGTTGCGCTTGTAGATCAGCCCGACCGACTTCATTGCGTCTACCCCGCGCCTGTGCCGTCGTCTGCCGACTCGAGCCGACGCCGCAGCTCGGCGAGCTCCTCCCGAAGCTTGGACTGCCGCCGGGCGAGGATCACGACGTAGGCCAGCACGACCGCCCAGATGAGAATGTAGGCGATGATCACCAGGGTGCCGGAGGGGATCGACTCCCCTCGTTGCCGCTTCGAGTAGTCGTACGGCTTCCACCCCTTCCTCCCGCCCTGCGGATCGGCCTTCGGGCCAGTCGTCTGACCCATGGCCCCGCCAGCCGGGGGCGGCCGCATCGTCTCCATGACCCTCGCCTCCGGTCCCGGAGCCGGCGCGGCAGGAGCGGCGGCGGAGGCGGTCACGACAACGAGCGCTGGTAGTACGAGCCTCAGCATGTTCTCTCCTACGACGGCAGTATATATCATCCCGCGCGCCTGACGAGGGGGTCGAAGAGCCACAACGCCAGCGCCAGGAAGAGGGCGTCGAGGCCCAGCACGATCCCCAGGGAGTCCACGTAGACATCCAGCGCCGCCGGCGCGCTGAACAGCGCCGCCGTCCCGCGCGCACCCGCCACGATGATCGGCACTCCCAACGGCAACAGCACCAGCGAGAGCAGCGCCTCCCGCCCGGCTCCGAGCCCGAGCAGCGGCGCCACGAGCGCGCCGACCACCGAAAAGCCAAAACACCCCGCCGCCACCAGCAATAACACACGGCCCGGCCAGGAGAGCAGGCCCTGGGAGTGGATGAGCAGGGCCGACAGCCCCGTGGCAGCCAGGGCCCCGAGGAAGGTGACGAGGAGCACCACGACCGCCTTGCCCAAAAACAGGGACACGCCGCGCAGCGGGCCGCAGAGCAGCACCTGGAGCACGCCGCTGCTCTGCTCCCGAGCATAGGCATTGCTCGCGGAGTACACGCCCGCGAAGGCGATGGACACCCAGATGGCAGCGCAGGCGAGCTCGTCCCGACCCAGCTCGCCACCCACCAGAGCGCAGGCCGCCACCACACCGGACACCAGTAAAACCGACATGGTCACCACCCCGAGGGTTCGGCGCTCCCGAAGCAGATCCCGGCCCACGATCCAACCGACCTCCTGCCAGAGCCCCGGGCGCGCTCCCCGCGGAGAACTGTGCGCTGATCCGCTCATCGTCACCGGGGGTTATAACCCGGTCTCTCAGCCATTGCCATGGCGAAGGTCGGGGCTTTCGGCGCCTCCGGGGCGAACCTTGAGTTCGAGGCTCACCGTGCTAAGCTTTCCCTGAGCCCGGGGCCGCAGAGGCGTTCCGAGGAGGCTCGTCAACACATCGCCTGCGCCGAGGCCCCGTACCCCCGGCCAAAGGCCCACATGAGTCAACCCCGGGTCTTCTTTGCGTCGCCCCGCTATCTGCCCGACCCGGCGTCCCTGCCCGGCCGGGTGGTGGTGCTCGACATCGCCTTCGCAGCCGACGGCAGCGGAGGGGTTTCCTTCGAGAGCGTCACGAAGGCCTTTCTGAACGGCCTGGGCGACCGACTGGCGGCCTGGATCGATCACCACGACCACCCGTACGCATCCCGCTACGCCGCCGACGAGCGTTTCCTCCTTTTGACCAAGCAGGAGGCCGGCGCCTGCCCCGAGATGATCACACCCGAGCTGGTGCGGCGGGTGGGGCCGGTGGACAGCATCCTGGCACACCTGGACCTCGACGGGCTGTACGCCGCGACCAAGTGGATCCTCGGCGGTGTTCCCCCATACCCTGAGGCCGACGCTGACGCCCGGGCCGTGGACACCCGCATCGGTGCACCTTCGTCGATGGGGGAAACCATCGATCAGGCGCTGCGCGCGTCCTACCGGGACGACAGCCTCCGCTACCGCGTCCTCCGCTTTCTGACCACCGGCTGCCGACGCACCGGTCAGGACTGGGAGCTCATCGGCGAGGCGCAGGCGGCCTTCACAGAAATCGCGGCGAACACCCGCGCCTTCGCGAAGCACTACCGGATCATCGGACGGGTCGCCGTGGTCCGCATCCCCGCCGGCGCGCGAAAGATCGACAAGACCGACCTGTTGCTGCTCGGGCAGGAGCGCGCCGACGTGGCGGTGGTGCAGCAGTCCGGGATGATCACCGTGGCTGCGCGCTTCGACTCCGGCTTCGACTTCCCACAGCTCCTCGGCCTCGGTGGGGGCATGCCCACCCGCGCCACGGCACCCGAGGATCGACTGACGCGGCTCCTCGAAGCCGTCAACAGCAGCGAGGACGGGGTCTAGGCACAATGTCAGTCAGTTAAGAAACTGCCGGACCATGTCGATCCCTTGGTGCAGGCTTGGACCGGATATTTTCGGATCTCCGACCTCCGCTCTCCGATTTCGGATTATAGCTTCTCGTCAATGAAATCGGAGATTGAAGGTCGGAAATCGGAGGATTTGGTATCTTTCTTTCACATCCTCCCAGCTGATCGGCATTGGGTCCACGAGCCCCTTTTTGCCCGATCCCCAGGCTCCGAGGTACACTGTTAAACAATGTCTGGGCTGGCTTTCATTGCGTCCCACGCCCTGCAGTGGGCCGAGGACGACGACCGTGCCCTGACCGCCGCGCGGGCGGCCTGGGATCGCATGGACTCGCTGCTCGTGGGCGCGCTCGTGATCCTCACCGCGGCCGTCGCGCTGGTGTCCGGGGTCATGCTGCTGCGGGAGCGCGCAAGCCGGCGTCGGCGGTTCGGCGCCCTGGGCATCCTGCTCGGCGGCTGCACCGCGTTCGTCGTCGTCACGGCGAAGATGGGGGTGGTCTGGCTCGTGGCGGATCCCGTGGAAGCAGGGGGGCCCGTCCTCGGATCGGGAGCGTACTGGATCTGGTGTCTGTGGCTCTTCGGCGCCGCTCTGCTCGGCATCGCCAGCGTCATCGGCGCGTTCATCGTAGTCGGCGCCGAGGAGCTATAGCCCGTGCGCTGGCCCGCACTCCTGCTCCTGCCCCCGCTCTTGATGACGGCACCGCTCCAGGCGCGACGACCCACGGGGAGCCCACGCCGTGAACGCCCCTCCGTGACCCCACTGACCGTTGTGGTGGAGCACCGCACGGATCTGTTTGCAGCGCCGGGAAAGCGGGGAACCTATGTCGGCACGGCGGCCCGGGGAACACGACTGCCCGTGATGCGCATCGCCCGCGGCGGACGCTGCCCGCTCGGGCGTTGGTACGAGGTCGCAGCCGGCGCCTGGATGTGCGCGGCCCACGGACGGGGTTCCTGGCGCCTGCCGCACGCGACGCCCCAGCCGGTGGTCCGCAGCGGACGCCTGGTGCCACGTGTTGCCTACTACGCCCGGCGGGACGGCGTGCCCATCTACACCAGCGAGGGAGACGCTGCGTCCGGCCGGCATGATCGGCTGGTGGAACGGGGCTTCTCCTTCTCCGTATCGGGCTGGCTCCGCGTGGGGACGCGCCGGTTCCTCCGGACCCGACGCGGCGAGCTCGTACCGCGGCAAGACATGTGGCGATACCGCCCCTCCACGTTCTCCGGACGCCCGCTGACCGGCCGACCCCCTCCCCGCATCGGGTGCACGATCCAGTACAAACACGCCCCGGTGCACGTGGCGCCCCTCCCGGGCGCGCGACGGGCCGGCCGCCTGCCGCACCACAGCTGGGTGGAGCTTCTGGAACAACAAGGGCACGGAAGAGGGCGCTTCTATCGGATCGGCCAGGACCGCTGGATCGCCGCCCGGCACGTCCGCCCCGTGCACTTCAGCGCCCCTCCCCGCGGCGTAGGGCCCCGGGAGCGCTGGGTCGAGGTGTTGCTCCGCCATCAGACCCTGGTCGCGTACGAAGGGCACCGTCCAGTATACGCCACCCTGGTCTCCACCGGGCGTTGGGAGCACAGGACACCCCGCGGGCTCTTTCGCGTGCGCACCAAGGTGACGATGTCCACCATGACCAGCCGCAAGGGCGCGGGAGAGCTCTATCGCGTCGACGACGTCCCGTGGATCCAGTATTTTCACGAAGGGTACGCGCTCCACGGCACCTACTGGCACGACAGGTTCGGACACCCCAAGAGCCACGGCTGTATCAACCTGGCGCCGACGGACGCCCGCTGGCTGTTCCGCTGGACCCCCCCCGGTCTCCGCCCCGGATGGGCGGCCCGGGAGATGACGAGCACGCAGCCGGGGATCCTCGTCCGCGTTCGCAACACCGTGCGCCAACAGGTACGATATCGCGGTCCGAGCGCGCTCGATCCGGCGACGAATCCGACCCACGCGAGCCGGTAGAGCCGCTGACCGTTGACAGTCACGGTTGCGAGCAGTTGTCCGGCCCCGGGGATGCGTCTATCATGACGGGTGCCATGGCAGATCTCCGCGACCAATTGCTCCGTGCCGGCCTGATCGACAAACAATCGAAGCAGCAGGCCGACACCACGGATCGCCGAAACAAAAAAACGAAGAAGAAAAAGAAAAAGAAGGGGAGCGCCCCGTCGGACGAGGAACGTCGCCGCCAGGCCTATGAGGAGCGGCTCGCGACCGAGGCCGAAGAGAATCGCCGTCGGGCGCGTGAAAAACTCCACCTGCAGCAGGAGCGAGAGCGACAGCAGCAGGTGTCTAACCTTGCCGGCGCCTGGGCCGTACGCGAGCGAAAACCCGGCCCTCGGAGGTTCTGCTTCGTCACGCGGGAACGGCGCATCGTGTGGTTCGACCTGAGCGTCTCCCTCGCGCTACAGCTCGAGGTGGGAGCGATGGCGATCGTCGAACGCCCGGGAGACTCCGACGAGCCTTACGCCATCGTCCCGCGCGCCATCGCCGAGCGTGTCTCGCACATCGATCCCCAGTACGTACTCTTCTGGAGCCGCTCGACGTAGCGTCAACTCGCAACCGTCGGGCCCCAAGATACACAACCTGATACGGAGCAGTCCCTTTACTTCCCGGCGGGAGGGCGTTTCTTTGCCGGCGGCTTTTTCGCGGGCGCGGGTGCGTCGGGAGCGTAACCCGCCTCTTCCAGCACACTCTGGATGGCGATGCACTGGGGCGCCTTGAAGGCGGCAGCGGCAAACTGGGGACAGCCGGTCTTGGCCAGCCAGGTCTCGATCACCGAGGCGTCGATCTGGGTTTCGTTGCCATACCCCTTGCCCGTCATGCACTGCATCAGCTCCGTGCGGAACGCCGTGAGGGCTTTCCCAAGTTGGGCCGTGTCCGCGCGTTCGACGGCGGTTTGTTGACGCCCGATGTTCACCAGAAAAACATCTTCAAAACAGGACTTGCACCGCTGTGAGAACCGGTCCGCAAGGGGCGCGAATCGCGGCGACTCTTTCGGGTGTTTGGGTCCGGTGTCCTTCCCGTATCCACAGCTCCCAGCGAGCAGCGACACGCAAAGCGCGGTTAAAAGAGTCAGTTTCACGTTCATCAGTACCTCCCTGGTCGGAGTGTAGTACGTAGCAGGGCACCGCGCCACAGGCGGTGTGCGAGGTGCCGAAAATCACTACTTCATCGCCGCTTTGGTCTTCGGCTTCTCCGCCGCCATCCCCTCCCCTGCCATGGCGTCCATTCCGGCCTTCACACCGTCCTTGGGCTGGGCGGCCATGCCGTCGGCCGGTTTGGCAGCCATCCCGTCGGCCGGTTTGGCGGCCATGCCGTCGGCCGGTTTGGCAGCCATCCCGTCGGCCGGCTTGGTGTCGCCGTCAACGCCCTCCGGATCGGTGAATCCGGCGTCATCGATGAGCGCCTCGATCCGCGTCTCGCAGGCCATCAGCGCGTAGAACCGGTCCGCGAATTCCTGACACGTCTTGGCCGCGGCCACCGGCTCGAGCTGGTGGCCCTGCATCTGCACGCTGAACCCCTTGCCGTCCGCCGACTTCTGACCCTTGAGACAGGTCTTGATCTCCTTGGTGACCGCGAAAATTGCCTTCTTGTAGCCGCTCTCCGCCGCCCCCGATGGGGCTTTGTAGGCCAACTTCTTGTGGGTGAAAACCTCTTTTCGGCACTTCTTGAGCTGGGTTTCGAAGCGCTCGATGAGCGAGGCCTCCTTCTTGGAAATCTTGTGCTCCTTGCCGAACTGCGTCTTGTGCTTTTGACCGAACATGAACACATAGACACCGAAGCCGATGCCCGCCACGATCAGCACCGCCAGCAACCCGACGAGGAACTTCTTTCTTTTCAATCCCATGGTATCACACTCCTGATTACATTCTCTCCGCCGAAACCGCTTGGGCCGGCGCTCACGCCGGCTGCGCAGCAGAGGTCGCTCGGCCCAGGACGCAGAGAATACCAGAAACCTCAGGGGTGGTGAACCGTGTTCCAGGGGCACCCCAAGACCCGAGAATCACGAGCCGAGACTAGCGTCCCGTGTCGTGGTCGCGACTGCTCCCACCGTCGGGATCGAAATCGTCGTCGTCGTCCTCGTC
>JBDRSE010000308.1:0-24259 GCA_043825095.1 bacterium
CTCCCGCCCATGGTGATGGAGCGGGTAGTGCCCATGCGGATCATGTCAACCGTGGCCATGACCATGGCCGAGGCCATGGAGCGGACTCCACCCGTCGCTCCGACGACGGTGAAACTGACCTGTCGAGTACAGCCCGCCAGCGCGAAGGTCTACGGCCCCGACAGGCAGCTGCTGGGCGTGTGCAAGGACGGCATCTTCTTGAAGCGAGGGAACCAGCAGGTCGAGCTCCGACTCTATCAGCTCGGCTATCATCAGCGGTTCGTCAAGGTCGTTCCCGATCGTGACAAGGTTCTCGGGCCGCTTTGGCTCGCGCCGGCCAAGACCGGCTCGGGGGGCGGGCTCCCCGACGATCCCATGAAGTGGTGAGCGTGAGACACCACGTGTTCATGGCGCTGCTGGTCTCGGCGATCGCGATGCCGATGTCGGCGCTTGGGCGGGCGGCGCCGCGCGCACGGAAGGCCGGAGCCGCGGCCGCGAAGCATGCCCCGGCGGAGCAGGCGCGCCTGGAGCGGGCCGCCAAGCTGCGGTACCAGCGGGGCACCCGGGCGTACAATGCTGGGAACTACCGGCTGGCGCTGCAGCAGTACCAGGCCGCCGCCGAGCTGGTGTGGCGTCCCTCCCTGTCGTACAACATCGCGCTGTGTCACGACAAGCTGAAGGAGTTCAACCTCGCGATCCTGGCGCTTCGTCGGTATCTCGCCTCGAAGCCGCCTGCCGCCTGGGCGCTGCGGACCCGCAAGTGGATCCGCATCCTGATGACCCAGGCTCGGTGCGCGGTCCGGGTCACGTCCTACCCCTCGGGCGCGGCGGTCTTTGTGGGCAGCAGGAAGCTGGGCGTGCGGGGTCGAACGCCCGCGGACCTGTCGCTGAAGCCCGGCCGTTACAAGATGCTGTTGGAGGCCACGGGCCACGAGCCTGCGGTCCGCACTGTGACCGTGGACGTGGGGGCCCCCAACTACTTCGACTTTCAGCTCAAGCGGCGCAGCGCCCTGAAGGTGGCGGCGTCGGTGCGCGGCGCCCTGGTGTCCATCGACGGCGGGAGCAAGAGCCTGGCGCCGATCCAGCGGGTGGTACGCCCGGGGCGGCACCGGGTGGAGGTGGAGCGGGAGGGCTACTACACCGTGACCCGGGTGGTGCAGATCGCCCCCGGCGAGCAGGCGACGGTGTTCGTGGATTTGCGTCCCTTGCCGCGCTACGGCGTTCTGCAGGTCAAATCCAATGTGGCGGGCGCCCGCGTGTGGGTGGAGAGCTCCGATGCCGGGGAGACGCCTCTGAAGAAGCATCGCCTCCGGGTCGGTACTTATCGCATCTACGTCAAACGGGACGGATATCAGACCTGGGAGCAGCGAGTGACCATCCTGAATCGCCAGGTGACCTCGATCACGGTGCACTTGAACAAGCGCCGGAGCCGACGACAGATGGCGTGGTTCATCGCCGGCACCACCGTGACGGGACTGTTGCTCGCCGGCGGCCTGGTCTTCACGCTCACGGCCATCAACGCCAAGACCGAGTACGACAGCCTGCCGACCGCCTCCCTGCGGCGGAAGGGGCAGCAGCTCGCCCTGGCGGCGGACGGCCTGTTCGCGTCCGGCATCGTCATCGGCGTCATCACGGCGTTCCTCGTCTGGCGACTCAAGCCCGCGAAGTCCCGGGGTGAGGTCACAGTGACGCCGATGATCGGCCCCGGGTTCACCGGGCTCTCGGCCGGGGGGCGGTTCTGATGGCCGCGCAGCAGATCCTCGGCCGGTCGCGACTCGCGGCGGTTGTGTTGGTGGTGTTGGCGTTGCTGCCGACCTCGTGCTCGCTGCTGCTCGACTACGACCCTGACGACCTCCTCGAGAACACCGCCGGGCGCTGCTCGGACGGCGTGGACAACGATGACAACGGGCTGACCGACTGCGCCGAGCTGGACTGTGCCATCTTCGATTTCTGTCACGAGCGGAGCGAGGAGGCGTGCCGGGACCGGGTGGACAATGATCGGGACGGGCTGATCGACTGCGCGGATCCGGGGTGTCTGGAGCACGCGCACTGCACCGAGCTGCCGGACGGAAAGTGCGAGGACCTCCTGGACAACAATGGCAACGGGCTCGTGGACTGCCAGGACTTCACCTGTCGGACGGCCCCTGCCTGCTGCACGTTGAAGCGGGAGCTGTTGCTCGCGTCCCTGGAGGCGCCGGAGGGTGCCTGTGAGCCGGGCGACTGCCAGCTCGGGCAGACCGGATCCTCATGCAACGCCTTCGACCCCCTGGTGTGGCAGAGCTTCGGAGACCCGGCGCCCACGGTGGGCGCGACCGGCCTGGGATTCGACCCCAACCGCTGCGCGTCCTGCCTGCTCGCGGGGACCTGCGGCTGTGACGCGGTGCTGCTCTCCCAGGCGTCCTTTCCCTTCCGTGCCGGGCTGCTCATCGCGGCGCGGCTCCATGTGGCCGACGGCACGGGCGCGCGGGCCGGCGCGACCCTGACGTGGCAGACGAGCTTCGACGAGACGGGAGCCTGCCCGGACGGAGAGCCGCCCTTGGATCGGGTGGCGGGCGTGGAGCTGACCCGGGACGCCTCCGGCGGGCGGGCCGTCACCTTCGTGGTGGACGGTGTTGCCGAGGGCTCGCTTTCGTGGCCGGAGGATCAGGCGACGGTGTTCGTGCGCGTGGATGGTGAAGGGTTCGCCCGGTTCTACCTCGGCGGCGCCCTGGAGGAGCTGCCCCGGGAGGACACACCCGCGCAGCACCGCTCGAATCGTCCCCTCCCGGAGTCGACTGCGCCCATGCGTCTGGCGATCTACGGCGGCGGGGAGGGGCTGCGCGTCTCGGCCGCCGAGGCGTGGGACACGGCGCGGTGTCACGATCCCGTCCCCACCCGACTGGAGGCGTTCCCCCAGGGGGCCGCCCTCGTTCCCCTGCCGCATCCGGCGGCCTGGGATCACGGGATGATCTCCGATCCGACGGTGGTCTTGTGGAACGGCGAGTATCACATGTACTACGTGGGTCGCACCGAAGCTCCGGCGCTCGGCTCCATCGGACACGCAGTGCTCGTGGAGGACGGCTCCGGGCTCCAGTGGGTGCGGGATCCCGTGGACGCCCCGGTGATCACGGCCGGCGGGCTGTCGGGCTGGCCGGAGCCCGGCACCGACCTCTACGGCCCGTCCGCCTTGGGCCTGCCGGACGGCCGGCTTGTGCTCTACTTCACCCTGGCGACCCGCGATGGAGAGGCAGTCCTGTGGACCGGCATCGTGGGCGCCCAGAGCCCCAACGGAATCGACTTCGTGGGCCTGCAGACGCCGGAGGGGCAGCCGGTGCTGCTCGGACCGCGGGACGCGAATCCCGACTCCTGGGAGCGCGCGGTTCGGGACCCCTCGGTGACGCGACGCGAAGTGAACGGAGAACCGGTCTTCACCATGCTGTACACCGGGCGGGCGGATCCCGAGAACCCGTTCACCGCTCAAATCGGGCTGGCCACCTCCGGTGACGGTGTGAGCTGGACGCGCGGAAATCCCGAGACCGACGGGTGCCTGCCGGCGGACTGCAACCAGCCGGTGGTCACCCCCCCGGCGGACTCGTTGATCTACGCCGCGGTGAGCGATCCGGCGCTGGTGTGGGATCCGGAGGTGGAGATCTTCCGACTCTGGTACGTCTGGCGGCTCGGTCAGGAGTTCTCCCTCTACCACGCCGTGGCGGCCGGCGACGCGCGGACGTGGGCCACCTTCCCGGGGAACCCGGTGCTCCGGTCGGGGGATGAGACGTGGTGTGACGACTCGTACCTGGACGGCCCGAGCGCCTGGCTGTCCCCCAGCGGCCGACTCCAGCTCTGGTATCACGGGCACAGTCAGACCACGGGACATGCCATTTGCTATGCGGAGAACACCATCGAGGAGTGACGACGAGCGGGTGGAGCAGCGGCGCCCGCGGCGCCGCGGAGCATCGGAGTGACATGCGGGTACTGCTGATTGAAGACGACGCGGACATGATCGACATGCTGAGGCTCGTGCTCGGGGAGATCGCCGGCTGGGAGGTGCTGAGCTTCCGCTCCGGGGAGGAGCTGCTGAACCAGCTCGACGAGCTGGCCGACCCCGATTTGGCGCTCATCGATCTGAACATGGAGCCCCTGCGCGGTCCGGACGTCGTGCGGCAGCTGAAGGAGCGGGATCACAACGAGTTCCCGGTACTCTATCTCACGGGGCAGCCGCCGGGACCCGCTGACCTCGAGCTCGTGGACGGTTGGATTCAGAAACCCTTCACCTATGACGAGCTGATGGCGCAGCTCCGGCAAAAGCTGGGCCACCGCCTGCCTTTCTGACCGGCGAGGAGTTCCCATGGTCTGGACCGGCCGCAGGACATCGGCGCTGGTGGGCATGGCCTTTGTCAGCATCGTCGCCGGCATGTCCTTGCTGGGGTACTACAGTCTGCGGGTCAGCCGCACCGCGGGGCAGGCCACCCAGCAGTCTCTGCGGGCGTCTACCACGGCCCTCGCGGAGAAGATCGTGCGCAAGGTGGAGAAGCGGATCATCGATCAGGACCGGGCGCTGTTTGATCTCGTGGACCTCAAGGACCTGAACGACTTCAAGGTGTTCTGGGGGCGGCTGACCACCATGAGCTCCCTGGTGGAGGGGGCGATGGTCCTGGACCACAAGTTCGAGGTCCTGCACTACGCGTCCAAGGAGGGCCCCTTGGAGCGGCGGCAGTTCACGTCGCTATTCAACCAGAATATCCTTCCCGCGCTGGAGCTCGCCAAGCTGGCGCCCGGACACCACAAGCATCTGCACAGCCGCATCGCGGGCCGGGATTACCTCATCTCCTACATGTTCATGCGGCAGCGGGGGGGGCGGTTCCTGGTGGCGCTCAAGATTAACATGGCCTACGTGCTCCACCGAATGCTCACCGAGGAGCTGCGGCCGCTGTCGGCGCGGTATATCACCGCGGTGAGCGATCAGGACGGCCGGGTGGTCTATGGCGCGCGACCGCCCCAGGAGCAGCTCGGGGATCGGGTCATCTGGCGGTTTCCCACCACGCTCTATCGGTGGCGCGTGGAGCTGACACCCCGGGCGGCGGCGTCTCTGGCGGCGCACGCCGAGCAACGGGAGCGCATCAGCGCCTGGCTGTTCGTCGCCAGCCTGGTCGCCACGCTGCTCGGCTTGGCCATGCTCATCTGGCTCGTGCGCCGGGAGCGGGTGGTCGCCGCGCTGAAGAGCGACTTCGTGTCCACCGTGACCCATGAGCTCAAGACGCCGCTGTCGCTGATTCGGATGTACGCCGAGCTCATGACCCTCGATCGACCGGGTGCGGCGGAGCGGCGGCCGGAGTACGCTGCGATTCTCACCCGGGAGACGGATCGGCTGAGTCGGCTGATCGACAACGTCCTGGACCTTTCGCGGCTGGAACGGGGACTCGGCGCCACCACGCCTCAGCGCGGTGATCTGGGGCAGCTCGTGCGGGAGGCCGTGTCGGTGCAGCAGGACGGGCCCAACGCCGATCGCGCGGAGATCGAGGTGTCGTTGCCCGAGCAGCCCGCCCACGCCGAGGTGGACGCCGAGGCGGTGCGACTCGCCCTGTTGAACCTGCTGGACAATGCGGTAAAGTACGGTGCCAAGCGCGTCGAGGTGTCGATCGCTGCGCAGGGCGATCGCTGGGCGATCACCGTCGCCGATGACGGCCCGGGCATTCCACCGGAGGAGCGCGAGCGGCTCTTCGAGCGGTTCTTCCGCGGGCGGCAGGCGCTGGGCAGCCGGGAGCGCGGCAGCGGGATCGGGTTGAGCCTGGTGCAGCTCGTCGCCGAGGCCCACGGCGGGTCCGTCTCGGTGGCCGACCGGGAGCGCGGCGGCACGGCGTTTTGCGTGACGCTTTCACGGGCGGAGGACGTGGCGGGACCCGTCGCGGATCCGCCGGAGCGCACCGGCGCCGGCCGGCGGGGACAGGACTGATGCAGTCGAGTCGGAAACAGCGAGTGCTGATCATCGAGGACGAGCCCGATCTGGTGCGGGGGCTCACCGACGCCCTGGGCTTCGAGGGCTTCGATGTGGCCTCGGCCCTGGACGGCGATGGGGGTCTCCGCAGCGCCCGCAGCCAGCCTCCGGACTGCGTGGTGCTGGATCTCATGCTCCCGGACCGAAACGGCTTCGCGGTCTGTGGCGAGCTGCGCCGCCTGCTGCCCCGGGTGCCGATCCTCATCCTTTCGGCGCGAAGTCAGGAGAGTGACATCATCCGGGGCCTCGAGGCGGGCGCGGACGACTACGTGACCAAGCCCTTCGGGGTCGCCGAGCTGATCGCCCGCATGCAGGCGCTGCTGCGGTTGGTTCAGCGGCAGGCGGTGTCGTCGCCCCACGGCCCCATCCTCATCGGTAAAGCCGCCGTGGACCTGTCGGCACAGCTCGTCGCCATCGGCCGCAAGCGGGAGACGCTGACCTTCTACGAGGCGGAATGTCTCAAGATCCTTCACGGGCGGGCGGGCCGCGTCGTGTCCCGGGAGGAGCTGCTCAAACACGTGTGGGGCGCCGAGGGGGCGCCCAGCAGCCGGACCGTGGACAACGTGGTGGTCAAGCTCCGCCGAAAGCTCCAGGACGACGCCAAGCACCCCCAGCACATCCTCACGGTGTACGGCACCGGCTACAAGCTGGTGCTCTGACCTCCCCGCCGCTTCCGCAGCCAGCCGAGAATCAGGATCCACAGGAGCGCGCCGCCGGCGCCGGTCCCCCGGCCGCCTCCGACGGAGCATCCCGGCTGCGAAAGGGGCGGCACGGGCTCGCACACGCCCGGATCTTCGGCCACGGGGTACATCGCGCACACCCCGGCGGTGTCGTCCGCTTCCAGGGTGCGCTTCATGGTTTCGCCCGGGAAGGCGAAGTTGAACATCGTCGCCTCGCTGATCGTCGGCGGGAGCTGGTCCAGGGGCAGGCACGACGGGATGAGTGCGCCCAGGTGGTCCAGGGGCGTAGGGTCGATCATCCCGTCGTCGCAGGTGTGGTCCAGACCCACCACGTGCCCGAGCTCGTGGGTCAGCACATTCTGCAGGTCGTGGTGGTCCTGACTCCCGTCGGTGCGGAAGGTGAAGTCCACGCCGTTGAGCTCCACGTCGGCGTCCACGACGCGTCCATCCCTCCCCGCGTCATCGGACGCGATGTAGGTAATGGTCGTGAGGCCGGCAGCGGAGTGGTCGTAGGGCCAGTAGACCTCCTCGAACACGATCACATTCTGGTTCCGTCCGTCGTCGTCGAAGGCCCCGAAGAGCCCCGGCTGGGACTCCTCCACCACGAGCTGGAGGTAGCTGCAGCCCACGTTTGTCCAGGTATCGGCCGCCGCCTGGATGACGGCGGTGACCTCTGTCAGGGGCAGCTCGAGGGACCCCTCGGCGCTCGGTGTTAGGAAGATGCAACTGCCCTGCCAGAAGATGGGGCGCCCCCCCTCGGTGGTCCGGGTGCGCACATAGGCCTGCGCCGGAGCGCAGAGCGCGCCCGCCAGGAGGGCCACCAGGGCCGGCCCCGCGAGCCCGGGGAGGCGCCGACCCCTCATCGCCGGCGTCCTATCGACGCCTGCAGCTGCGTCTGCACGCTCTTTTCGAATACCGACAGTGCTACGGGTGCGCGGAGCGCGCGTCGCGGGCCCAGCAGCGCGACACCAGGGCTGGTCGGATGAACCCTCAGCGACGCGCGGGTGCCCGTGATGAAGAACCGACCCTGCACCATGCCGGTCACGAACAACCGTCCCGCGCGCCGCTTCAGAAACACCACCACGCGCTCCCCGCGTCGGAAGGTAGGCGCCCCCAGCACTCGCTGGGCGTAGCGACCGACGCGGCCGCCGAGCCGCCAGAAGGTCACCAACGCGCCCTTACGCTTCGTCCCCCGCAGGCTGCGCTCCACCTGCATCGTCACCGCCGTGAGGATCCGCCCGTTGGCCCAGTAGGACTGCCGCCGCAGCACCGTGCCGCGCACAATGGTCGGCGAACGCTCGCACAGCTCTGCGAGGCTCAGGCTCCGGAGCACCGTCGCCTCGACGGTCGCGGAAAAACCAAAGCTCACCGTGATGCCGAGCGCGATGGCGAGAAGACGTCTCATGTCTCGATGATGCCACAGTTGGGCGGCGGCCACCACCGGCTCATGGTTGTTTCCCGGGAGCCGCCGGCACAGGTCCGACGCGGCGGAGGACCATGTGACCCTTGTCCCTGCACTTCTGCGAGAAGTACGGTCCGGTCAGGGTGTCGTCGGCCCCTCGGGTGAGGGTCAAGCCTTCCACGAGGCAGTGCCGGACATTGGGTCCGGGGTGGTTGGCCTGGAACTTCGTGTCGCGCAGCTCGAAGGTCCTGGTCTGCTCGTCCCAGCGTCCCGATAGGGCGCGGCGGCTCCAGCCGATCCTGCGGCCGGACCACTGCGCGACGCCGGTCACGTCCCCGCCCTGGGCGCAGAGCAGGAGCTCGATCCGCAGTCCCTTGAGCTTCCCCGGGGCCGTGCCGACCCAGAGCGTGCAGCCGGGCTTCGCGCCGAGGGAAGGGGGGTGGGCCGGGGGTGAGGCGGAGAAGTCCGTCAGGCCAACCAGGGTGGTCACGCCGGCGACGCCCAGCAGGAAAATCCCGCCGGTGACGTAGCGCAGTGCGCTCAGCTCAGGCGGCCCGCGGCCCTTGTCCGAGGACCACCTGATCTGTGCCGCGATCAGGCACGCGCCGCTCACAAGCGGTACGCCGTACAAAAGGAGCAGAAACAGCCAGGAGGGGAAGCTCGGCTCTTGGCGGCGGGCGTCCCGGGTGACACAGCGGTCGACGTATTCGGTGGAGTCCGTGCGCTGGATCGTTTCGATGACTTGGGTGGAGCCGGGGCGGCAGATGAACCGCCCGGTAATCCGTGCCGAGCTGGGCACGATGATGACCAGGAGGGTGCCCGCCAGCAGGGCCGTGACGCCACCGACGCCCGCGGCAATCGCCAGGATGCTCCCGAAACCACCTTCGGGATGGCGCCGCCGCAGCGCCAGCAGCCAACCGATCAGGCCGCCGAGGCACGCCAGGGCCGGTCCCAACACCAGAGCAATCTTGTCAAACATGATCCCGTTCCCTGACTACCGCGTCTCGGGCGACGGGTCCACGGGGATCACGGAAGAATCTCATAGAAGCCGATCTCCAGCTCTTTGCGGCCGTAGCGCTCGATGTGGTACGGCGCGGCGCGGATCCTACGCACCTGCACAGGACGCAGCCGGAGCCGCTGTTCCGTAGCCGCGCAGCCCCGCTGCAGGCCCTTTTGGATGTCCGCTGGCCTCAGGCCGTCCACCGTATAGCAGGCCGTCGGGCGATACCAGAGTCGACAGTGGCCGCGCACGCCGAGGGTGGGGCGCCCCGGGGGAGCAACGGGCTCCCAGTAGTGATTGCGCCCGGCCTCATCGCTTAAGTACGTCGGCTGATGGCTCGGGTGTTTCGTGCTGGACGTGGGATAGAAGATACGGCAGTCGTCCGGAAGTCGCGGGATGGTTCTTTTCACGAAGAGATACTCCCGCTGGGGCGTGTAGACGTGTCGCACGAGCTCGCCGTGGGACCAGAGCGTGGCGCCCGCCGCGAGGCAGCACAGCGCCACGTCGAGCAGCCGGTGCCGGCTGTCTCGGGCCAGGGATGCGACGGCGACCAGGCCCACCGCGCACAGGGCGATGCCGAAGGGCTGTCCCACCAGCTGAAGACGCATGTTGTTTGCGCCGTGCTGGAACGACAGGCCTGCGGCGGTGCCGGCCCAGGCCAGCACGAGGAGCGCAAGCGCTGTGCCGGTTCGTCTTTTGACGAGGAGGGCAACCAGGCCGACAGCGCTCAGCAGGGGCAGCCACGTCGGCGTGAATCGACCGTCGAACCAGACCGCGGCCGGCGCGCGAGCCGATCCCAGGCCGAGCATGCCGGGGACGTTGAGCATCTGCCAGGGCGCGAGCCCACTGGTCGCGTTTCCACCCGCTGTGAGGCGTTGCGCCGTGAGCAGCAGCCACTCTCCGGAAACCAGCACGAACAGCAGGCCCGCGAGCGCGACCGGGAGTCCGAACGGGCGCCCTCGCCGGTCGGGAACGGCCCAGTACAGGAGGGGGACGCCGAGAAGGAGCAGGAATAGCTCGGGTCGAGCCTGGGTGGTAATGGCCCAGGCAAGGCCTGCGGCGAGGGCCGGTGTGAACCCGCCGCGGCGCACGTACAGGACCGTCATCACGACACTGTACAGCGTGAGGAACCCGGCCAGCACGAAGCGGGACTCGCTCGCGCTCAGGCGGACGTGTGACGGAAGGACCGCCAGAAGGAGGGCGGCGGCGAAGGCGATCCGGACGTCCCGGGTGAGCAGCAAGAGCGTCAGGAACAGCAGCGCCGCGCTGAGCGCGCCGAGGGCGGCGTTTGCTTCGTAGACGAGCCTCTCCGCCACCACCGAGCCGGGGCTGACGACCTTGAAAAACGCCTGATAGGCGTTGCCGTATGCCAGGTAATCATCCCCCAGGGGCTGCTTGACCTCTTGCACGGTTTCATAGGCGTGAGCGTTCACGTGGGCCGGCATGAACCGGGCGCAGGGCGATCGCAACGTCCAGGCCGCGACGACGACCACGCTGACCAGCAGCCAGTCCCGACGCGGGAGCGTCGTGGCCCGCAGCATGGTGGGCAGAGACAACAGCGTGAGCAGCGCGAGGCCCAACAAGCCGATCATCAACAGGAGGGACGGTCGCCAGGGGGTCCGGCTCCGGAGGTGCGTCTGCGGCTCCCGGGCCGCTCCTCCCGTCCAGGGATTTCGGCGGTCGTTCCGCTGGATCCGAGTGGTCAGCGCCACGCGGATCTTCCACGGCACGGGGCCCTGAATCAGGATCGAGAAGTGCGCGCTCTCGAGGGCTCGCCCCAGCCCGGGAGCTCGCAGGACGAGGGCCCCGTGCAGGGCCCGTCCGTTACGTTTGGGACCGAGCAGGTGCCAGACGGCGCGATCGGACGTGACCGTGAGATCACCCACCCGCCACCCCTGGCCCAGATCGGAGCCCAGGTCGTCCGGCCACAGCAGGCGTCGAATGGTTGTCGTGCTCTCCGGGGACAGAACCCTCCCGGGGACGGCGCCGGCCGAGGCGGCCCACGCGCACAGGACCGCGATTGCTCCGGGCGCCCAGACCAAGGCGCGCGCAGCGCGCGTGGGTCGTTGCCACTGGGTACGGTTGGACGGCGGCATTCGGCAGCCTGGGGCGAGGGGATGGCGCCGTGACGCGCGGGACCCCGCGGTCAGCGCAGCCCCCGCACGAGCTCTGCCAACCCGTCGATGGCGTCGGTGAAGGTGGCTGGCCGATCCGGGGGCTGTCGCAGGTAGGCGTGGATCGCCCGCTGGCGCTCCAGAAACTGATCCACCCAGGCGTCACCGCCGCGCTTGTAGGCGCCCAGGGCGATGAGGTCCCGCTTGTCCGCGTGGTGCGAAAGGAGGGTGCGCAGGGTGGCCGCGGCCCGGCGATGGTCGTCGTCGACCACGGAGCTCATGACGCGGGACAGGCTGGCGAGCACGTCCACGGCCGGGAAGTGCCCGCCCTCGGCCAGCTCGCGGCTGAGCACGATGTGCCCATCGAGGATGGAGCGAGCCTCGTCGGCGATGGGCTCCTCCAGGTCTCCGCCGGCGACGAGCACGGAGTAGATGGCCGTGATGGACCCCCGGGCGGCGTTCCCGGCGCGTTCGAGCAGCCGCGGCAGGAGGGCGAACACGGACGGCGGATAGCCGTGCCGCGCCGGGGGTTCCCCGGCGGCCAGCCCCACCTCCCGCTGAGCCCGGGCGAAGCGCGTGAGGGAGTCCATGAGCAGAAGCACCCGCTTCCCCCGGTCCCGGAAGTACTCAGCGATGGCCGTGGCCACGAACGCGGATTTGAGGCGGATCAGGCTCGGCTGCTCTGACGTTGCCACCACTGCCACGGAGCGTGCGAGGCCCTCGGGTCCCAGGCTTTCCTCGAGAAACTCCCGCACCTCGCGCCCGCGCTCGCCCACGAGGCACACGACACAGACGTCGGCCGCTGCCTGACGGGCGATCTGTCCGAGCAGGGTGGATTTGCCCACGCCGGCGCCTGCGAAGAGGCCTACGCGCTGTCCCGTTCCCACGGTGCAGAGGCCGTCGAGCACGCGGATGCCGAGGCTGAGGGGCTCGCGGATCCGGGCACGGCCGAGGGGGTCCGGCGCGGCGCGGTCCACCGGCCAGGGAGCCGTGTCCGCGGCCAGGGGACGGCCGTCGGCGGGTCTCCCGAGGCCGTCGAGCACGCGGCCGAGCAGGGACTCGCCGCAACGGAGGGTCAAGGGGCGACCAGAGGGCACGACCTCGCAGTCGGGGCCGATTTCGGTGAGGGATCCGAGCGGCATCAGCACGGTTTCCTCCCCCCGAAAGCCCACCGCCTCGGCCTGGACAATGGTGTGCCCCCCCCGGCGGATGTCCACGAGCTCGCCGATTCGAATGGACGGCGCGCGAGCGCGGAGGACGATGCCGGTGGCCTCGGTGAGCCGACCTCGGCTCTCCATGCGGCGAGGGAGCGCGTCGGCGGGCTCGAGGGCCGCGTCGAGGCGGTCGAGGGGGCTCCCGCCCGTTGGCTCAGCCATCGTGGCCTCCCGGGGCCGCGTCCGCGAGCAGCGCTCGCTCGAGCGCGGCGAGCTGCACGTCTACGGAGCCGTCCACCAACCCGGACTCGGTTTCGGCCTGGCAGCTGCCGCGCGGGAGCTGTTCGTCCTCCTCGAGGATCAACTCGGCGCCATCGTCGAGGGCGTCCGCCAGTCCGGGATGGACGTCGCGCAGCGTCCGGGCATCTTCGGGGTGCAGTCGGAGCGTCACCCGGGGATACCAGTGAACCTCGGCCAGGGTTTGCCGCGCCAGGGCGCCCAGGGCGTCGGGGGAGGCGCGCAGCTCCTGCTCGAGCACCTTGCGCGCCAGCTCCACGGCCAGGCGGATCAGGCGCGCTCCGGCCTCCTGCCGCATCCGCGCCGCTTCGGCTCGCGCGGCCACGGTGAGCGTCACCGCCTGCTGCCGTCCCTCGGCGAGGCCTTCGGCGCGGGCCCGACTGGCGAGCCGCTCTGCCTCGGAACGGGCCTGCGCGAGGAGCTCCCTCGCCTCCCGCCGCGCAGAGCCGAGGATCCGCGCGGCCCCCTCGTGCGCCTCGAGCTCGTCCCGGCGGAGCACGACGGCGCTCTTCGCCAGGACCTTTCCGCGGACCGTGTTCCTCTCCGAATCGTCCATGGGCAGCCTCGAGGCCTTCGGTTATATCCCAGCCGCTCCGTGATCGGGAAGCCCGTTCCGTGTAGAATAGTCCGGGCGCCGGAATGCGGCGGTGGTGCGGAGGGTTGGGATAGAGAGTGAGGTGAGATGGTCAAGCGCAGGCGTAAACGATCCTCGAGCGGGGCGGCCTCCGGAGCCGCCACGGATTCCGCCGCCGGGGCGATCCCGTCCGAGGCGGATCCGCTGAGCATCCCGCCCTGGCCGACCGCAGGTTGTCCTGAGGAGGAGGTGGCGGAGCGAGAGCGTTTCGCGACGGCGTGGGAGGCATTCCGGGCCGGCGACTTTCAGCGGTGTCGCCTCGAGGCAGCGGCCCTCGCCAGTGACGCCACCTCTGAGGAGGTGCGCCTGCGTGCTCACGCCCTGTTCGAGCGGCTACGACCGGATCCGCTGGCGATTGTGGTCGCCTCGAGTGCGTTCCTACTGCTTGTCACAGCGATTGCAGTGACTTTCGGTTGATTCGGCGCCGCGGATCCGGCCGCTCGGATCCGTCGTCGAATTTTTCGGGCGAGGATCCTGGAGGCCGACACAAGGCTGCCCGACCGGCTCGACGCGCCTCGCCTCGACAGGACGAATGCGACTGGGATATTCTTCTTTTGTTACGTCTGGTTATATGTCTGGTGGGAAGACCAGCGGAGGACATAGGTTGTGTAGGATTTTCGGCGCAGGGTGCCTACCTTAATTTGATGGTTGACACGGTGCTAGCGCTTCTTTATATTGCGCCGCGTTGATTGAATATACCCTCTTCTGGGTTCACGTAATTAGTTAGCATTGTTGATGTCTTAGCCCCGAGAGGGGTACGAGCGCTAGACGCGTGCACCTGCTGGTCAGGAGAGAGACGGCGAATGCATTATTCCGAAAACGCTGAAGCCAGCCTGCTTCCCTATGTCAAACTTGTAACCCCTGAGAAAAACACGGATTTCGACAATGTAATCGAGGAGTACGTCTGTCAGCGCGGCGACGTGAACATCTACATGCTGCTCTCGACGCGGCACCGTCACATGCGAATCCTCGACTATCGGATCGGGAACTACCAGCTCAAGCGCAACATGCTGGACGAGTTCTGCAGGCGCAAGAAGGTGCGCAAGGTGTTCACCCTGGTCGAGAAGCAGGACTCGAACAGCTGGCGCACGGTGGGGTTCTCGCGGGAGGCAGCGGTCCCGGCTTTTTTCCGGACCGCAGACGCCTACGTGATGAGCCGTGCCTACGACGAGGACGGCTCACCGCTCACCGGTGGACTTTCCAAGATCAGCAGTGAATACACCATCAAGCCGCCGCGGACTGTGCGGCGACCGCCGGGCCTCAAGGTGGAGGTGGTCGAGGACAACCGCAAGATCATGGACAAGGTCTACCGGGACGGCTCTACCGAGTTCTACTCTCCCTTTGGCAAAGGGCTGAAGGGGCCGGAGCTGGCAGTCCGGGCCAAGGTGGGGCGAAAGGACAAGTGGGTCGTCGCGGAGATCAACGACTCCTTCGGCCACGCCAAACTGGACTTCCTGCATACCGCCGGCGACGCCAAGGAGCTGGGGATGCTGGTTCACGGCGCCGAGTCGCTGGTGAATGCGCTGTGCGAGCTCGAGGTCGCGAACATCTTCGGCTTCTCCTATGTTGACGAGGAGATGACCGCCGAGGCCTTCGGGGCAGCCGGGTTCCGCAACACCGGACAGCTCACCCGCCACGTGACGCCGAACGGTGCGGAGCCGGTGGACGTGCACGTGTGGCACCGGCGCATCGGCCCCAAGCGCCAGGACTAGCCCCCCCTTCCTTCCAAAATTTCCGTTACGCAGACGCCGAGGGGTACTTCGTCCGCAGGATTCGGTGAAGGGACTCGGCCGTCAGCACGTCGCAGGTCACGGCGCCGAACTGGAGTCGATCACCGGGCCGGATCTCGACCTCCGACGCGGCGGCCAGCAGGGTGCCGTTGAGTCGCGTACCGTTTTTCGACTCGGCGTCCGTCAACGCGAGCGCGGAAGGGGGGTCGAGGGTGAGGGAGTCGCGCCCCGGCACGAGGAAGTGGGCGTGGAGCTTGGACACCGACGGGTGATCAATGATCACATCGTTGTTCTTGGCCCGTCCCACGCTGATCCGTCCGCGCCAGGGATTCCGGTCAGACTTCGCCACCCGGCACAGGAATCTCCCGGCCGCCGCCGCGGCAGCGGCGCGGCGCTTCTCCTCTTTGAGCTGGGCCTGGATCTCGTCCACGGTCATGGCCGGTACGGTGGTGAAGCTCCGGCGGAGCGGATCGTCTGCGTCGTCCGTCGGGAGCGATCCCAGCAGATACATCCCCGGGCTGGCGCGCACGAAGATCTCGGTGCTCAGACGGCTCGCCTTGCTGCGTATGGTGTCGAAGTAGTTCACGGGTTGGCCTCGATGCCGGATTCGGATTGCGCCTCGGCCCGCTTCTGTTCCGCGCCCCAGGCTTGAATCCAACTCTCTCGTGCTCACTACTATACGGAACTCACCGGGCGATTCGAAGCGGAAAAAGAGACCGAACCCCAGGGATCACGGGGTCGCTACTCCCAGCGGATCGTGCCGAGCAGCTTCGGCGCGCCGGGCATCTCGGGGCGAATTCGGCAGAGGAAGCCGTGCTGGCCGCTGCTATCGCAGGGGATGGCGCCGCCGAACAGGTGGAGCCCCGGCCCGAGCTCCTCCTGCCACTGGAGGGTGTGCGGGGTGCCGCGGGGAATTTCGAAGTCGTCGTCCACGAGCCCGGCGTAGGCCTCCACGGCCACCTGCGTGGGGCGGAGCTGCCCGAGCTGCACCTGCACCGTCACCTCCACGGTGCCACCCACGGGGCGGTCCTGCGGGGGATCCTTGAGGGTCGTTTCTACCACCTGCACGCTGGTCCAGTTGGCGTAGACCTGTTCGAGCCAGGCGGCCTGCTCCCGGGCCCGACCGAAGCCGTCCGCGGAGAGCCGGGCGTAGCCCTGGGCCGCCTTCAGATAGTATTCGTCGTGGTAGGCCTGGACCATGCGATTGGTGTTGTAGACCGGACCCAACCGGGCGATGGAGTGCTTCATCATGCTGATCCAGCCGCGGGGGAGGTCGTTGGCGTCCCGATCATAGAAGAGCGGCACGATGTCGTTCTCCAAGGTGCGAAAGAGGGCGCGCCCCTCGACGAGGTCCCCGTACTCCACGTCGGTGTACTCCTCCCCGGCTCCGATGGCCCAGCCCACGTCCGGTTCGAAGCCCTCGCACCACCAGCCGTCGAGGATGGAGAAGTTCAGCCCTCCGTTGAACACGACCTTCATGCCGCTGGTGCCGCTGGCCTCCATGGGCCGCTGGGGGTTGTTCAGCCAGACGTCGACGCCGCCGACCAGAATGCGCGCGGTCTCGATGTCGTAGTCGTCCAGGAACACGACCCGTCGGCGGACCAGCGGGTCTTCCGAGAAGTGCACGAGCTGCTGGATCAGCCGCTTGCCGGGCTCGTCCAGGGGATGCGCCTTGCCGGCGAACAGCAGCTGGATGGGGCGTGAGGGGTGGTTCAGCAGCCGCTTGAGCCGCTCGAGCTCGGTCAAGATCAGGGTCGCGCGCTTGTACGTCGCGAACCGCCGGGCGAAGCCAATGGTCAGAATCTCCGGGTCCAGCACCTCGTCGGCGACGTCCAGGTCGGACTTGGTGAATCCGCGTCCCCCGAGCTGCGCCTTCAGCCGCTCCCGGGTGTAGGTCACGAGGCGACCCCGGCGTCGCTCGTGAGCGCGCCAGAGCTCGGCGTCGGGGATCTCGTACACCTTCTCCCACACCGAGTGATTCGCCGGCTCATCCACCCAGCGCTCGCCGAGGTACCGGTCGTACAGGCTGGCGAGCTCGGGTGCGGTCCAGGTGCGCGCGTGGATGCCGTTGGTGATCGAGCCGACGGGAATTTCGTGCACAGGGATCTCGGGCATGATCGCGTGGAACATGCGACGGGTCACCTCCCCGTGCAGCTTGCTGACACCGTTGACGGCATTGGCGTTGCGCGCCGCGAACAGCGCCATGTTGAAGGGCGCTGCTCCGTCGAAGGGATCGCCCCGCCCCAGGGCCATGAAGCGCTCGAAGTCGATGTCGAGCCCGGCCACGTGGGGTCCGAGGTACTTTTCCACGAGCCTGCGCTCGAAGAGGTCGAACCCGGCCGACACCGCGGTGTGAGTCGTGAACACGTTGCCGCTGGCGCAGACGATGCGCGCCTCGGAGAAGCTCAACCCCTCGTCGGTCATCAGCTGTCGGATGCGCTCCAGGGCCATGAACGCCGAGTGGCCCTCGTTCATGTGGAAGACCTTTGGCTTGATCTCCAGGGCGGAGAGCATTCGGAGGCCCCCGATGCCGAGCATCATCTCCTGCTGGATTCGGATCTCCCGATTGCCGCCGTAGAGATAGTCACCGATGTCCTGATCCGCCTTGCTGTTCTCCGGGATGTTGGTGTCCATCAACAACAGACTCACGCGGCCGACCTGCACGCGCCAGATCTGGGCGACGACGTTCCGCCCTGGGTACTCCACCGAGATGGTGAGGGGCGCGCCGTCCTCATCGCGCTCCAGGGTCAGTGGCATGTTGTAGAAGTCGTTGCGCTGGTGGCGCTCCCTCTGCCAGCCGTCGGTGTCCAGGGACTGGCGGAAGTAGCCCTTCTGGTACAGCAGGCCGACTCCCACCAGCGGCAGGCCCAGGTCGGAGGCGGACTTCATGTGATCGCCCGACAGGATGCCCAGGCCGCCCGAGTAGATCGGCAGGCAGCGCGCGAGCCCATACTCCGCTGAAAAATAGGCGATCTCCACCTGTTTCACCGGGCCGTGCTTCTGCCCGTACCAGGTCGTCTGGGTCAGATACCGCTTGAAGCGCTCGTGCATCTGGCGCAGGTGATGCAGGAACCCCTCGTCCTTGCTGAGCTCGTCCAGGCGGTCTTGGTTGACGAGTCCCAGGAGCTGGATCGGGTTGTTGCAGGTCTGCTCCCAGAGCTCCGAGTCCACGCGACGAAAGAGCCGGAACAGGTCCGGGTCCCAGGCCCAGAGCAGGTTGGACGCCAGCTCGCCGAGCGGCTCGAGGGCCCTCGGCAGCACGGGAACCACATTATACAAATGAGCTTTCGACATTGTTCACTCCCCCGCGTCCGAGCGGGCGCGATTCCGCACTCCCGGGCCGTGACTAGGGGCCGCGTCCGGGGGCGCAGGGAGAGAGAATACGCAGTCGCGCGCCCGGCGGCAAGGCCGGCGGTGGACCGGGAGTCGTGGGGTGTGCGGGAGTCGTGGGGTGTGCGGGAGTCGTGGGATGTGCGCCCAGACCGCTCCGTCTCAGGGCTTGCGACCGCCGGGGGGGAGCGTGGCGGGGGGCGCTTTTCGAACCAACCGTTCGAGCGTCTCTCGCGCCAGCTTCTGGATGTCCTCGTCCCCGTGACCGTCTGCGGTGACCTCGAGGAACGCGCGGGCCTCTTCTCCGCCGATCTGACCGAGAACGCCGATCACCTTTCGAAGCCGCTGGATGTCCCCCTGGCGCGCATAGCGCGTGAGCACCTTGACCGCCCGGGGATCCCCGATTTCTGCGAGTGTGCCCAGGCAGAGATCCCGGATGCGGCGACGGGTGTCGCGCGTCAGCACGCCCAGGATCTCGGGCACGGCCTCCCGCAGCTTCCGGAGCGCCGCGGCCTTGATCGCCACCTCCCGCACGTCCACGCCCTCGCCGGTGCCGCTGGCGGGCGTCGACCAGCCCAGGAGCATCGCGCTGAGCACCGTTGGAAGTCCCGTGTCTCCGTGGAGCGTCAGGAGGGCGGGCGCCAGGACCGGCTGCCACACTTCCACTCGGCTGGTCCACCCCTGGTCGAGCGTGTCGATTCGCGAGGTCCGGATGGCGTGGGCGACCCGTGGCGCGGGGGCGGTGCGGAGGCTGCTCTCGATGCGGATGACGCGCAACATCTCGGACGCCGCGACCCGCAGCATGTCCCGGTACAGGACCTCGAGGCTCTGGAGCTTGTCGAGGGCGTAGACCTTTTCGTTGAGCGCGTTCCTGACGTAGCCCGGCTCGTCCGGGGCTGCGGCGAGCCGCCTCAGCGCGAGGGTCAAGAGTACGGACGCCTTGCCTTTCTCGGAGCCGACGAGGCTCTGCAGCTCCACGTCCACCGTGAGCGCGTGGGCGTTGGCGCCGGCTCCTCGGCCTCCCGGGTCGAGCGAGTAGCCCCCCACGTCGTCGAGCGCCTGTGACAGGATCTGACGCAGCTGCTTTCGGCTCAGGCGCACCACCTGATCGTTGGGCGAGGTGCGGTCCCTTACGCGGAGCTGCACGATCCGGATCAGGTCCCCCGGTCGTGCGGCCTGCATTGGGCGGGCCGGCTTCACTGGGTCGGCGGAGGGGCGCTCCCGGCAGCTCCCGCCCAGGGCCATGAGCCCGAGCAGCCCGAGCGGCCCGATCGCGTGTCTGAGCGCCCCTTGGGTCATGGCACGAACTATTGCGTAATCCGGCGTCGAAAGCTAGCCTGGGCTTCTCACAGGATTCCGTCCAAAGGGGCCGGGAGTCGAATGAGCGCGAAGAATACCCAGTGGTCAGTGGAATCCGGGAGCCCGGCGCGAACGCAACGGTTGGCGGCCGGGCTCGGCGCGCTGCTCACGGGCGGTGAGGTGGTCGGCCTGGTCGGTGATCTGGGCTCGGGGAAAACCTGTTTCGCCCAGGGGCTGGCCCGGGGGCTGGCCGTGCCGCCGGAGGAGTACGTGCGGAGCCCGACCTTTGCGCTGATCAACGTGCACGCCGGTCGGGTGCCCTTCTATCACGTGGATCTCTATCGGTTGGAGGATGCCGACGAAAGCGTCTACATTGGCTACGACGACCTCTTCGACGGCGAGGGAGTGATCGCCGTCGAGTGGTTCGATCGGTTTCCAGAGCTGTGGCCGGAATCGTTTCTACGGGTGAGTCTCTCGGAGCGGGGGGACGGAGGGCGCGAGGTCACTGCAACCTCGGTGGGTGATCGGCCCGAAGAGATCCTTAGGCGCTGGAGGGCGTGGTTCCATGACGAGGGTGCCCCACGGAGGTAGTGCGGGCCCCGGGGCTTACTCTCCGCCGCCGAACTCTTCCTTCAGCTTGTCGTCCCACTCGTCGGCGACCTGGGCCACGGTGTCGAGCATGTCCACGAACTCGATGTAATCGATGCCCGCCAGGCCGCGGAACGCTCGCAGATAGACGTAGTCATTCTGGGCGTCGATGGCGAAGGCGCCGTCGCTCGTCCGCAGGAAGTTGAGCTCCAGGAGCTTCCGGTAGAAGTCGATCTGACGGGTCTGAGGCACCTGCATGATCGCGCTCAAAAACAGCAGCACGCCCTCTTTCTCGAGCACGTTGATGCCGATGATGGCGCTGCCGCGCTTCACCTTCGTGTACCCATCCGCGTCGAGGGCTGCGAACTCGACACCGACTTCGTCGCCGAACTTCTTGATGTAGTCGTCAATCAGCTTGCGGTAACTGACCGCAGTGTCTTCTGTGCTCATGGAATCCTCCGGGGAAAGTGTCGCCGGGCAGGCCTGCCCGCAGAGCTTGTCGTTCCGCGCGCCTCAGGCTCACCGCGGACCGAAGGTAGCAGGTGGACTCGGATGTTGTCAACGCGTGGAAGACGGGGGGGACAACGGGCACCTCCGGGGGCAGCAAGACGTTGGAATCCCAGGCCGGTTGGTGTATTCTCCGGAGCAGAAGCAACCGGGCGAGGAGGCCCGATTCGGGTGGTGAACATGCAAAGCCGAGACGTATCACTGCTGGTTGCCGCGTGCGTCGCTTTCGGGCTCGGTGTTTTTGGCTGCAGCGGATCGCAGCCGCCGAAGGGTGAGCAGCTGCGTCTCCGTGGCGCCAAGGGCGCGCAGTGCACCTATGATCGCGAATGCCTGAGCGACAAGTGCGAGGCTCGGCAGTGCACGGAGAAAATCGACAAGGTGGGGCTCGGTAAGGAGTGCACCGACAGCGACGGGTGCCTCGACGGCCTGCGCTGTGATCTGCGGGCGAAGAAATGCGTCCCGGCCGTGCAATGCGCGATGTTCCGGGACAAGCTGGAGCGCTGCGTGCAGGACGTGTACGAACGATTTCGGCCGAAGCAGGCCGGGAAGCTGCGCCGAATGCGCAGACGCGCCCGGAAGAGATTTCTCAGTCAGATTCACGGGATTCTGTACAAGGGATTGTGCGACTTGACCCGCGCCGGGGTGTCCCTGAAGCGGGGGATCGCGCTGAAGAAAGCCCTGGAGCAGTCCAACTGCAAGAGCTTCGCGAGCTTCTATCACGCCGGAGCGGCGAAGGACGGCTAGCCCTGCGGTCCTTGCGTCCCGCCCCCGGCTCACGAACACTATCTGGAACGCGGTGACCTGATTATGCAGTACACGTGTGCAAACTGTGAACACACCTTCGAGTCCGGGGACGAGAAGCCACGGTGTCCCCAGTGTCTGCGGCGCCACGGACTTTTAGCAGAGGACGCCAATTCGAAACGCGCGGAGGGCAGGGCTTCGGCGAGCGGCGAGGGGGCGACCTCCCGACGGCGGCTCCTTCTCGGCGCGGGGATCGTCGTTCTCCTCCTGGGTGCGGGGGTCGGTGCCTATTACCTGCTCCGCCCCAAGCCGGTGGACAACGGCCCCCGGAACGTGGCCATGGGCCCGGTGTCGACCGGCACGCTCAGGGACGTGGCGCGGCGTCGTGGGGCCCCGATCACGACCGTCTATCACACCGCTGACGACGCGATCCGGGCGCTGGGGCGAACGCTGGGGCGCGAACCCGACGGGGGCAAGGTCGCGGCGGCCATCCTCGCCGCGATCCGGCGTTCGCTCGGTCCCAAGGGGATCACGGTGCGGCGGCCCGGACGCCCGAAGCCGGGCGCGGTCCTCACGGCGTCGCAGCTCTATGGGGCCATGCGTGAGAAGCAGGCGGTTACGGTGTACAGCTACGAGCTGGCCTGTCTGTACCTCGCTGTCGCCCGGGCGGCGGGACTGCACGCCGTGCTGGCCGAGATCTACCGCCATACGGATCGCAAGGGGCCGGCGGATCCCTGGGGTCATATCGGGTACTTCGGAGTGGCGATCTACAAGTCGGCCGGCTATTCGGGCCGCCCGGCCATGGTCGTCGATCCGGCGCGGGGAACGCTGAATGCGGCAAAGGAGTTCGAGGTTCTGTCAGATCTGCAGGCCGTGGCGCACGGCATGAGCCTGCAGGCCATCTCGATGGCGGAGGAACAGACCGACGTGGCGCATGCCGTGGAGAAGCTCGATGCCTCGCTGCGTCTCGCGCCGCGATCGGCCACGCTGCTGGCGGCCAAGGGCATGTTCCTCATGAAGAGTGGCGGTGTGGCGCCGGCCCTGGACGCCTTCCGTTCCGCCCGCAGCGTGCGGGAGGACGCGCCCCGGTATCTGCTGGTGGCGCTGGGGCATCTGGCAAAGGAGCAGGCGAAGGGGGGGCTGGAGCGGGCCATGAGCAGCCTGGATCAGGCCATCAGCCGCGATCCCGGCTACGCCGTGGCCTACGTCATGAAGGCGGACATCCTGCTGAAGCAGCTCCGGATCGACGAGGCCTCTGCGCAGCTGGACAAGGCGCAGGAGCTGGAGCCGGAGCTGATCGAGGCGCTGCTGGCTCGGGCGATGATCCTGATCGTCACCAAGAAGGTCGAGCAGGGCATCGCGTTGCTGAAAAAGTCGGTGCGGCTGGACCCCTTGGATGAGCAGGCGCGGTTCCAGCTCTGGCGCATGCTCTACCAGCTCGATCGCCTGGAGGAGGCCAAGGAGGCCGCCAAGGGGTGGCTGGCGTCGTTGTCCCAGGCAAGGCGCGCCAAGGTCACACAGCTCATGGAGCAGTTCCGCGAGGCGTTCAAGGCCTACAAGGCTCGTCAGGCACCCACCGCTCCCGGCGGCGATCCCTACAAGCTCAAGATGCCCGGCCAGGGCGGCGGCGGCTTCCCCGGCAGTCCCGGGACCAGCCCCTTCCCCGGCCAAGACAAGGACCTGCAGCTGTGATCGGGCCCCGCGCGGATATTCTCTGACCAGGAGCTCAGTCGTCGAGTTGGAACACGATGGGGAGCTTGACCCAGTCGGGGTAGTAGGGCAGGGGAGCGGCCCTGCGCAGCGCGGCCAGGGCGGCGTGGTCGAGCAGCTTTCCGGCGGAGCGGATCACGCGGACCTGACCGATGCTCCCGCCTTGGTTGAGCCGGAAGGCCAGCACGACCCGGCCCTCGATGCCTCGTCTGCGGGCCAGGCGCGGGTAGTGCCGGTGACGGTTGATCGCGCGACGGATGCGGGAGCGCAGGGCCGCCAGATCCCCGGCGGTGTGGGGCGTCGGCGCGGCGGCCTGTGCCCGGCGGCGTGTCGGCGTGTCGGCGACATGACGCGGTGGCGCCTGCTCCAAAGCAGCGTGGGGCGTCGGGGCCTTGGCTGGAACACTCTCGGGCGGCGACGGCGCGGGCCGCGCTGTCGCCGCGGGCTGAGGGACCGACGGGGCCGGCGCTCTCCGGGGCCTGTGGAGGCGTGCCAGCGGTCGCTTCGGGCTGGGCTGCGCCAGCTTCGGGCTGGGTCGAGGCTGCGGGTCCGGCCGGCTCAGCGGCGGGGCCGGCGCGGGCGCTGCGTGAACAAAGGTGACCAGGGAGGTCTTCCTGTGGGCCGGCGAGGTGGACGAGGCCATCCACGCCGCGAAGAGGGTCCAGCCCGTCAGATTGACCGCCAGAGACAGCCCGATTGCCAGAGGCCAGCGCATGCCCGGAAATATTTCAGACTCGCGGCACGCTGGCAAGCAGCGTGATCAAAAAAGGCAATTAGTAACCGTTCACGTGGTGGACGGCGCAGCGCCCCCACGCGCAGCGCGGGCTTCCCCTTGAGGGGACGGGAGGGGTGTCCTGAGCCGCGGAGCGGCGGATCTGTCGCTCTGCGGCACCGAGCAATGGGGCACCCTCCCGGAGATCGCTATGCCACTTCGTGGCTCATTTCGCCCCCTCCGCCCCCTAAGGGGTCGCGAATGGACAACTCCTCGAATCAGGGCGCCGAGGCGCCCGGCTCGCGAGGCGCCAGAAGGGAGCATATCGGGAATATTCGACCGCCTGGCAACAAAGCGAGCCGGGATGGATCGGCGTCCTGAACGATCGAGTTGTCCATGCGCGACCCC
>JBDRSE010000309.1:0-9398 GCA_043825095.1 bacterium
CCCAGGCCGCCTCTGCCGAGGCTCAGCAGCAGCACGAGGCCGCCCTCGCCGAGGCGCAGCAGCAGCACGAGGCCGCCCTCGCCGAGGCGCAGCAGCAGCACGAGGCCGCCCTCGCCGAGGCACGGCAGCAGGCTGACGCCACGCTGGCGGAGGCCAGGCAGCAGCACGAAGACGCCCTCGCCGGCGCCAACCAGCGCCACCGGTCAGAGCTCGATCAGGCCAACGAGCAGCACGCCCACGCGATCTCCGAGCTGGAAGGCAAAATCGCCGGGCTCGAGGGGCAGGTCGCGCAGCTCCAGTCCGAGCTCGAGCAAAGGCAGGTCACCCTCGAGGAGCGCGACGGAACCATCCGGTCCCAAGAGGCGAGCATCGCGGGGCTCGAAGGGGACGTCGCCACTCACCTGCAGCACATCGAAGCGGCCGTGGATCGGATGAACGCCGACCGGGCCGCGGTGGAGAACACCAAGAAAGCGCTGCTGGTGGCACTTACGTTGCTCGAGGAGCAATTCGAGGGGGAGGAGGGCGACGCGGGGCAGGACGGGTAGTGTCCCGACTCAGAAACGCCTCAACCAACTTTGGGGACCCTAGCTGCCCAGCGTCACCGGACATACCACCGGCCTGAAGGCGAGCCAGCTCAAGGCGCTGTCCCGCCTCTATCGTCGTAAGGTCCCTCCCGAGAAGATCGTCACCCTTGAGCTGGCGCAGACCTTGTGCCGGATCAGCCACGAGATCGGACGTCAGGTGGGGATCTTCGTGGACCGCAAGGGCCAGGTGGAAAATGTCTTCGTGGGTGACGCCACGAGGCTGCAGCTCCCGGACTTTGGACGAATCCGGGCCGGTCGGGGTCGTTTTCGCGGCCTGCGGCTCGTCCACAGCCACTTGGACTCGGTGGAGCTGACCCAGGACGACCTGACCGACCTGGCGCTGCTCCGCCTCGATCTCGTGGCCACCCTGCACCAGGACGGTGACCTGCCTGTCACGGTCCAGTTCGCTCACCTGCTGCCACACGACCGGCTTCACGAAACCCATCAGGTGGAGCCGCCACAGCAGCTACACCTGATGGACGTGGACTTCCAGCAGCTGATCAGCCTGCTCGAAGGGGCCTTTGCCCAGGCAGCACGGACCCTGCCCACCGCGCAGCCTGAGCAGCCGGCCATCCTGGTCTGTGTCACCCGGGGATCGGCCGACGCGGCCGCCGGGCGAATTCACGAAATGAAGGAGCTGGCCCGTACCGCGGGCATCGACATCCAGGAGGTGGTGCACCAGCGCCGCAGCAACCCCGATCCCCGCTTCGCGGTGGGGCGCGGAAAGCTCGAGGAGCTCCTGGTCCGGGCCATGCAGCTCGGAGTGGAGTATCTGCTCTTCGATCCCGATCTGACCCCGGCGCAGGCCCGGGCCGTGTCCAACTTCACGGATTTCAAGGTCATCGACCGGACGATGCTGATCCTGGACATCTTTGCCCAACGCGCGACCAGCCGCGAGGGTAAGCTGCAGGTGGAGCTGGCCCAGCTGCGCTACACCCTGCCCCGACTCGTGGCGAAAAACACGATGATGAGCCGCCTCACCGGTGGCATCGGTGGCCGGGGCCCTGGCGAGACCAAGCTGGAGATCAACCGCCGTCGCGCCCGGGACCGGCTCACCCTGCTCGAACGGGAGATCGACCGGATCTCCCAGCGCCGCAGCCTGACTCGCCGGCGGAGGGGTCGACGTGACATTCCCGTGGTGGCCATCGTCGGCTACACCAACGCGGGCAAATCCACGCTGCTCAACACCCTCACCGCCAGTCGGGTGTTCACCGAGGACAAGCTGTTCGCCACGCTGGACCCCACCACGCGTCGCCTGCGCTTCCCTCAGGAGCGGGAGCTGGTGCTCACCGATACGGTGGGCTTCATCCGGGAGCTCCCGGAAGAGCTGAGGAGGGCCTTTCGCGCGACCCTGGAGGAGCTGGAGGACGCAGACCTGCTGCTCCACCTGGTGGACGCGGCCGAGCCGAGCTGGGAGGAGCGCGTGGACGCCGTGGACTCCATCCTCAGCGGGATGCAGCTGGGCTCCATCGATCGCCTGGTGGTCTACAACAAAATCGATCAGCTCGACGACAGGGGGACCAGCCTACCCGGCAAGGTGGACCAGACCTTCCGGATCAGCGCCCTCGAGGCGGAGTCCTGCCGGCCGCTTCTCAGCGCCATGGAGCGGCGGCTCTGGCGCCGACGGTAGTCGGTTTTTTTGCCTGCCCTGTCAGGACGAGACGCGGGCTACCGCTTGGGGACCGCCTTGAGGATCGTCTTTCCCTGACGAATCTCGATCTTGAAGTCCACGTGCGTGCAGCCGGTCTTTTCCTGAATGGCAGGAACCTGCTTCTGGAGCGTGCGCACCAAGCGATCATAGGAGAGCCCCTCGGTGGACTCACCGGTCCGCTCCTTGGCCGAGATGTAGGCCTTGTAGAGCTGGCGCATCCGGTCGTCGCTCCCCCCCGGGGCCGCACCGGCTTCGTTCGAGGGAGACGGTGCCGCGCGCCGCACCGCGGCGGGGAGCGGGGGGGGAATCCCGGCGGGGAGCGGGGGAGGAGACGCACCGCCGGCCCTGCCGACCGGGGGGATATCGTCGAGGGTGACCCCACCGGACGCGCGGCTGACGGCCGACAGCTGCGCCGACGTGACCGCATCCGCAGGCACCGGAGGGGGGCCTGCCTGCGCCTCTGACCGCGCCTCCTCGGCGAGACCCTTCATCAGCGCCGCCTCGAGCTCGCCCTTGTTGCGCAGCTTGGACAGCCCTTCGACGTTGATCCCCCGCCGCTTCATGTCCCGCTCGACCCGCGCCAGATCCCGGTGATAGGTCCCCGCCTCGATCTCCCGCAGAATCCGGTTCCAGTAGCTCTGGTAGGACAGGAATCGCTGGTTCAGTGAGTTGAGCCGAAACCGCAGCGCGGTGTTGGTGGTCTGGGCGGTCTGGATTCGCCGCACGATGCGGGCGCACTCCTGACGCTCCTTCTCGGGCGCAAGCTTGTCGATCCCGAGGAAGTACTGCTCGTACGATATCTTCAGCCGATCGATCCGCGCTTCCAGCTCACCGAGCAGCGCAATTACTTCATTGCCCATTCTGTGCTTACTATAATTGCTACGCGGAGCCTCGACAAGCAAAGGGCTGTGATCCGCTACCCCTCGGTGATTCCCTGTTTCCGGTTGCTTCGGGGTGAGGAGGAGGGCGCCGCTTTTCCCACCCGGAGATATGGTATACACACCCCATGAGGAAGGACCCGAGATCCACTGGAACGCCCCGGCTCGGCGGTGTGTCCGGCACCGCAGCCTGGCTCCTCGTACTGCTGATCGGCATGGCCGGCTGCAAGAAGAAAAGCTCCCCACCGCGACCCTGGGCGCGTGCGCTCCCCGTCACCACCGCCCGCTACCCACTCCCAAAGGCAGCAGACGTTGCCGTCGGGCTCTCCCGCCGCCAGCTGCAGCTCGACGGCAAGCCGCTTTGCCCCCTGAAGGACGGGCGCCTTCCCCGCACTCAGCTCCGTGACGGCATCGACGGTCTGTTCGTGCCCAAGCTGCACCAGGCGCTGCAGGCCCGCCGAGCCGCCCGTGCCGCATCGACGCGAATCGCGATTCACGCCCAACCCGCGGTGCCGTTCCGCACCCTGCGCGCCGTGCTCTATACCGCCATGCGAGCCGGTTTTCTGCGCCCCTGGCTCGTCGCCGACGGCGCCGGAGAGCACCGCACCGCGATCCCGCTGGATCTTCCGGGCACTCCACCGGGCAAGGGACACGGCCTCCGGTCGTCGCCGCCGCGCACCCCCGCCATCGCCATCGGCCTGCAGAGCGGGCGGGTTCACGTCACGCGCTGGGGGCGCCCGGACTGCCCGGGCGGGATTCGAAACGCAGACAAGGGGTGTTTTGCCGCGGGAAGTTCCTTTACCCCTCGGGCGCGCACGAGCCTGACGAAGCACCTGTACGAGATCTATCGGCGCACCGCGCGCGCCGGCCCTGAGAAACGTCGCTCCAGCCGGAATTCACTCATGGTGTGGGCTGGCCTCGACACCCCGGTGGGGGCCTTCGTCGCACTCCTGGACGCCGCGCGGGAGGCGCCCGGCGGCGGCGGGAGCTGCACGCTCTCCTACGCCGAGAAAACAGGTCGCTGGTCGCGAACGTCCGCGCTCGTGGACCCGGCCGGCTCACCCAGGGGCTGCCTGTTCCACCAGCTCACCCTCGTCTGGTCCCAACCGGGACACAGATAATTCATCACCGGCCGAATCTCAGCTTGATGCGCTGATCGCTTCCGCTCTCCACCTGGATTCGGCGCGTGACCCTACGCACCTCGGCGGCCCCGTCCACGGCGCGCAGGTGCAGCCTTGCCCGGATCGTGTAGGCTCCAGGCTTGAGCTTCAGCGTGTGTCGATACCGCCTCGGAGCGCCCTGAGGCGACGGAAAGCTGGCGTCGACCGACTGCTCCTCCCCCTTTCCACGCCGGTACGAAAGCACCAGCCGTGCCAGCCGTGGCGCCAGCTTCCCGAAATCGTAGGTGATCTCCACCTCCACGGGGCGGCCTCGGGACCACAGGGCCACCAGCGCTGCGATCCCCACGACGAGGATGGGAAAGGCCAAACGTCTGCGGAGGGACCGCGGCCGGGGCGACAGCGCTCCTGCTTCCGACTCGGTGGTAGGAGAATCGTCCGACATGGGGTCGGTGGCTCAGAAGCGACCCTGCAGCAGCAGGGAGCCGAGGTGCACGTTCCGGTTCTGCTTGCCGGTGGAATCCGAGAGCGTATAGCCCCGCTCATTCAGATACGTGTAGTTGGCGATGATCTTCACGTGCTTTTTAAGCACGTACAGGTTCACACCCGCGGTGACCTCGTGGATCTTCTCGGGCATCCCGGCATTGTCCAACCCCGCCAAGGGCGAGCTCCAGCCAAACGAGAGCCTCTCCCCGGCCCGCTGCCAGAACCCGACCGGCTCGGCGTAGCTGTACCGCGCCGTGAGCTGCAACAGCATGCGCAGCCGGATCGTGTAGCTGAGCTGCGCGTACCCGCCGAGAAAGGAGCGCCGCCGCTTCTCGGGCTCGGGCAGCTCGGTCACCGCCGCGCCGTGATCCTCCAGGCGATAGAAAAACTCTCCGTTGAGCGAAAATCCCGCCCACACGGCGGTGAGCTCCGCGGCTGCCTGGTGCACGAACAGGTTGTCCATGCCGTGCTTACCGTCCAGATCCCGTCCGGAGGGCATGGGGAGGAACATGTACGCGCCGGCGAGCTGGAACCGGAGCGGACGCTTGCCGCTCCGAAGGTCCCCATCCATGCCCGGCACGGCGCCCAGGGGAGCGATTCCCACCCGGGCCATGTACAGGAAATCCACGTTGTCGTTGCCGCCCGCGTTCACCCCGGCGCCGTTGAACACCCCGATCTCCTCGAAGATCCGATCCTTCCACTGGTAGAAGTGCAGCTTGAGGCCGATGTCCCGGCCCCTGCCGAACAAAAGCGACGTCGGGGAGGAGTCGACGAACATGATGTCGTAGGGATCGAGCGCCTGCTGCCGGGCAAAGCCCGCCTGGAACTGTCCGGCGGTGACGCCGAAATACTGGCAGGCCCGGAAGTGCAGATAGAGATCGTTCAACGCGACGGTGTTCCCGCCCCCGAACTCCAGCTCGAGGTAGTAGCTCAGCTTCTTGGAGAACAGATTGCCGGAGAACATCAGCATCGCGTTCGGGAGGTTCATCTGCAGCAGATCCACCTTCTCCGGCGGCTCCAGGGCGGCGTTTCCGGTGACCTCTCCCGCGCGGAACGTGAGCCGCAGCACGCCGCCCACCGTCAGTCGGTAGTTTCCGCTCCGGGACGCCACGTAGAATCCTCCGTCGTAGCCGGCACGAGCCCCGGACGAAGAGCTCACCTGCGCGCTCTGATGCGCGATCCGCACCTTGCGGAGCCGCAGCTGCCCCACCCGACGCTCGAGCTCTGCGAGCCCGCGCTTCACCTCGTCGATCTTCCGGTCCAGCGCTGCGGGCGCCTCGGCCACACGCTCCAGCTGCTGCACCACCTGCTGCAGACGTATCACCTGCACATGCAGTGCCTTGACCTGATCCAGGTAGGATCCGAGCTGGGCGAGCTGAACGTTGACCTGGTCGAGCTTGGCCTGCAGCTCTCGCAGCTGCTTGGGCCTCGCATCGGGGACCACACGCGCACGGGCAGCAGTCAGGTCGGCCCCGACCAGGGCGGGAAACACGAGAAAAACGCCGATCATCACGAATCGCATGGTGTCACTCCGAAAACGCCTTGCGCCCGATACTCCCGACGCCGACAGACCGGGTCAAGGAGATAATTCGGGGACCGGTCTCTCCAAGCGCTGCCGAACCTTGACGCGCGGCGGTCAATGACGCATCCATAGCTGTCATGAGCGCAGACAAACTACTGGTGACGTCCGCCCTGCCCTATGCCAACGGTGACATTCACATCGGCCACCTGGTCGAGTACATTCAGACCGACATCTTCGTCCGCTTTCACAAGCTGGTGGGCACGGACACGCTGTACCTGTGCGCGTCCGACACCCACGGCACGCCGATCGAGATCAAGGCGGGCCAGCTCGGCATCACTCCAGAGGAGCTGGTGGCCAAGTACAACCAGGAGCATCTGGAGGACTTTACGCGCTTCCAGGTGAGCTTCGATCTGTTCTACACCACCCACTCCCCGGAAACCGAGCGCCACGCGGTGGCGATCTACCAAGGTCTGCAGGACGCGGGCCTGATCTACACGAAGGACGTGGAGCTCGCCTACTGCGAGCATGACAAGCGGTTCCTGCCGGACCGCTACGTGCGCGGGACGTGCCCCAAATGCAGCGCCGAGGACCAGTTCGGCGACAACTGCGAGGTGTGCGGTACGACGTACGATCCCACGGACCTCAAGGAGCCGCACTGCGCCATCTGCGGCACGCCACCCGTCCGCCGGACCTCGAAGCACTACTTCTTCCAGCTGAGCAAGTGCAGGGACCAGATCACCCGGTGGATCGACGAGTCTGACCATCTGCACAGCTCCACCGCGAACTGGCTCAAGGGCGCTTTCCTGGACAAAACCCTGCGGGATTGGGACATCTCGCGGGACGCGCCCTACTTCGGCTTCAAGGTGCCGGGGGAGGCCGACAAATACTTCTACGTCTGGCTCGATGCGCCCGTGGGATACATCGGCACCACGCAGAAATACTGCGACGAGCACGGCCTGGACGCCGACCTGTATTGGAAGCAACCCGACGCCAGCCGCGTGGTGCACGTAATTGGTAAAGACATCGCGTACTTCCACTGCCTGTTCTGGCCGGCGATGCTGGCACACTCCGGATACCGCACACCGGATCGGGTGCAGGTGCACGGGTTTCTGACGGTCAACGGGCAGAAGATGTCCAAGCGCACCGGCACCGCGGTCACGGCGAGGACCTACCTGGAGCACCTGGACCCGCAGCTCCTGCGCTATTACTACGCTTCCAAGCTGGGGCCCACCAACGCCGATCTCGACCTCAATCTGGAGGACTTCGTCAACCGCGTCAACGCGGACCTGGTGAACAAAGCGGCCAACCTCGCGAGCCGCGTCCACGGCTTTGCGCGATCGAAGCTCGAGGGACGGTTGGGCGAGCAGGACTCGGACGCCGCACCGTTGCTCGCCGAAGCTGCGGCACGCTTCCCCGTGATCCGTCAGGCCTACGAGGGATTCGAATTCGGTCGCGCCCTCCGGGAGATCACCCTGGTGGCGGAGCTGGGCAACAAGTACTTCCAGGACCAAGCTCCGTTCCATGTGATCAAAGACGATCCGGAGCGAGCGCGGAGGATCTGCACCACGGCGCTCAACTTCGTGAAAGTGCTCGCGATCCTTCTCAAACCCATCGTGCCGGAGATGGCTGCCCGTATGGAGCGCTCCCTGGGACTCGGCGAGCTCGGCTGGGCCGACCTCGTGTTCGACTACCAGCAGACCGAGCTGGGCCCCTTTGAGCGGCTCGTGGATCGCGTCAACCTGAAGGACGTGCAGAAGATGATCGAAGCTCAACGCGATGCCCACGATGCCGGAAGCGAACCTGCGGCCGCGTCCGGATGGACCCCGAAGCCCATCGGCCCGGAGATCACCATTGAAGACTTCGCAAAGCTGGACCTCCGCGTCGCAAAGGTCCTGGACGCCCAGCCGGTGGAAGGGGCGGACAAGCTCGTCCAGCTGACGCTGGATCTCGGGGACCATCGACGCACCGTCTTCGCCGGCATCAAAGCCCACTACTCCCCCGAGGAGCTCATGGGCCGCACTGTCGTCGCGGTGGTCAACCTCCAACCGCGCAAGATGCGATTTGGCGTCAGCGAGGGCATGGTGCTCGCCGCGACCTCGGCTGACGGTGTCTTCGTGGTGGAAACCGATCCCAGGGCCCTCCCCGGGGCCAAGATCAGCTAACGGAACGGCTAAGACTTGCGTTCCTGACCGACCCCGGCTACCACAGAGTGATGGTCCGTGCGACACTCACGTTCCTTGCAACGCTGCTGCTGCCGCTGGCCTGGCTGGCCGCAGAGCCGTCCCGGTCCACGCGTCCCGCGCGTCCGGCGGTTGCCGGGGATCGCGTGATCAAGCTGGCTTTCACCGGAGACGTGGCGCTCAACTGGCGCGGCACGGCGCCGGAGCTCAAGGTCTTTCCAGCAAACCGGAACCCCCTGCGATTTCTTGCTCCCGTGTTCAAGGCCGCCGACCTGGCCGTCTCGAACATGGAGGGCGTGCTGATGCGTCGGGATCCGAAGTACGCCGAGAAACGGCTCAACCTGTGGGCGCCGCGGGCCTCAGGGCAGATCTTCAAGCCGGCCGGGATCAATGTCGTCTCGACGGCGAACAATCACATCTTCGACGGCCGCGACAAGGGCGTGCTGGAAACCCTCGAGGTCTTGCGCGCCACAGGAGTGAATGTGTTTGGCTCCGGACGCTCCTCGGAGGAGGCCCGGCGACCCTACATATTCCGGAGGCACGGCGCCTGCATCGCCCTCGTTCCAGCGACCACGAAGGTCAACAAGGGCGTTCGGGGGCGCGCCACGGTGGCGTGGTATCCCTGGCGGGAGTGGGATCAGCTGCCGAGCTACATCAAGCGAGTGAAGGCAAGCTGTCCCTTTGTCATCGTCTACATCCATTGGGGCCAGGAGAAAGCGCACTTTCCCAAGCGGAAGATCAAGGAGTTCGCTCACCGGATGGTGGACGCCGGAGCGGATCTCGTCGTCGGGCATCACCCCCACGTGTTGCAGGGGGTCGAGTACTACCGCGGCGGCGCCATCGCCTACAGCCTGGGCAACCTGGTGTTCTCGAATCCGATGATCCCGACCCGCCGGACGGGAGTGCTCTGGGTAGAGCTGAAGCCCGGCACGCCGACTCGTCTGACGCGCCTGGAGCTGGTGCCGGTGTTCATCTGGCG
>JBDRSE010000310.1:0-5219 GCA_043825095.1 bacterium
GCTTGGACGAGCACGTCGATGCTTGCCTTGCCTCTGCTCTTTGCGCATTGCAGACCTCCCATCCACCGGCGGCCCACCCCCGACGACCCTGTCCGGGATTTCAAGCCACCTGGCGGATGGTCAGTGTGCGGCAAGCACAGCTAAAAGCTAACAGCTTTGATGCCATCTTGCGCAGCATTGAGTTGATAAGAGACTAATGAACTGCCGAGGGGGACGAAGAACGATGGGAGCGCTGCAGGCGGAAGGCGAAGCTGTTGAGGCGGCGGAGATCGATCGGGGTGCCGTCGTCGTAGAAGAAGAAGGTGGGGATGTCGCGGCGGTGGCGGAGCAGGGACTCTTCGATCAGGCCGTTGTCGCAGCCCCAGCAGCTCGTCATCACCACGCCGTCCACGGGGAGAGTGTCCCAGTGGTGCAGCACGCTGCCCACGGCGAGCACGGAGCCGCCGTTGGTGGCGCGGTCGAGGACCGGCTCGGCGCACCGCAGGGAGGCGCGGACCGCGGGGGTGGGGAGCCAGGGGTTGTGGCGTTGGGCTACGCGATAGAGCTCGCGTCGGATCATTGCCATGGAGGTCCGATAGGTGATCACCTGGGAGGGCTTGTAGCTCCGACCAAAGAGCAGCGACGGCTGGTCGTAGGCCAGGTACTCCAGGAAGTCGCAGAGCGGCTCCGGGATGGCGCGGACACCGCGGGCTGCCAGGTGGTGATACAGCCCCCCATTGGCAAAGTCATTGGCCTTCGTGAGAGCGTCTCCAGAGACGAATACGGATCGCAGGGGCTGATCGCCGTTGCCTCGAGCTCGACCGCCGAGCTGCGCGCACTCCCGGGACGCGCGATCCAGCAGCTCAGTGAGCCCGCGCCAGGTGCGCCCCAGCCGGAGCGGTGCCTGGAAGAACCTGCCGGCGGGGAGCGTCATGAGCTCCACGAGCTCGGCACCGTAGCCGCGGTACTGTCGCTCGAACACCGAAACGTCGTGGGCGAGCGGGAGGTGGTAGACGTAGAGTTGCCGCAGGATGTCCTGAGACGCGAGCGCGGCCCAGAGCCGGGCCGACATTCCGGCGCCCCCGGCCATGCGGATGGGGAACACCCGCACCAGGTCTCCGAGGCCGGCTTTGTCCAGGGCGATGCGATCCTTGATGGGGAACGCGCCCGCCCGGCACTGCCGGCCCCCGATCTGCATCAGGCGGGTGGGCTTGTCCGGAGGGTTCTGGTCGAGGTACTCGCGGAAGGCGCCCCAGACCATCTGATAGGAGAGACACTCCTTGCCCGAGCAGTCCCGCTGTCCGCAGCGCAGATTGCTCGACGACAGGGGCGGCGCGGCCACCGCGTCGTAGCCGAAGGACTGGTAGACCGCCGCGAGGAGCGGTCCGAGGTTGTCGGGCCCGCTGAGAAACACGTATCGGGCGTTGCGGTCGAGATAGGGTCCCACCCGGGGGGCCGGTTCGGCAGCGACCGCGGCCGCCGCCGGCGCAGTCGGCGAGGCGCTGTCAGACGCGCGGAACTGGTGCACCGACTGGAGGAAGGACTGGATGCGGGTGATGTATCCCGCCGCGCCGCCGTGCCCATCCGACTCGAGGATGGTGTGGGGGTAGCCCTCCAGCACCGCCTGGAACAGGTGCTCCGTGAACGAGGCCGGTCCACACCCGAAGGAGGAGAGCATCAGCGGATAGACGTCGCCGTCGACGCGGGCCGAGAGCGCCGCGCGCACGGCGCGGTTCGCGTCGCCCCAGTGCAGCTTCGACTGCGCCGCGGTGTCGGCGCGGATGGGGTAGCAGTCCATGGGCAGGGCCAGCGCGCCGTTCCGCCGCAGGATCTGTGGGATGTCGGCGTTGATGGCCGGGTCGTGGAGGACGTGCAGCGATCCGCACACCACCACCACGGGCTTGGCCTGGGCGCGGGCGTATCGGAGGGCGGTCACGCCGAGGTCGCGACACGCGGTTTCGTAGGCCTGCTGGGAGCGGTTGGCCCGCGTTACGACTCTCGCCATCAGGAGCGGGCCGACCTTGAGGTCATGGTCCACTTTGCGGAGCGCGCGCACGATCGCCAGTCCGTTGGCCACGCCTTGCCGCTTGGCGCCCCCGGCAAAGGACAGGCTGGGTACGATCACGGCCGTGGAGCGACCGCGCGCCCGGAGCCCCGCGCGGACGAGCTCCGGCATCGCCTGCTCGGTGACGCAGGGTTGCCCCCCGGGGCCCTCCCGATCGTCGATCTCCACCACCTTGGGGAACAGGATCACATCGTGGTCCACGTCACACAGGGCGTGGGCGATTTTGGCCGGCCCGCAGGAGTCGAAGCTGTTGCAGAGCTGCTCTCCACGGGTCAGGGACTGTTCGGTGGAGCCGAGCAGCTTCACGCCGTAGCCGAGCTCCCGCACAAAGGTCGCCACCCAGGGCAGCACGGAGTGCACGGGGCCGGTGAGCGGCAACGCCAAAGTTCGGCGCTCGGTCCCGACGAGCTCGTAGGCCGAGAGCAGCTCCTGCCGCGCGGCAAAGGGATCCGGCGCCCCCTTGTCGAGCTGGCCGTACACACCGCTACGCACCTCGTACTTCGGGCAGGCCCCGCCCGACAGCGCCACCCGCCGCTCGCCACCCACTCGGATGACCGTCCGTTCGATGGGGCAGTGGGTCGCGCACTCCTCGTCCCGACAGACGAATTCGGAGCGCTCGTCGACCTGCGCCAGGCGAACGTCCTGCAGGGCCAGATCCTCCGCCTCTCGCAGCGCCTCCCGGCCCACCGCATCGATGGCGCAGAGCCCGATGCCCCAGGCGCCCATGGCCCCCGGTGACGGCGGCACGACGATGTCCTTGCCGGTGATGGCCGCCAGGGTCCACGCGAGCCCGGGATTGGCGGCTGGCTTGCCCTGGAGGAAGATCGTCCCGGCGAGGGTGCGCTGCCCCATCACACGATCGAGGTAGTTGTGGATGATGCTGTACTGAAAGCCGCCGAAGACGTCTCCCAGGGTGAAGCCGTCCTTGAGGGCCGCCCCGGCCGCCTCGGCCACGTAGACGGTGCACATCTGCCCCAGCTCCGGCGGGCGGTCCGCCGCCCGGGCCATGCGGGTGACTTCCTCAATGTCGTTGACGTCGTACAGCGCGGCCTGCTCCTCGAGGAATGAGCCCGTGCCGGCGCTACAGGCCTTGTTCATGTCGCTCTCAACGATCCGGCCGCCGCTCACACGGATGTACTTGGCGTCCTGTCCGCCGATCTCCACCACCGACAGGTCGCGCCCCTCGTTCGGGTCCACCCGGATCGCTGCCGTGGCGTGGGCAACGATCTCGTTCTGCACCACGAGGCGCTCCGAGCGCGGCCACACGGCGCGCAGGAGCTGCGCCACGGCCTCCCGCCCCGAGCCGGTCACGCCGATGGCGCGGACCTTCGGGGAGCACCGCTCCAGAATCGACTCCACCAGCCGCCGCGCCGCGTCCACGGGGTTGCCGCGGGTCTGGTCGTAGACGTCGAGCACGACGTCACCGCGCTCCAGATCCGTCAGTACGGCCTTGGCCCCCGTGGATCCGAGGTCCAGGCCGAGCACCACAGGTCGCGACTTCCACCCCCCGGGCGGGGCCTTCGCCTCGAGCGTCGTCACGCGCTCCTGCCACTCCCGCGCCGGGCGCTGCACCGCGAAGTGCCGCACACGTCGTTCGTAGAGCGCCTCCGGCTCGGTGGGCAGTGGCTCCCCGGCCGTCAGCCGCCCCGCCAGCACGGCCGCCCCGAGGGCCTGGAGCTGGAGCCCGCCCGGCAACGTACTCACGGAGCGCCCCGTCAGCTCGCTGAGGCTGCCGCGGAAGGCGTCGATGCGACTGCACCCGCCGATCAGATACACCGGGCCGTCCACGTGGTTGCGGGCCAGCAGCCCGGCCACGTTGCGGGCTACGCTGCCGAAGAACCCGGCAAAGAGCGCGCCCGTGGAGCGGCCCTGGTTCGCAAAGTGGGTCATCTCGCTCTTGGCGAAGACCGAGCACCGCGCGGTGATGGGGATCACCCCCTCTGCCTCCCGGGCGAGCCCGTCCGCCTCCTCGACGCTCAGCCCGAACCGCCTGGCGATCTTCTGGATGTTCTCACCCGTGCCCGAGGAGCACTTGTCGTTCTCCAGATAGTGGTAGCGAAACCGCCGCACGGTCCGGCCGGTCCCGGCGTCTATCGCCCCGGGGGCCTCGGGCACGCGCGTGAGCACGCTGTACCCCCGCGCGCCGACGTTGACCAGATTGAGCACCTCCGGCAGGGAGCGGTCCTGCTCCAGCGCCGCCTCCTGGCACGCGTCCTCGGGCAACGTCTGGGCAGGCTCCAGAAACTCGTCGGCATAGGCGCCTGTCAGACCCAGCGCATCGCACTCGGCGACCCGCTGCTCGTGGTACCACTGCCGAAATACGGAAAAGGGCTGGCCCCCGTGATCCCGGCTCTCCCCGTGCTCCACGGTTGCCGTTCCGTCCGGCCGGACCGTCGCGATGACCAGCCCTGCGGAGGCCTTGCCGAGATCACATCCGGCCACTCTGATGGATTTCATGGGCGACTCTCCTGCTTCCTAGCTGCGCGTCGCAGCAGCTGCGTTGAGTAGGAACTTCCTCAGCACGCACCGGGTGGTCTCGAGATCCTTGGGCGCGATACCCTCGGCCGCGCGGGCCAGGGCCGCGTCGACCACCGCCCGCACCGCCGGCTCGAGTCGCCGTCCCTCCTGGGTCAGATGGATCCGCACCGCGCGCCGATCGCCAGGATCGGTGCGCCGTTCGACCATGCCGAGCCGCTCGAGTCGATCCAGCAGTCCGGTGGTGGTCGACGGCTCCAGCCCGGCCAGCCGGGCGGCCTCGGCCGCCTGGAGGCCGTCCTGTTGCCAGAGCGCCATCAAGAGTCCGAGATAGCCTGGCTTCACGTGCTCCACATTGGCGGTGGCGAGCCCCTTTTTGAGCAGGGTGGTCGCCACAAGTGAAGCGCGCGTGACCAGATAGTACAGACAGTCCGGAAGCGATTCAGTGGTCATGCGGGCACCTGGTCCAGAGGGTTTCGAGTCCGTATACTTTGAGCTCGTATAGTGCGATGTTGAATAATTCAGTTTTGAACCAATGTCAAGACAAGCTTGCTGCCTCGCCGCTCCATCGTTGTTTACCATCTGTTTTCATTGAGCAATATTGACATCAGGCCGGGCTTGGCCGGACGTGGCCGTTGCGAATTACGCCCTCTCCTTCGGCGCTCCGGACCTGAAAACGGAGGTCTGATGAACCACGATC
>JBDRSE010000311.1:0-30768 GCA_043825095.1 bacterium
GCTGTACGTCGCGAGCCGGCCGCAGGACCGGGTGCGGATCTACGAGATCACGGACGAGCGCTCTCCGGTGCTGCTGGGCGAGGTCCAGGTGGGGGGCATGGTGGAAGCCATGCGCGCGGGCGGCGACCTGCTCCACGTGGCTGCAGCGCTGGACGCCGACCGAGTGCTTGCCCTGCTTGAGGAACCCGGTGTCGTCGATGAACCAGGCGACAATCGGCTCGCGCTTGTCGATCTCCGCCAGGGCATACCGGGCGCTGTGGAGGCGCACCTCGTTGTCGCTCCACGGGGAGTTGGCGATCATGTGTTGCAAGCGCTGGTGCAGGGCGTCGGTCTGCATGGCGTCTGCGCAGGCGCGGGCAGCGATCGGCTCCATGCTCTTGCGCTCGCCCTCGGCAAGGAGCCCCACGGCGTAGGTGGCGAAGCAAGCCCCCCGCTCCTCGCTTCCCAGCAAGTCAACGATCTGCTCGATGGCGGCTTTGAACCGTTCCTGTCCCTGTCCCTGTCCCCGTCCCTGTCCCCGTGTCCGTCCTCGTGCGCGTCCCCGTCACCGTGCTCGTCCTCGTTCCGTGCTCGCGCTCGCGCTCGCGCTCGCGCGAGGACCATCGCTCGCCCCCCCCCCAGGCTCGATCAGCCCTCGTCGGGGACAAGCTCCACGAACTCGTGGTGGAGGGCCCGGATCCCGTCGTCCAGCGCCTCCGGGCGCGTGAACACGCTCAGCCGAAGCGTCGAGGTGTCCACGCCGAGCACCGGCACGCCGGCGGCCTCGAGGGTTCGCAGGGCCCGGGTGAGATTTCGGGGATTGCGGCCGATCCCCGAGCCGACCACTGAGGCCATGCAGAGGTCGCGCTCCACCCGGAGCCGCCCGCCGAACCGGCCCTGGAAGCGGTCGAGGAGCGCGTCCAGGTCGGGGCAAAGCTCCCGGGAGAGCAGCACCACGGCGCAGTCGCTCCCGTGGGAGATACGGTTGGGTGTCACGTCCCACTCCTGCAGGGCCTCGGCGAGCTCGAGGGTGCTGGAGCCGTCCCCCCCCACGTGGAGTCGCACCAGGTCCTTCGCCCCGGCCACCCCGGCCGCGATGCTCCGGGGCGGTCCGCCCACCACCACCCGGGTCTCCCGCTTGCCGTTCACCGTCGCCCGGGCGTAGATGACGATCCCCGCGCGGCGCGCAAACTCCACCGCCTGGGCGTTGAGCACCTGCGCGCCCGCCAGGGACAGCTCCTGCATCTCCTCGTAGGAGATCTCCGGCAGCGGGCGCGCCCCGTCCACGGTCCGCGGATCCGCCGAGTACACGCCGTCCACGTCGGAGTAGATCTCACACCGCTCGGCGCCCAGGGCCGCGGCCAACGCCACCGCGGTGGTGTCCGAGCCGCCGCGGCCCAGGGTCGTGATCTCGCGCCGGTAGCTGACGCCCTGATACCCGGCCACGATCACCACGCGGTCCCGCTCCAGCTCGTCCTGCACCCGGTAGGGTCGAACCTCGATGATGCGGGCGTTGGCGTGCCGGTCATTGGTGAGGATCCCGCTCTGGGAGCCGGTAAAGGAGATCGAATCCAGGCCCAGGTCCTGGATCGCCATGCTCAGCAGGGCCATGGCGATCCGCTCGCCCGCCGTGAGGAGCATGTCCAGCTCCCGGCGCGGCGGGTTGGCGGTCACCTCCCCCGCCAGCTTCAGCAGCTCGTCGGTGGTGTCGCCCATGGCCGAGATCACGACCACCACCCGGTGTCCGTCGCGCCGGGTCTGGGCCACCCGCTCCGCGACCCGCCGGAGCCCGGACACGTCCGCCACTGAGCTGCCGCCGTACTTCTGGACGATCACGTTCATGGATTCTCCTGGTCGAGACGCCGACACTCATACTACACGCGAGGACCATATTAGCCTTCCCCGACGCCGGGTCAACGCCGGCCGGCGGCCATCTCCCACACTCATTATGGAAGTCCCCAACACATTTCTTTCCTCCATCGTCATTATCTGTAAGATTCAGAGATGTCACATTCGACGTGAACCGGGCATCAAAGGAGCTCGCATGCCTTCGCCACCCGTACGCATCAAACCCCTGCCAACCGCCAAGGGCATTGCCCTTTCGGGCCTGGTCCTTCTCGCGGCGTGCCCGCCGTCGCCGACAAAGACCGGGCCGGGACGGCCGGTCGTTGGACGCGCCGAGCCCCGGCCTCGGGCGAACGTGCACCCGCCGCTGCTGCAGACCGCCCGGCGCGCCTACGTGCCCCTCGGCAACCTCGTGCCGCACGACGTGGCCCTGTCACCGGACGGCCGGCTCCTCGCCGTGGGCGGCCTCTTCGCCCGGGTGGACCTCTTTGACGTCGTCGCCGGGCGCCGCCTCCGAACCCTCGGCCGCGGGGACGAGCTCCCCATCGGCATCTCGGTGCGGTTCACCGCGGACGGCAGGCAGCTCGTGGCGGTGGGCTACAAGCTGCGGCGGGCCGTGGTCTGGGACGTGGCCACGGGCAAGCAGCTCCGCCGGATCCAGCTCACCCGCACCAACCGCGGCCGCGCGGTGAACGCGCAGATCCGATCCTTCGACGTCGGCCGGGGTGGCCTGCTCGCGCTGGGGCGAAACGGCAGGGTCGAGATCTGGAACCACAGCACCGGCAAGCTCCAGCAGCAGATCCACGTCCCCTACGGTCTGCCGCCCCAGGCCGTGGCCCTCGGCGACAAGGGGGAGACGCTCGCGCTCGTCACCCCGGCCAACCAGCTGCTGGTCTTTCGCGTCACCGACGGAGTCCGGCTGGCCATGCTGCAGCTCCGCAGCCGCCCTTCGGCCCTGGCCTTCTCCCGGGACGGAAAACACCTCGCCGTGGGAATGACGAATGGTTCCTTGCACCTCGTGCAGACCTCGAGCTACAAGCGCGAGCGCTCGTTCCATTTCACCGCCGGCTCCTCCTCGGTGGTGGCCGTCGGGTTCCAAGGGGCCGACCGTCGGGTGGTGGTGACCGAATCCAGCGGGGTGATGCACGAGCTCAACGCGTCCACCGGCGCCTCCCTCGGCCGGGCGCAATTCGGCGGCACGGGCGGCATCCGCGCCGCGGCCGTCTCCGCGCAGGGCGGGCTGGCGGCATTGCTGGGCGGCGAGTCCCACGTGCTTCTGCTCCACGAGGCCCAGGGCAAATCCCTCCCCTGGCCAGCCCAGGCGCCGCCGCCGCCGCCCGCGCCGCGCCCCACCATCCGCCTTGGCGCGCCCACGATCATCGCCCTGCCGAAGCAGACCGCGGACGTGGTCTCCACGGTCATGACCAAAGGCGGTCGCGAGGTGACCCTCGGATACAAGCCCACCGCGCTGTCGTCCTACATCTTGCTCACCCGCGGCAAGGCGCGCTATCTGCGGCGCTGGTTCAGGCGCGTGCTGGTCCCCGCCGCGGCCAAGGGGAGGCGCGCGATCCGGATGGCGCTGTCTCCCAGTGAGAAGCTCCTGTTCACCCACGGCCCCACGGACCGGCTCCAGCGGTACTTCCATGCCACCGGCTTCCCCATGGCGATGATGCCGACCAAGGCGACGGGCATGGCCTCCCTGCTCGTCACACCCAACGGCCGGACGATCATCACCACGCTCCATCCGGGCGACACGGTCAAGCTCTGGTCCAACACCGGCGTCGCCCAGGGACAGTTCCAAGGCATGAGGAATCCCTACTGGGCCGGCGTGTCCCAGAAGGGCGACCTGTTCGTGGAGATCGGCACGTTGGATGAGATCCGCGTCTTCGACCTGGCAACCCGCAAGCAGCTCTGGCTGCACCATACCGGCGGGTACCGCCAGCGGGAGGTCATGACCCTGTACTTCGATCCCACGGCCGAGCTGCTCTACAGCTACCACCAGTCGGGGTTCCTCCGTCGCTACGGCGCGCGATCCGGCAAGCTCCAGTCCCGCCACCGGATCCCCGCGCCGCGCGGCGTGCAGGGCTGCACCCTCCGCCCCGACTGCCAGGTGCTGGCCTGCGCCACGGCCGACACCCTGCACCTGGTGGAGCTCCCCTCGGGCGCCCCCATTCGAACCGTCGCGCTCCCCGGCGCCGGCGCCCTGCGCGACTTCTCCTACTCCGCCGACGGCAAGGCCCTCCTCCTCCAGCGCGGCAAACGCCACCTCTGGGTGCTGCGCTTTCCGTAGACTCGACTTTCGCACGTTGATCTACTGCGAACGGCCGAAAAACGAACGATTGACTAGAGATTCTCGATTTGGGAGGCTGGCGAGTCAGTCATTGGTAGAGCGTTGATCACTCGGCCAAGAGGGAGGCACATGCGCTGGGCACCTGCAATTGTCACGGGTCTGATGGGTACACTGATTTTGGGAGCTTGCTCCGACGACTCAGGCGGAGGGGCGAACGAAAACGGCAACAACCAGAACGAAGCCGTCCTGCTGTGCGGCAATGGTGTGATCGAGGGGGCCGAGGAGTGCGATGACGGCTCGGGCAACTCGGACACGCTGCCTGACGCGTGCCGCACGAACTGCTCCCTGGCGCACTGCGGCGACGGCGTTGTCGACGGAGGCGAAGCTTGTGACGACGGCTCTTCCAACAGCGACGTCGTGCCAGACGCGTGCCGAAGCAATTGCGCGGATCCGGCCTGCGGCGACCTCGTAGTCGATGTGCAGCACGGGGAAACCTGTGACGATGGCAACGCCGCACCCGGCGACGGCTGCTCGGCCAACTGCCTCGCGGAGTACTGCGGCAACGGGACCTTGGACGAAGACGAGGTGTGCGATGACGGGAATACCGCCGGTGGCGACGGCTGCTCGGCCGACTGCCAGTCCACCGAGATCTGCGGCAACGGCATCCTTGATGTGGCCGCCGGTGAACTCTGCGATGACGGCAACACAGCCTCGGGGGACGGCTGCTCGGCCACGTGCAGGACAGAGTACTGCGGCAACGGGATCGTCGACGCGGGCGAGCTGTGCGATGACGGGAACAACGCTCCGGGCGACGGCTGCTCGGCGGACTGTCTCTCCGGCGAAACCTGCGGCAATGGCATTGTCGACACGGCTGCCGGCGAGCAATGCGATGACGGCAACACGACCTCGGGGGACGGCTGCTCGGCCACATGCAGGACAGAGTACTGCGGCACCGGGATCGTCGACGCGGGCGAGCTGTGCGACGACGGCAACAACGCGGGCGGCGACGGCTGCTCGGCAGACTGCCTCTCCGGCGAGGTTTGCGGAAACGGGCTGCTCGACGTGGCGGCGGGAGAGCTGTGCGACGACGGCAACACGGCCTCCGGGGACGGGTGCTCAGCCACCTGCCTCCCGGAATACTGCGGCAATGGAACCATCGATCCCGGCGAGCTCTGCGACGACGGCAACAACACGCCGGGGGACGGCTGCAGCGCCGATTGCGCGATGACCTGCGGCAACGGAGTCATCGACGACCCGCAGGAGCTCTGCGACCGCGCCCCCCCGCCCGGGGAGTACTGCATCGACTGGGGCCATGACGCGGGCATGCTGGGCTGCAGCAACTATTGCACCCCGGACCTCCGTGACTGCGGTGGTATCGGTTGGGCGGATCGCTCCTTTCCCGTGTTTGACGAGCTCCATGCCGTCTGGGGCAGTGGCCCGAACGACGTTTGGGCCGCCGGCGGGACCACGGTCCTACACTACGATGGCTCTTCTTGGGCGACCACCTCAGCTCCCTTCGTGGGCAACATCTTCGGCGCGTGGGGCAGCGGCCCGAATGATGTCTGGTTCACTGGAATCTCCTCCTCCCCGAGATTTCTTCACTTCGATGGCACGAGCTGGACGGTGGTGACGTCTCCCGCCGCAGAAGATGCGCGCGCGCTTTGGGGCAGCGGACCCAACGACGTCTGGGCGGTGGGTAATGCCGGTACGATAGTGCACTTTGATGGAGCTACCTGGACGGATGTCTCCTTCCCCACTTTGGCCACGCTCCACGGGGTGTGGGGCAGCGGCCCGAACGACGTCTGGGCGGTCGGTGATGGCGGCACCATCCTGCACTACAACGGCGCTTCCTGGACAAGCGTCTCCACTCCCACGACCAACATACTCTCCGCTGTGTGGGGCAGTGGGCCGGATGATGTCTGGGCTGTCGGCTTTTTCGGGGAGACATTGCACTGGAACGGCACAACCTGGCAACCTGTGACTTCCCCGGTGGCGAACTGGCTCCTCGCCGTTTGGGGCACCGGCCCGGACGAGGTGTGGGCGGTTGGCGCCGCGGGGTTGGCGATCCGGTGGAACGGGGTTGCTTGGGCCGATGTCTCACATGACACTCAATCGTACCTCTATGGCGTCTGGGGCAGCGATTCGGACAGGATATGGGCGGTTGGTGATGGCGGCAGGATCCTTCGCTACAACGGGTCCATCTGGATCGGCGCAGCCGATCCCGTGTGGTCCGATCTCAACTCGGTTTGGGGCGCCGCGCCGCATGACACCTGGGCCGTGGGCCAGAGCGGCAAGATCCTGCACTGGGACGGCAGCGCCTGGACTGAGGCAGCTTCCCCCAGCACCGCCTGGCTCCTCTCCGTCTGGGGCTCCAGCGGGAGCGACATCTGGGCGGTGGGCACGAGCGGCGCGATCCTGCATTACAATGGTGCTGCGTGGACGGACGTCTCCTACCCCACGTCCAACACACTCAATGCCGTCTGGGGTATCGGCCCGAACGACGTCTGGGTCGGGGGCCAGAACGGCACGATCTTGCACTTCAACGGAACTGTCTGGACCGACCGTTCCTACCCGACCACGAACACGATTTACGGATTCTGGGGCAGCAGTCCAACTGACGTGTGGGCGGTCGTTCAAGGCGATTTCCTACACTACGATGGAGCCACCTGGTCGGCCGTCACCACTCCCCCTACCGGACTTATCTTGTCCGTCTGGGGCAGCGGTCCGAGTGATGTCTGGGCGGTGGGCAATTTCGGCACAATCCTGCACTATGACGGCGCTGTCTGGGCCGTCGAACCGTCGCCAACCCTTGACGGCCTCCAAGGTGTATGGGGCGCCGGCCCCCGGGAGGTCTGGGCGGTGGGTCAGTACGGCACGGTTCTGCACTACGAGGGCCAGGGCTGGTTCCCCGTCAAGCTCGCGGAGGACACCTTCCAAACGTTCCAGTCCGCGTGGCAATCCGCAGGTGGACCCATCTGGATCGTTGGCAGCCAAGGCACGGTTCGCCAGCTTCTGCACCGCGTTCCCTGGCGCGTCTTCCCCTCCGAGTGCGATTGCTCGGACGGCGTGGACAACGACGATGACGGCCTCACCGATGGCAGCGATCCCGACTGCACGACGCCCCCGGCGGAGCTCTGCAATGACGGCTTCGACAACGACTGTGACGGCTTGATCGACTGCGCAGATCCCGACTGCGCGGGCATCCCGCCCTGCTAAACACGGCGTCTGTGGTTCAATCTTGGCGGGTGGCTGGGGGGCCACGGAGTCTGGGGGCTGGGGCTGGGGGATCCAGGGACCGCCGGCGCCGCGGTCTAGCGGCTGCGTACCTGGGCGATGAAGATGAGCACGATGAACAGGACGGCGGGGATCAGGACCGGCGTGAAGGAAGAGCCGATGGCGAATTTCTGCCAGCCGATCTTCATCTCCGCCACGCCCACGCCCCCGGCGATCAGTCCGGAGCCGAGCACCTCCGGCCAGTCGCTGCGGACCTTCAAGCCCAGCCAGAAGACGACGGCGCCGAGGGCCATCATGATGATCGGCGTGAGCCAGCCCGGCATTCCGGCGATGGTGCTATAGCCCACCTTGGCCTTGTCCGGGCTCATGATGACGTAGCGGAGCAGCACGAAGGCCAGCACGAGGACCACTCCGACGATCAGGATGCTCCAGAACTTGCTTCGAATGTTCGCCATGAATCGGGACTCGCGATGGGCCATTTGCTTCCTCCTCCCGGCATTTCGGCCACGGATTCCGTGAGCCGCTGAAACACCAGCTTGCGGCCGCGGATCGAATCGGCGGCCGACTGCCATTGAAGGTCCGAATCTACCCGGGATGGGCGATTCTGTCATCCACTCTCGTCAGACAGGAAACTTCTCCGGGTCCCCGGAGCGCCGCCCCAGCGGTTTCCTCAAGGTGTGCCTCGCGGGCATGCGCCGCTGACACGCCCCGAGGCTCGCCGTCACGCCGCGCCGTCGCGCCTTGACCGGCTCGGCCGGAGCTTCCATACTCGATCGATGACTCGCGCCAGCCACCGATCATGCCCGCTCATCACCGCGCTCCTGCTCGCGGCCGTCCCGGCCCTCGCCGGCGGCTGCGAGCTCAGCGCCGCCGGGGCAGACGACGCCGGGGCGGACGCGGGCGGCCCCCCGGTCCGGTTCCGACTGCCCGTGGAGAACCCGGATGGGGACTACCTGTCGGAGATCGTCATCGGGGTGGACCACGACCCCGAGGATCACGGCGGCCTGGGCACCGAGTGCCTGAGTTACGCCGGGGAGATCAGCTTCCCCTACTGCTACGACGGACACTCCGGCACGGACTTCCTGCTGGGCGGCGGCTTCGACATGATGGACGCAGAGGTCGCCTGGGTGGTGGCCGCGGCGGACGGCGTCGTCACGTCGGTGGAGGACGGCAACTACGACCGCTGCCACGGGGACGCCTCCACCGGAGACATCAGCTGTGACGGCCATCCCATCGTGGGCAACCACGTGATCCTGGAGCACACGGCGGGCTACGAAACCTACTACTGGCACTTCAAGTCCGGCAGCATCATCGTGGCCGTGGGCGACGCGGTCGAGTGCGGCGAACGACTCGGCCTCATCGGCAGCTCGGGCATCTCGGCCATGCCCCACGTCCACTTCTCGGTCCGCGCTCCGAACGGGGACGTCATCGATCCCTACGCCGGCGAGGAGTCCCAGCCCGAGAGCTACTGGGTGCAGCAAGAGGGGCTCTACGACGTGCCCGGCGAGTTCTGCCAGTGGCAGCTCACCGCGGACTCCGACGGGGACGGTCACTTCGATCCCGTGGACAACTGCCCCTACACCTCCAACCCCGACCAGGCCAACGACGACGGCGACCTGCGGGGCAACGCTTGCGATCCGCGGTAGGGAAAACCAAAGTCAGGTCAGGAAATAGCCGGACCAAAACGATCCCGTGGCGCCGGTTGGACCGAGTACTCTCCGCTCTCCGACCTCCGATTACGGATTTCGGATTTCGGATTCTGTGTCCTCACAGAGTGGGAATCGGAGATTAAAGGTCGGAGTTCGGAAATCGGAAATCGGAAAATCTAGCAGGTTTGTCAGGACAGCGTCCGCCTAATCGGCATGGGCGATAACGCCCTACTCTTCCCAGATCACTTTTTCTTTGGAGCCGTACCAGGCCTCGAGCTTGGGGTCGTAGGTGTCTTCGAGGACGCTGCGCTTGATCTTCATGGTGGGGGTGAGGAAGCCGTTCTCGATGAGCCACTCGTCCTTGGCGACGGCGATGAACTGGAGGTGCTCGTGATGGGCCAGCTCGGCGTTGACCTCCCCGAGCAGCTTGGTCATGGCTGCCGTGACCTCGTTCCGCACGGCCTTGTCGCCGATCTTGGCCCGGATGTCCTCGGAGAGCAGCACGATGGCGTAGGCCATGGGCTGGCCCGAGCCGGAGACGCAGGACTGCTCGATGTAGTTGCTGGAGTTGAGCAGGTTCTCGATGGGCACCGGGGCGACGTACTTGCCCTTGCTGGTCTTGAACAGCTCCTTGACCCGCCCGGTGATCTTGAGCCGCCCCTGCTCGTCGATCTCGCCGCGGTCCCCGGTGTGTAGGAACCCGTCGGAGTCGATGGCCTCTGCCGTGGCCTCGGGGTTTTTGAAGTACCCCTTCATGGTGGCGTTACTCTTGATGAGCACCTCGTCGTTCTCGCCGATCTTGTGCTCCACGCCAGGGAAGCAGCTGCCCACGTAGCCGGCACGGGTCCTGCCGGGCATGTTCACATGGGAGTAGGCGAAGTTCTCGGTCATGCCGTAGCCCTCGAGCAGCTCCAGCCCGAGGTTGCGGTACCACACGATGAGGTCCGCGGGGATCGGCGCGGAGCCGCTCACCGCGAAGCGCGCGCAGTCCAGGCCCAGTCCCTTGAGGATCTTCTTGCGCACGATCCCCTTGAGGATCGGGATCTTGAGCAGCCGGCCGAGCTTCTTCGGCGGCATCTTCTTGAACACGCCGAGCTGGAACTTCAGCCAGAGGCGGGGCACCGAGATGAACACCGTGGGGCGGGCCCGCTGCAGGTCCTGCACGAAGGTGTTCAGGGACTCGGCGAAGAACACCTGGCCACCGCCGAACAGGGACATGGACTCCACCGCCATCCGCTCGAAGGAGTGGGCCAGCGGCAGGTACGACAGCTGCCGGTCCTGCCGGGCGATCCCCAACGTCTCCTGCACGCCTTTGTTGGTGAACGCCTGGATCCCGAAGGTGATCTCGACCCCCTTGGGGAGCCCGGTGGACCCGGAGGTGTAGATGAGCAGCGACGTCTCATCCGCCTCTCGCTTCGGATTGCCCTGCAGGGGCTCGTGCTGCTTCACGAGATCGTCCCAGGTGGGGTAGTCGTTCGGTGGGCTGAGCGGGTACGAGTACAGGGGCAGGCCCTCCGGCACGCCGGGCTTCATCTCGTCCCAGGTGTCCAGCTTGCCCACGAACAGGATCTTGCACTCGCTGTGCTCGAGCGTGTACTTCACGATGTCGGCGGTGAGCGTCGGGTAGAGCGCCACCGAGACGTGACCCGCCATCCAGATGGCCAGATCGGTCATGATGAAGTGGGCACAGTTCTTGGACAGGATCCCGATGGAGCTCTTCGGGGGCAGGTCCAGGGACTGCAGGAACGTCGCCATGCGGCGGGCCTCGTCCAGGGTCTGCTTCCAGGTGTAGGTCCGAACCTCGCCACCCCCCATGGGCTGCGTCATGTACACATCGTCGGCAGCTTCCTTCTCCCACCTATAGGCGCCAGAGAGTGGCAGATACTTCTCATCGATGGACATCTTCTCCTCCTTCTTCCACAACGGACGGTATTACCACCACAGGTTGGGCCAATGGACAAGGTCTAAACTACAGCGCCGGCTCCCTGCCCGGGCCCGCCGCATCGCCGGCCATAGTGCCCCTTCTCCGGGCTTGCCCGCGGCGCCGGCAAGCGATATCCTCGGATCCGTTCACAACCTCCACGAGGTGAGATGAAGATCATCAAGGTCTCGGAGCTCGAACAGAACCCCAGCCTCTATGCAGAGATCGCGGAGGTGATCGCCTCCCAAGGCCTCGTGATCATTCCGGGGCTCACCACGTACAGAATGGCAGTGGACGTCCTGTCCGCCCAGGCCGTCTCCAAGCTCCAGCAGGGCAAACGGCAGGTGCAGAACAAGCCCGCCCTGGTGTTCGTCAGCCACAAGAAGCGGCTGGACGGGCTGGTCGCAGACGTGCCCGACGTGGCCCGGCAGCTGATCGCCAATTTCTGGCCGGGGCACCTCACGATCCGGTTCGATCCCGGGGACCGCCTGCCGGCGAAGGTGCGCAAGTCCCTGACCAAGGCCACGGGAAAGATCGGCGTGCGAGTGCCGAGCGCGGACGTCTGCGCCGCCACCGTCGCGGCCTTTGACGGCCCGATCCTGGTGAGCAGCGCGAACCGGTCCAAGAAAGGCGGCGCCCAGTCCCTGGCCCAGGTCCGGAAGAACTTCGGAAACGTGGCGGACGTGATCATCGACGCGGGAGACCTCCCCGCCGGCAGTCCCTCGACCATCGTGGACGTGTCGGACAAGGGATGGACCATGGTCCGCGAGGGCTCCATCACAGCCGCCACCATCGCCGAGAAGATCGGCGCCGAGCCGCTGTAGCCCGACGAGCCGAGTCCTACACCCCGAGCTCCGCCGCGAGCTCCCGATACACCTGCGCGTCCCCTGCCGAGAAGCAGCAGAAGATCACTCGCGAAGGCAGCAGGGAGCCCTGCCCGTGCTCCCGCACCGCCGCGAGCGCGATCCGCGTGGCCCGGGTCAGCGGGAACCGGTACACCCCGGTGGAGATGGCGGGAAAGGCGACGCTCTGGAGCCCATGCTCCACCGCCAGGGCGAGGCTGCGGCGATAGCAGGAGGCGAGCAGCTCGTCCTCCCCCTGCCCGCCCCCGTGCCAGACGGGGCCCACGGTGTGAATCACGAATCGGGCCGGCAGCGCGAACCCCGGCGTGATCTTGGCGTCGCCGGTGTCGCACCCCCCGAGGGGGCGGCACGCCGCGAGCAGCTCCGGGCCGGCAGCCCGGTGGATCGCGCCGTCCACGCCTCCGCCGCCGAGCAGGGAGCGGTTGGCCGCGTTCACGATGGCGTCCACGTCGAGGGTCGTGATGTCTCCCTGCACGACCTCCACTCGCGGGGTCACGGCGTCCATGTCGACCTCTGCTCCAGATTACTTCTTCTTTAATATCTTCTGCCGCGCGGCGGCACAGCTCACCCGCACCGCGCGATAGAAGTCCTCGGCGCACACCGCCAGCCGATCGAGCGCACGCCGGTCGCCAATCCTCGCCAGCACCAAGGCGGCGGCCCTCCGAATGGCCGGCGCCGTGTGATCCAGCTCCGGAACCAGCCGCTCCAGCGCGGCCCGCGTTCCGACCCGCCCGAGCGCCTCGATCACGGCGAGCCGCTCCCCCACGTTCAGCGGGGAGTGGTCCTCCCGGAGCAGCCCCAGCAGGACGCGCTCCGCGCGCGGGTCGCCGAGGGCGCCGAAGGCCTCCACCAGATAGGTCTGGCGGCTCTTGCGAAATACGTCCAGGAGCGCCGGATAGGCCTTGGGGGTCTTGCCGCGGGCCAACGCCAGCGCCGCGCCGGACCGCACCGTCAGCGCCGGATCGCCGAGCAGCAGGATCAGGGTTTCCGCCAGCGCCGCCGGCAGGGTCCCCGGCGCCCGCCGCAACGCCGTCACGGCGGCCGTGCGCACCTCGGCCCGGCTGTCGCCGCACCCGAGCTCGAGCGCCTTGCGGCACAAATCCAGCTCGCACCCGCTCCGCCCGAGGGCCTCGAAGGCGGCCACGCGAATGTCCACCGGGGCGAGCTTTGCCAGGGAGGAAAGCCAGGCCCACGCCCCCTTCACCTCGGCCAGGGCGCGGAGCTGCCACGTCAGCACCGTCACGTCGATCTGCGGGGGCATCAGCTCCTGCAGCGTCGTACCCGAATGGTCTGGAAAGCGCTGGAGCAGCCGATCCAGCTTGCCCTGCTTGGAGCCCTCGCTCTGCGCCACCGGCAAGGGCGGCGTGGGCCCGATCACCGCCCCCTGGGAGGTGGGCAGCCGGGCCAGCCGTTTCCACTGGGGCTCGTCCAGCCATCGCTCCGAGGTTTCGAGTAGCGTCTTGTAGGACGCCTGGACGCCCGTGAGCGCCAGCTCCTGCAGCCGCGCGTCCAGGCTGTGGGCGGCCAGCGCCACGGCCGCGTCATCGGCCGCGGTCGGCCGGCCCAGCTGCGTCCTGACCCAGGCCGCCGTCGCGGCCGGCAGGGGGGCGGGCCTGGTGAGGGCCGCGATCCGCGTGGCCTCCTGGGTGCGCAGGCGCTCCGGACACCGCACACCTGCCCTCCGGAGCCGCCGGGCCGAGCGCACGGCGCGACGCACGACCCGATCCAGCAGCACGCGGCACACCTCCGCCGGGGTCGGCCGCTCCACCCCCGGGATCGGCGTGACCATGTACTCGAGCGCGGCCTCGCGAAGCTCGGTGTCGTCGTCGTTCAGCAGGCGAATGGCGAGCGCGCGCGCAGGCGGCTCCCGCCCGCTTAGCAACGCCAGGAACCCCCGCCGGGCCACCTTCCTGTGGTGTTCTCCCTGGGCGGAGAGCCGCTCCAGGAAGGCCAGGGCACGCCCGCCGCCGACCATGCCGAGGGCGGCCGCGGCCTCCTCGGCCACGCCCACATAGGGGTCGCCCACGAGCTGCTCCAGGTCGGCCACAATGGAGCGCCGCCCGCTCCGGCCGAGGGCCTTGAGCGCCTCGATCCGACGTGACGGGATGCGGTTGACGAGCATCCGCCGCTGCTTGTACAGCCGCCGCTGGGCGATCCGGCGCTGCTGCTCCGCCTGGGGGACGCCCAGGTCCTGCAGCGCGAACCGGGCCGTCCTGCGCACGCGGCGGTTCACGTCCTGCACGGCGGTCAGCAGGTGATCCGCGGCGGCGTCCCGGCCGAGGGTCGCCAGGGCGCGAACCGCGGCCAGTCTCACGCTGGGATCACCGTCCCGGAGCGCGGCCCCGAGTGGGTTCGCGGCCGCGGTCGCTTTGAGCCGCCCCAGCGCGGTGGCGGCCTCGATCCGCACCCGCGCGGAGCGGTCGTCCAGCAGCCGGATCAGCCGCGCCGCCGCCCCCTCGGGTCGCTCCTTGCCGAGCTGCCGGGCCGCGGCCGCGCGGACCGCCGGATCCTTGCTCTGCAGGTCGCGATCCAGGCGCTGCTCCTTGCTGCAGCCGGGGAGCAGGCAGAGCACGAGCGCCACCGTAACCGCGAACAGCGTGATCCCGGCCCTCCACGCCGTCCTCCGGACCGACACGCGAGCGCGCCTCATCTGGCCGCTCCCGCGGGACGCCGCCGGGCGATCCGCGCCAGCTTCGCTTCGAGCTGGATCGCGGCGCCGCGCCACCGCTCGGCCGCCACGTCCCGGATGGCGATCACCTTGCGATACAGCTCCACGGCCTGTTGGAAGTGCGTCACGCTCTCGGCGTGGAACTTCCCCCGCAGCTTGGCCGCCTCCCGGGGCAGGAACGCCTCGGGCACCTGAACGCGTCCCAGCGCCTCGGCGTAGTCCTGGTGCAGGCTCCCCTGGCGGAAAAACGACGCCGCCAGGGCGCTCGGGCTCCGCGACTGCTGGAGCACGGCGTAGGCCTTCAGGGCGGCGTTCAGGCGCGCGCGCTTGTGCGTGCGCACCGCGTCCACGTTGTGCATCCGGAGCACCAGCCGCACCCGCACGTAGGCCAGCAGCTCCTTCTCGGCCATGTGGAACTGCTCGGCCACGTCGGCCGGCACCTGCTCGAGCGTGGTGAAGCTCACCGGCGGCCCCCGGGTGAGCGCGGACATCTTGCCCGCCTGGGGATGCAGCAACCGCACCAGCGAGTTCACCGCCCGCTTGGCCAGCGCCGGGTACCTCCGCGCCCGGTTGATCAGCCAGTCCAGCTCCCGCATGGCGCACCGCCGATCCGCTCGCAGACGGCACAGCTCCGCGAGGCGCAGGTGGGCCAGCGCCTGGACCTCGAGGTCCGACTCGGACGCCGCGACCACCCGTCGATAGAGGGCTTCGGCCTGCGTACGCTGCCCGAGCACCGCGTCCAGGTGATGCGCCTTGGCAAACAGCCTCTGCACAGCGGCCGCGTCCCCCCGGCTCGCCGACACCTGCGCGCCACCCTCCATTCGCGCGGTCGCCTCCCCGTCCCGCGCCGTCGACGCGCCCGGAGACGGCTCCCCGGACGTGGAGCACGCGCCCCACGTGGAGAGCGCGCACCACGTGGTGCAGGCGCACAGCAGGAGCGAGGTCGGGTGCCACACTCTCACGTCAGCCCTCCGCATCCACCAGCTTGTAGCCGACGCCCCACACCGTGAGCAGGTGCTGCGGCTGCTCCGGGTCCTCCTCGATGGCCTGGCGGATCTTCACCACGTGGTTGTCCACGGTCCGCGTATTGAGGTGGCGATCGTAGCCCCAGGCCTCCTCCAGCAGGAGCTCCCGGGACACCACCTCGCCCCGGTGGCGCGCCAGCACCTCGAGCACCAGGAACGCCCGGTCCGACAGCGGCACCACCTTCCCCTTTCGCTTCGCCTCGTGGCGGCGAAAGTCGATCTCCAGGTCTCCCACGGTCACGCGGTCGGTTCGAGGTCGACTCTCGGGGTCGCGCGGCTTCACCCGCCGCAGCACGGCCTGCACCCGCGCCAGCAGCTCCATCAGGCTGAAGGGCTTGGTGATGTAGTCGTCGGCGCCGAGCTCCAGCCCCCGCACCCGATCCAGCTCGGCGCTGCGGGCGGTGAGCATGATCACCGCCTGGTCCGGGTGCCGCTCCTTGAGCTGCCGACACACCTCGAACCCCTCCATGTCCGGGAGCATGATGTCCAGCACCACCAGATCCGGGCTCTTCCGCCCGACCAGGCTCAGCGCCTCCAGCCCCGAGGCCGTGCTCTCCACGGAATAGCCCTTGGCGCGCAGGGTGTCCTCCAGCCCCAGCCGGATCGAGCTATCGTCCTCCACCACCAGGATGGTCTGCTTCTTCTCGGAATCCTTCATGACGCTCAGCGTTGTTGAAGTATAGCAGGCACGCGCGGAGGTCTAAAGGAGACTTGTTTCGCCGCCCCCTTTGGGGTCTAATCGTCTCCCAATCCCATGACGAACGCCCCGCAGACACCCGAACCCGGGCAGACAGCCGAGCCCGCTCCCCCCCCGCACCCCGTGCTGCCCGACTACCTCGAGTGGGTCACGGTCGCGCTCTGCGTCGTCCTGGTGACCCTCGCCGCCTTCATGACCGTCGGCGTGGTGTTCCAGCACTTCAAGTGGTGGCCCCGGGTGGACTTCACCATGTACCACGCCGCGGCGCGCACCGCCCTGGCCAGCCAGCACCTCTACCTGTTCCACGAGCCGGGCGGCTACCTGCCGGGCAACCTCCCCTACCCGTACCCCCCGCTCCTGGCGTCCCTGCTGGCCCCCCTCGGCAAGCTGTCCATCGGCACGGCCTACCACATCTGGGTCACGTTCATCGTGCTGTGCCTCGGCGTCACCGCCTACCTCACCGCCCGGCTCGTCTCCGAGCTCGGCGCCAAGCGCCCCATCCTGCTCGCCACCGGCGCCGTCCTCCTGTCGCTGATCCTGCTCGACTCCAACGTCTACTGGGGACAGGTCAACATCCCGGTCACCGCCCTGTGCGCCGGCGCCGTGCTCTGCGGACACCGCAAGAAATCCGTGGCCGCCGGGGTCCTCCTCGGCTTCGCCGCCGCGCTCAAGGTCCTCCCCGTCGCCCTGGCGATCTGGTTCCTCGTGCGGCGCGACTGGAAGGCCCTCGGCGCCTTCGTCACCACCGTCCTCGCCGCCCTCCTCATCATCCCCGCCCTCGTGGGCGGCCCGGCCTGGGCCTGGGAGATGAACCGCGAGTGGCTGCGGCTCTTCTGGGACGCCCTCACCAAGGGCAGCCAGGGCCTGCAATCCGGCGGCGGCTACGTCTCCCACCGCAAGAACGGCAGCCTCGTCGCCATCTTCGATCGCATCTTCGGCGGCGCCGGACGCCAGCCCATGCTCATCCGGCTCCCCCAGCAGATGATCGACTCCATGGTGGTCCCCCTCCGCGCGAGCATGGCGATCCTCAGCGCCGTCGCCGCCGGCATCCTGTACCGCCCTCGCGCCGAGGCCTACGAGCGCTACGCCTGGCCCCTCGTCGCCTCCATGATGCTCATCTGCGGCTACCTCATTAATATCCTGCTCTGGGACCACCACACCGTGGGCCTCGTCTTCGTCCTCCCGGTCGTTGCCGCCGCCTGCCTCGACCCCCGCCTCCCCCCGGGCTGGCGCCGCCCTCTCTGGATCGGCCTGCTCGCCGCCGTCGCCGGCCTCGCCAGCGGCTGGTTCGACGGCTCCCGCTCCTGGGGCCTGCAGACCCTGTGCTTCATCGCCCTCTGGCTAGGCATCGTCATCGCCCTCCTCTCCGCCCCCCGGCCCGCCCCCCCGCCTCCCCCCTCGCCCGAGCCCCGCCCCCTCCAGCTCGAGCTCCCGCTGTAGCCTCAGCGCGCCAACGCGCCAACGCGCCAACGCCCGAAGCAAGCAACGTCATTCCCTTGCAAGCGTTATTCCCCGTGCAAACGGGAATCCAGTCCGACCTCCCCGACGCCCGGATACATTCCGATACACAAGCCCCAGGCCACTTGTGCTATGAACGATCCACAATTGGATTCCTCCAGGAGCAAGCAATGACCCCTAGGCTCACGATCCTCACCTTCACCGTCACGACCCTGCTGGCCACGACGCTTCCGGCCACGACCCCTGCGACAGCGGCGGAATTCCACTCCATCCGGCAGTCGCCCCGCTACCCGGGGAGCCCCCGCGAGGTGGCCGAGGCCTTCCTCGCCGATCACAACACCAAGTACCAGCTCCATGACGTGGAGCTGGAGCACCGGGTGACCCTCGCCGTGGGGGACTACCGGACCGTGCGCTTCACGCAGACCTACGAAGGGCTGCCCGTGCTCGGCACCGCTGCGGCGGTGCGCGTGGCCCCCGACAGCCGCGTGACCGTGGCCGCCTTCGGCGTGGCCCGCGAGCTCTGGGTGTCGACCACCCCGCTCGTCACCTTTGGTCAGATCCGCACCCTGCTCGCCAGCGCGGTCGGGCCCTGGGCTGCCAACGGCCGGCTGATCTTCAAGCTCGCGGTGCTGCCCGAAGCCTCCGGCCCAGGCTTCCTCGTGTGGCAGGTCGACGTGCCCAACGGCCAGGGCGGACTGCGCTACCTCATCGACGCCCACCGCGGGGTGGTGCTGCACTGGCGCCCCCTGGCGATCCACTCCCAGGGCCGGGTCTACTCCATCAGCCGGGTGAACACGCCCAGCCCGGTGGACGTGGAGCTCACAGACCTCGACGACGCCTCACCCCTGGTGCTCACCGGCTGGTCCGGGCGGTTCATCGTGACCAACTACGCCTCGGGCGGCGGCCAGGACGAGATCGTCGCCGTGCAGAACCTGCACCCGAATTCGGGCGACGACTTCCTGTACGACCCGCCGGCCCAGTCCACCGACGCCAGCGACGGCTTCGCCCAGGTCGGGGTCTTCTATCACCTGACGCGCATGCGCGACTACTTCGCGACCACGCACGGCATCGACTTCACCCCCTCCTCCTGGAGCCTGGCCGCCGTGGCCAACGCGAAAGACTCGGGGCAACCCCTGGACAACGCCTACTTCTCCGAGCAGGGCCTCGGTGATCCCTGGTTCGTCAACAACATGATCGCCATCGGCCAGGGCACCTCCTTCGACTTTGCCGACGACTCGGACGTGTTCCTGCACGAGTTCACCCACTACGTGAGCCACAACGCCGTGGGCTACAACATGGGCTGGTTCGCCTCCAACGAGTGGGGGCGCTCCCCCTTCTCGGGCGCCGTGGACGAAGGCATGAGCGACTACTTCGCCTCCACGGTGAACGACAACGCGATCCTGGGCGAAACCTCCCTGGCGCCCTACGGCATGGAGCGGGACCTCACCGACACCTCGAAGATGTGCCCCGAGGACATGAACGGCGAGTCCCACGACGACGGCGAGATCATCGGCAGCCTCTCCTGGACCCTGCGCACCGAGTTCGGCCAGACCCTCGCCGACGAGCTCGTCTGGGGCGCCATGTCCCTGCTGCTCCCCTTCGCCACCTTCGGCGACTTCGGCCAGGGCCTGCTCCAGACCGCCGACGAGCTCGTCACCGCCGGCCAGCTCACCGCCGCCGACGTGCAGAGCATCCGGGACGCCATGGACGCCCGCGGCGTCACGGAGTGCTTCAACGAGATCCCGGTCACCGAGGACCACCCCCAGGTCTCCTTCATGCGCGGGTTCGACTACTTCGCCGCCATGTTCGGCTCCACCTGCCAGAACATCCGCGACATGGACCGCAAGACCCAGAGCCTGTTCCACTTCCGCGCCACCCCGGGCGCCAACGACACCGCCCTGCGCCTCTCCGTCAGCCTCACCTCCCTGCCCACGAGCGACCTCATCTGGGGCATCTACGGCCGCCAGGGCCAGCACGTCACCTTCTCCACCCAGGGCATGGGCGCCGACATCGACCAGTACGACTACGAGGTCACCGGCTACACCGACGACACCGGCGAGCTCCTCATCGACGAGGACTCCACCCCGCCCTTTGACCCGGCCCAGACCTATCACTTCGTCATCCTCCACCAGAACTGCCCCGACACCCGCGCCACCGTGTCTGTCGAGCACATCTTCGTCCCCGTCACCCCCGACGCCGGCGTCACCGCCGACGCCTCTGTCACCGCCGACGCCTCGGGCGACACCCCCACCCCCAAAAAGGGCTGCGAGTGCCGCTCCTCCAACGGCCCCGACCTCACCGGCGCCCAAAGCGCCCTCCCCCTCCTCCTGCTCGTCCTGGGCTTCCTGTTCCTGCGCCGCCGCAGGCGCTAGACACCCGCCGCGCCCGCCGCGCCCGTCGCATCCGCCGCGCCCGTCGCACCCGCCCACTGCCGAGGGGTGAGGCGGTAATTCAGTGGTCGCGGAAAGGTCGGGGAACGGTCGGTGTGCAGGCTGGCACGCAGCCACGAATCGGGATACGATGGGGAACATGAGCGTGAAGGCCTCCACGGCGAAGAAAGCGGCGACCTACGCGGACATCGAGGCTCTGCCCGATCACGTGGTGGGCGAGCTCATCGCCGGTGAGCTGATCGTCTCACCGAGGCCCACTCCCCGACACGCCCACTCCGCTTCGTCCCTCAGCATGAAGCTCGGCCCCCCCTTTCACTTCGGCGACGGTGGACCAGGCGGCTGGTGGATCCTCTTCGAGCCCGAGCTCCACCTGGGAGGTGACGTGGTGGTGCCCGATCTCGCGGGCTGGCGTCGCGAGCGGTTGCCGACCCTGCCGACCTCGGCCTGGTTCGAGCTCTCCCCGGACTGGGTCTGCGAGGTGATTTCTCCCTCCACGGCCCGCGTCGACCGAGCCGCCAAGCTCCCGGTCTATGCCCGTGAGCGAGTCGGACACGTTTGGCTGGTCGACCCCGACGCGCGCACCGTCGAGATCCTCCGGCGCCAGGAGCAAACTTACCTCATGGTCGCCGTTCACAGCGGCAACGAGACGGTGCGTGCTGAGCCTTTTGACGCCATCGATTTGGACCTCTCCGCGATCTGGGGCGAAACCGGGTAGCACACCACCCCCACACACCGCTCCCAACGCCCCGCGCCGCCGAAGGGCCTAGCCGGAACCCCACCCACACCATCGTTGCCCCGCGGTCCACTCCTGTTCTATGATACGGGGGTGTGTGGTGTCGGCCCTCGGAGGAGGTATAGGATGCATAGGTCTCTGTTATTGATCCCGCTGGTGAGCCTATTGGCCACGGGCTGCTTCAGCCTCACGGACTTCGACGACCTGCAGACCACGGAGCGGCAGACCTTCTCCCTGCCCTTCGACACCCCGGGCAATGCCGACGGTGTGGACATCCTGTTCGTGGTGGACAACACCCCACTGATGATGGACGTCGGCGCCGGCGATCCCCTGAACATCGGCCTCACCCCCCTCACCGAATGGGACAACGACGGAGGGCCGGGCAGCCTCGCCACGGGCCCGGTCCACGTCGGCGTCGTCACCTCCAACCTCGGCTCCGGCGGCTACGACCTGCCCGGCTGCGAGGCCGACGGCGACGACGGCCGGCTCATGACCGAGGTCCGACCCGACTGTCCGACCATGGACGGCAGCTTCATCGAGCTGATCGATGGAGTCATCGTCAACATCCCCGACGCCCCATCCGACTTCACCCTGGCCGAAGCGGTGAACTGCCTCGTGGATGCCCAGACCCAGCGTGAAGGCTGCGCCTTCCCGCAACCCCTCCAGGCCGCCACCCGGGCCCTCGCCCACCCGGACAACCTGGACTTCGCCCGGGACGGCGCCAACCTCGCCGTCGTCTTCGTCAGCAACTCCGACGACTGCTCCGCCAGCGCGCCCGAGGTCTTCAACCCCGACCCCTCCGCCGAGGTCACCCTGGGCCCCCTGAACCCCTTCCGCTGCTTCGAGTTCGGCGTCACCTGCAACGTCAACGACCGCTTCACCCCGGGCGATCGCACCAACTGCACCGACCGCACAGACGGCGGCGAGCTCCTCTTCCGCCTCAGCACGATCCGCGAGCAGCTCGTCCTCGGCCGCGACCCGCAGAACGTCATCATCTCCACCATCGCCGGCCCGGCCGATCAGGTGCGCGTGCTCGTCGAGGCCGACGTCCCCGCCCTCGAGCCCATCTGCGCCGGCGCCGCCTGGAGCGGCTTCCCCGGCGTCCGCCTCGCCAAGTTCCGCGACCAGTTCGGCGACAACGGCATGGGCGAATCGGTCTGCGATCCCAACATCTCTTCCCTGCTCTTCCAGATCCGCGACCGCCTCGAGGCCCGCACCGCCTACCGCTGCCTCCCCCGCACCCTCGCCGACCTCGACGACAACCCCGAAAACGGCCTCCAGGCCGACTGCATCCTCCACGACGTCGTCAACCCCGACACCATCACCGAGCAGCGCCTCGGCCCCATCCCCGCCTGCGCAGACTCCCCCGAGGAGCGCCCCTGCTACCGCGCCCTCGAAGAGCCCAACTGCACCTCCCGCCACAAAATCGAGGTCATCCGCTACGAGCCCCCCCCCGCCAGCTCCGAGCTCACAGCCGACTGCCTCGTCATGTTCGACTGACCCCCGCCGCGCCCGCTACCCGCCAGAGCTATTGATCGGACCGGACCGTTAATAACGACCTGGGCCATCCGCTGCCCGCTCCGACCAGCGGAGTTTCATTCCGCCTCGGGATCGCCGAGCTCGTCGTCGAGACGCTTGCCCAGCTCCTCATCGCTGATCACACGGCCGGCCTCAGCATCGGTCAGCCCCTCCCCCACCGCCTCCAAGAACCGTGTCCGCTCCGTCAGGGCGTCGTACTCACTTGGTGAAATCAAGACCGCCGCAGCCTTACCGTTCTGCGTAATAACAAGCGGCTCGGCGCTATCGGCCAGGCGACGAAGCCACTCCGCCGCCTTGGCTTTGAACTCGCTCACCGGGAGCTCAGAGCCGTATCTCGCACTGCCTCAGTCATCGTCGGAGGGCGGGATTCCGGAGGGGGTTTCCGGAACCACCACTGAGATAGACTTCATGCCTTCACGGCCGAGCCACAGCTTCGGTGAGTAAATTCCGTCAAGCCTGGCCGATCAGCTCCATGAGCCTGCGATATTTCATAACCTATTGTTATTATGGCGAAATGCTAATATTCTCAGTGCTGGGACTGCAGCTGTCCGTCATTTCCGTCAATGACGGAAATTCAGCTCCACGCTCTGGCGTCCGTCAGAGAGTGCGAGTCGAGGCCGGCTCACAGCACGACACAATCTCGTGGTGGATTCCCCTCCGTATGGGTGATTTCTAAGGGTGATCTCGATCGGCCGGCGCTCTCTTCGGATCTGGGAATCGACTGGGCCGCAGCGCGGGCAGACCGACCGGCCCGGCAGACCGACCGGCCCAGGTGAGCGCGTTACCCTTGCGTGGAGAGCAGCTCGGAGAGCTCGCCCTGGTCCAGGAAGACGGCGTTGCAGTCGTTGCAGCGGTCGAGGCGGAGGTTTCTCGGGCCGAGGTAGGGCTCCATTTCCTGGTCGCAGCGGGGGCAGGTGCCGAGCTCCATGTCTTTCTGATCGGAGATGGCGGAGTACTCGGGGTTGTCCGTGCCTTCGGGTGCGCCCTGGGTGAGGAGTTGGTCGAGCTCGCCCTGGTCGAAGTAGATGCCTTCGCAGTCGGGGCACTTGTCGACTTCGATGCCGACGACGGTGTGGGCGCTCATCTCTACTTTGCACTTTGGGCAGTTCATGGCTCTTGTTTCGCTCCTGCTGCTTGCGTGGGTGATGGGTGGACTGACTGACGATAGCGGGATGGGGGTTTGTCGTCCAGGGTTTCAGTCGTCCAGGGTTTCAGTCGTCCAGGCCGAAGGGGGGATATTCGTTGCGGAGCCAGTACTGGAAGCAGAGCATGCGGACGCGCTGCTGCCAGACCTTGCGGATGAACTCGAACCAGCCGACGGGCATGGAGCCGGTGAAGAGGATGGCGAAGGAGCCGAGGAAGGAAAGGACAGAGGCGGCGATGTTGAGGACGGCGTTGACGATGGCGACGGGGATGATGGCGATGCCGGCGAAGAAGAGCCAGAAGCGGCTGGAGCGCTCCGGGTAGGGCATCTGGATGTCCACGGGGTAGGTGTCGTCGGCCAGGGAGAAGGAGGGGTAGCCGACGGAAAGGACGTTGGTGTAGGTGGCGATGCGGATGGCGTAGCGCACCACCTTGCGCATGAACTCCCACCAGCCGGCCGGGTAGCGGCCGGTGAAGAGGATGACGAAGAAGGACAGGAGGTTGATGAAGCCCATGCAGAGCCCGAAGACGAGCATGAGGAAGAAGTGGGGGATCATGAGGATCATGCCGACGGGCATGAGGAAGGTGAACAGGAGCGCCTGCGTGCGGTTGAACTCCCGGGGGAACGGCATGACAAGGTGCACCGGGTGCAGCCCCACGTTGGGTGGGCCGCCGGGCCCGGGCCCGGGTCCGGGTCCGGAACCGGGCCCGGCTCCGGCCATGTCTGGCTGCTGTTGCGGTTGCTGTACGAGCGCTTGGTCCTCGGTCATGGTGTCCTCCTGCACGCCCACCCGGCGCTGGGTTGGTTGATGGTCGGAGTATTTCGCCCGAAGGAGAGTTCGGTCAAGCGGGAAGGATGGGGACTGGATTCCCGCGTGCACGGGAAGGATGGGGAAGAGATGGCTGCGCTAGGGGTTCTTGGTGTTGGTGAGGCGTTGGAAGACCATGCGCATGTTGGCTCGGCCGGGCATGGATACCACGAGCTCGCGCCTGGTGATCTGGACCTGGGTCTGCATGGGCTTTTTGTTGTAGACGAGGGTGAGCTGGCGGCCCTTGAGCTTCCAGGTGCCTTTGTTGGCCTTGGGGGTGGTCACGCCCATGCGGAACGTGAGGGTGCCGTCGGCGCGGAGGGTGACGTCGTAATGGTAGTTCCCGGGCAGCGGGACGCGCCGGCCGTTGGTGACGAAGGCGGCCATGCGCCACTGGCCGATGAGCAGCTTCGCGTCGGCGGAAAGGGATGGGTCGAAGGTGCCGGAAGAGACCTTGCCGGTGCCGGCGGAGCCGGCGCGGGCCGGGGCGGTGGTTGCCACGAGAGAAGCCGCGAGGAGCAGCGCGGTGACGGCGAGGATGCTGAGCGTGGTTTTCATGGTCTGCCTCCACTCCCGGTCTGACCCGTACCCTCTTACTACGCATCTGGGCGAGAAAGGTTCCCACGTCCCCGGGGGAACCGTCACAAACAATGGAATGTACAGCGGTAAATAAGAGAGGCCTGCGGCGCGAGCGGTTCCCAGGCTGTGATCTCAAGGGGGTTCCGTCTCAAGGGGTTGCGGCCGCGGTTTCGGTCGCTGTTTCAGCCCGATTCTGTGGTTTGTTCTTCTTAGCCGGCCAACCCAAAGAGGCGCTGTGCCTACAATGGGGCGGCTTTTCCCTGCATGCCGCGCGAGCGCTAGAGGCCCACGACCGTGAAGGTCTGGAGAGGCTCTTGCGCTACGGGGCCCGCGCCCCCATCGCCGCCTCGCGACTGTCCATCGATGAGGGGGGCCGGGTGGTCTACGAGCTCACCAAGCCCTGGGGCGTCACGAGGGCCACCGTGCTCCGTCTGTCGCCCAGTGATTTCTTGCGTCGGCTGGCGATGCTGATCCCGGCGCCCTATCAGCGCTCTCGTGAAAAAGTGCAGCAAGCTGCACCTTATTCGGGAGAAACAACGAGCACGCGAAGCGAGCGCAGTTAACTTGATCCGCCACTTCGGTGTCTTCGCTTCCCGCTCAAAGCTGCGACCCTTGTTGCCACCGCCACCCACGCGCCCACCCGCGCGCCCCCTCGAGCCACCAACGCCTGCTGCCTCAAAGGACGCGCTCGACGATGACCGCGACGGCCGAGGCAACGACGACGACGACCTCGACGACCTCGAGCAAGACCAGGACACAGCGCCGCCCCCGCACGAGCGAACGTATCGTCTACCCTGGGCGCGATTGATGAAACGGGTCATGGGTGTCGATCCGATGACCTGTAAACGGTGCGCCACCCCCATGGTCATCTTGGCCTTCATTTCAAATATCGACGTCGTCCGAAAGATCTTGGACCATCTCAAAATCCCCACCGAGGTGGTCCCAGCCCCGCTCGCCCACGGGCCCTGGCCCCGGCACAGCCAAACCGTGCTGGACGTGCTCGAGCCCGGACCCGAAGGTGACCGCAATGCGTACGCATCGGCTTCCAGTGCCCAGCTCGAGACCTCCTTTGGCAAGGCCCGAGGCCCACCCTCACGGTGAATTCGAACCCCGCCGACAATCGAGGCCCTGCTTGTAGCCCTGCTCAACCACCGGCCAGGTGCGCAGCCCTGGGAGCGGTGTGTCCAAGATCAAATGACGATCCGCTCTTGTTGATGGTGACCACCGATTGCACGACCCACGACGCTCGCTTCGTACTCGCCTCTGTCCCGATTCTCCGGCTCATTGTTCTTAGCCGGTTTGTGAAACGTTGGGGTCCGGCGCCGCGCTGTTGGGACTCACTCCGAATATCGGCTATCCTTTGCGCTGTCGCATGCGGGGACGGATTGCTCCCGAACGCCAAGCGCCACGCTGCGCATGGAGGAGCCGATGAAGTTTGATGCACTCGAATCTCTGGTGGTGCTGCTGGCGGTGAAAGGCGTGTTGGGTGCGGCCTGCGCCGGATCGACAGTGCCTGCGGACCGCCCCCGGGCGCGGGTCGAGTCGCGAGCGCGGGTCGAGTCGCGAGCGCGGGCCGCCGCGCCGAACACGGCAGGGCTTGCCGAATCCCGGCGAAAGTATGCCAAGGTGCGCGCGGTGTTGGTGGCCGCAATGAAAAAGAAAGGGTTTCCGCTGGTCAAGGCGCTGCTCGCCGGGCCTCCGGTGACTGTGTCGAAGGACTGCCGGGATGCGCTGCGCACGGACCTCGGTCTGCTCGAGGTGCCGGTGGCGAACCAGAAGCTCGCCGGAGCCAGGCTGCAGCCGGGCCTCGTGGTGGCGGTGGCCAGCAAGCCGGAGGCGCCGGATCCAGACTCGCAGCAAGGGGCGCCTGCCCCACCGCGAGTGACCGAGCGCGGGGTTCAGCTTTGCTCTTTCACGGTGGGGCGGGTGTCGCCGCAGGATCCTTTCACGGTGCAGGTGGAGAGCATCAGCGCCCCGGACGCTTTCGAGAAGAACATGAGCGCCTCCTGGTGGCATTTCCCCACGGGACACGCCCTGGTGGCAATCGAGATGCAGCAGCCTCCCGACGGGCGCTCCGGAAACAAGATGGATTCTTCCGCCACGGCGACCCTGTTTGCCTATTCGGACGGTGTGTTTCGTAAGCTGCTCACGTATCCCAGCAAGATCGAGAGCCATCAGCACCACATTAGCGGGTTCGAAAACACGACGGTGACACTGACTCCCCTGAGCCTGGTAGCGCTTGGCAAAAACGTCGTAATTCACACGACGCGTGTGGACAGCACCACCCCTCGAACCGCGGACGGGGGCAGTGAGCCCGTGGGGGGAACGGACGAGAGCTGGACCGAAACCTACGCGGTCTACGAGCTCTCGACGAACCGGCGAGCTCTCCGGCAGGTGAAGGGCGAGGCGCTCCGGCGGCTGCTCGCGCACAAGAAGCTCGCTCCCTACCGAAAGCCCAAGTCCGGCGGCAACTAGGCCGAGCACGCCAGACGCGTAGGCGCCCCGGCCGCAGGTGCAGTCCAAACCGGTCGTCGACATGCGCACCCTGGAGCGCAAAATGGTCGTCGTCACCCTGACGGGCGATCGCGTGCTTCAATGCATTCTGATGAAGGTCGGTATCCGGTCCATCCAGCTAGACTGCAACTGCCGCAATCCCATTGTTTTGGACAGATCGCAGATCGTCCGTATTCGAGGCTTCAGCCTGGCGGAAACAGATGCCATGTTGATACAGCAGGCACGCACCCCGGGGCTCAATCTTGAGGGCCAGACGCATCGTTCCAGCGGACTCAGCACCGGATCCATTGTGCTCATCGTCTTGGGAGTCACTGCCGCTGTCGCGTTCGTGGGTTTGGTAGCAGCGTTGGCAGTCGGTTTTCGCGATTTCGAGGTCCCCACCTTGGGCGGCTCGTACAGCCGTGTCCTCATGCGGAGTCACGGCGTTTCCCTTCGCGGCGCCGGTTGAAAGCGAAAGCACACGCATGCTGAATATCGGCCCGGCATGTCCAGGCCCGGACGATTGATCCCAAAGTCCAGATCTATGGTGAAGCTACCTTCACCGGCGCATGTTGCACGATGGAGACGTTGTTGCCCAGCTGGCCGATGTCGTTTCGCCCCCAGCACCACACCTTGCCTGCTCGATCCACGGCGCAGGTGAAGTTGTTACCCGCCGCCGCCATGGCGACGGCCGGCAGTCCCACGACCCGCGTCGGCGCGGCGCGGTGGCGCCGGTTCCCGCAGCCCAGCTGGCCATTGTCGTTTCGTCCCCAGCACCACAGGCGGTGGATGCCATCGACGGCGCAGGCGTGGTCCTGTCCGACGACCAGGGATCGCACCGCTGACAGGCCGGTCACCGGCGGGGCCGGGGCCGGAACCGCCCGCGTACCACCGGGGGACCGCTGGCCCAGCCCGAGCTGGCCGAAGTCGTTCCGACCCTGGCAGACCACCCGGCGGTCGGGGCGCAATTCACAGCGGAAGCCTCTGCCGAAACCGAGCTGCACGGCGTCGCTGCCGGCCTGCGTCAGCCTGTGCTTCCCCTTGCCGTCGATGAGAGCCAGCGGCGCGCTGCGCCACCGCGCCCCACCGACGCCCTGGACGTAGATGCGATGGGGCCCCAGCACCAGATCGGTCGCCCCCTTCAGCCAGTCGCGCGCCCGGGGCAGGTTCCACTTCGACAGCGCTGGCCACTTCAGGTGGGCCGGTTTTTCCTCGTCATCGGGCGTAGCCACGAAGGTGTTCATCCAGCGCCAACACCAGATGCTGCCGTCCCCTTTGCGTGCGCACGTGTAGGAGGGGGGCCCCATCCAGAGCCGGGTGATGCCTTCCACGCCGGGCACCCGCCACGCCACGGTATGCTTTTCGACGTCGGTTGCCTCGACGTCGTCGGCGTGCAGGGTCCCCGGTTTGGCAGCGGTCTGCGGATTGTCGCCGTAGAGCCGCTCGCTGCTGACGACCGCGAGGTGCTCGGGCACCTTCTCGCCCCAGCACCAGATGCGCCCCTGGGGACCGATGGCGCAGCTGCGTCCGTCGCCGCCGGCCAGCCCCCGGGCGCGCGGCAGCCGCCCGACCTTCACCGGCTTGCCCCGGTGGACCTTGTCCCCGATGCCCAGCTGCGCGACCTGATTTCGACCCCAGCACCGGACCTGGCCGTCCTCCTGCCGCGCGCAGACCCAGCCCGACCGGTAGCCCGAGGGAGCCACGATCTCCACCACCCGCTGCAGCCCCCGCACCGGGAGGGGCCGCAGAGCGCGCAGGGCGCCGTCTCCCAGGGCCCCGGTGGGCCGGTACCCCCAACACTTCACCGCGCCCCCCCGAACCAAGGCGCAGGCGTGCTCGTCGCCGGCGGCGAGCTGTCGCACGCCCACCAGCGACAGGGGGCGCACCTCGTAGCGCTGAGGCTTGGGGGTGACCACACCCAGTTGGCCCCGATTGTTATTACCCATGCACCAAGCCCTGCCGTCGCGTCCAACGAAGCAGCTGAAATCGTCACCCAGGGACATGCTCGTGATCGCCTCGAGATGGGGGACCGGAAGGGGATCGATGCCTTTACCCATCAGCGCGACGTTTCCCCAGCAGCGGACCCTGCCGTCCGTTTGCAGGGCGCAACTGTGCCGCGAACCCATGCTGACGGCGCGCGTCGGCTCGAGGTTCTTGAGGTGCGGCTTGGTCACCGAGCAGGGCAGGTGCATATCGCGACCCTGGTACGCGTCCCGGCAATCGGCGGAAAATACCCCCACCTGGTACCTGTCATCTCTCCCCCAGCAATACACCTGGCCCTGGAAGCTCACCGCGCAGGCGTGCTCTGAGCCCACGCTCACCTGCCGGACCTTCCCGATCCCTTTCACCTGCACCGGTCCCTGGCGCTTGTTCAGCGTCCCGTCGCAGAGCTGACCCCACTCGTTCGAGCCCCAGCACCACAGGCTCCGGTCCCGTTTGATGGCGCAGATGCTGGTGCCGCCCACGGCCACGTCCTCCACTTCGGTCAGGCCGTTGACCCGCCGCGGTAGACGCCTCTGAGCAGCGGTGGTCGCCGCCAGCCCCCCCCAGCACCACAGGTCGCCGCGGCGGTCGATGGCGCAGGTGCTGCCGGCGCCTGCGGCGATCCTGGTGAACTTAACCGTGCTCGGCACACGGAACGGCCGGCCGACGGTCTCGCGGTGGCCCAGGCCCAGCTGCCCTTGCTCGTTGTTGCCCCAGCAGTAGACGTCCCCACCGATGGACAAGCCGCAGGTGTGTCGCGCGCCCGCGGCAATGGCGCCGTAGCCCTCAAAGCCCGGGGGGCGCACCGCGGTCCGCCGCGCTGGCGCAGCGGATCGTCGCGGCGCACAGTCCGTCACCCACACCGCCCCCATCAGACAAACGCTTGCCACGCCCGCGGCCCGCGCGCCGTGACTTAGGATGTTCCGTGTCCTGGGCTCCATGACCTACCTCCCGCCGACATCGACGCGTAGTGTTCCCTCACGGACAGCCCTGGCAATGCCCATGACAGCGGAATGATGATTGAGAGATTGCTCATCGACACGTTGTCCCGGAAACGCTGCCAGGCACACAGCTGGTCGCATTAAAACATGCTGGAAAACGGCCATTCGTTCAAGTAGTGACCCCCTTGAGCCACTTCCGCCGCCGACCCCCGAGGAGTTGCAAGCCCTGCTCGAGCGGGTCATCAAACGCACCCTGGTCCTGTACCAAAAAAGCATTGGCCAAGACGAGGTCTGCCTGGACCCAGACGAGCAGGGGCTCGTCCAGGCCATGGCAGAGGCATTGCGGGCCCCCATCGCCTCGCCCCCTGGCACCCATCTCGCACCAGCACCAGACGAGCCCCAACCTCAAGCTGAGCTGTGCCGCCGGAGGAACGGCTTTTCCCTGCATGCCGCGCGAGCGCTAGAGGCCCACGACCGTGAAGGTCTGGAGAGGCTCTTGCGCTACGGGGCCCGCGCCCCCATCGCCGCC
>JBDRSE010000312.1:0-36827 GCA_043825095.1 bacterium
GCGGCGGCGGCGGCGGCGGCGGCTCCGGCGGCTCCGGCAAGCGCACCCGTCGCGAGTACCAGAAACGTGCGAAGAAGCAGAAGGACGGCCAGCTGTCGGGCGCCGAGGCCGGGAGCTAGGTCATGTCCCCTACCCCGGGCGACGCCGGGAAGGCACCGGCGTCCCCAGCTCTGCGGTATGTCTACCAAACCGACGAGGAGCTGTGGAAGCGGGGAGCGTCCCTGGCCAAAGCGCTGGGAGTACGGCCCACCACGGCGCAGGTGCTCCTCCGCCGCGGAGTCTCCGACGCCCAAGACGCCCGGGACTACCTCGAGCCCCGCCTGAAACGACTGCTCGACCCTGCCGAGATGGCGGATTTCAAGCGGGCCGTGACCCGCGTTGCCGACGCCGTGGAGCGAAAGGAACGCTGCGGAGTCTTCGGTGACTACGACGTCGATGGAATCACCGCGGCGGCGGTCATCACCCAGATCCTCACGGAGCTCGGCCCGGAGCCCGAATGCCGCGTGGCCAGCCGGGACCACGGGTATGGGCTGACAACCGTCGACATCGAGGCCTTCCGAAAGGCGGGGTGCTCTCTCGTCATCGCGTGCGACGTGGGCTCCGGAGACCATCCGGCCATCGACGCCGCCGTTGCGGCCGGGATCGACGTGGTGGTGCTGGACCACCACCACATACCCGAGGATCCACCGCCGGCCTACGCCCTGGTGAACCCGGGACGGCCCGGATGCCCGTTCCCGTTCCACGACATGGCCTCGGTGGGCGTGGCGTTCTACGTGGCCGCGGCGCTGCGAACCGAGCTGGATGACCGCGGATACTTCGCGGACCACGAGCCACCGGACGTGCATGCGCTCCTCGACCTGGTGGCCGTGGGAACCATCGCCGACGTGGTTCCCCTCAGCGGCGTGAACCGCATCATGGTTCGCGCCGGGCTCGACCGCATCAACGAGCTGCAGCGGCCCGGGCTGCGGTTTCTGGCCCGGTTGGCCGGCCTGCAGGCCGGCCCTCCTCCCATCACGGTGAAGGACATCGCCTTCCGTCTGGCACCGCGCCTCAACGCGGCCGGCCGCATGGGCGACGCCATGCCGGCGCTCCGGCTCTTGCTGGACCGGGAGATCAACTCCGCGTGGCGCTGCGCGCTGGAGCTGGACGGCCGCAACCGACAGCGGCAACGCCTCCAGGAGGACGTCTATACGGCGGCCGTAGAGCGCGTGGAAAAGGGCGGCGTCGGTGAGTCCATCCACGTGGTGGCCGGAGACAACTGGCACCCTGGGGTCGTGGGGATCGTGGCCTCCAAGCTGGCCGACCTGTACGCGTGTCCGACGGTGGTCATCTCCATGACGGACGGCGAGGGCCGCGGCTCGGTGCGCACCTTCGGCGGGATCAACATCTACGACTGCCTGGAGGCGTCGCGCGAGCACCTGGTGACCTTCGGCGGCCATGCATCAGCCGCCGGCCTGACCGTACGCCGGGGCGACCTCGCGAACCTGACGCGGGCGCTGGACCACGAGGTACAGGCCCAGATCGAACGCCGCGGAGGGGTGCGACGTACGGTGTCAGTGGACGCACTGGTGGAGCTCCAAGAGGTGGATGAGGAGCTGGTGTGCGAGCTGGAGCGCATTCAACCCTGCGGGGAGGGAAACCCCGAGCCGATGCTGCTGACCGACCCCGTCGTGGTCGTCGAGTCACGCCTCGTGGGCAACGGCCACCTGCGGCTGAAAATCGCCGCTCCCGATGGAAGCGCGCAGCACGAGGTCATCGGCTTCGGCATGGGACACCGCGCCCCGGCCCTGGGTGAGCGCCTCCGGGTGGTGTTCGTAGCCGAGCACAACACCTATCGGGGCAAGACCTCCATCCAGCTGCGGCTGCTCGATCTCTCACCATCGGAGGAAGGAAGCGGTGTCTGACCGCGGTTCGCAGCGAGACGTCCCCGAGTCCAAGACGGACGAATCTCCGGAGCAGACCCCGCTCCCCTCGCCCTCCCCCGCGCCCCCTCCCTCGCCCTCGCCCCTGCCCCGCCGCCGTCGCGTCTTCGGTCGCCGGTACCAGACCCGCACACGGATCAACCAACAGTGGATCTTCGTCGGCATCGCGCTCCTGTTCCTGATCGCCTACTTTCTCGGCCGCGAGGCCTGCGCGCGAAAGGTCGCCGACACCTACAAGGCCACCACCGGCAAGTTCCAGCCCCGGCGAGACGCCGGAACAGCGAAACCACACCCGCGTCCCCGACCCCGCCCCGCAGAAGACTCCGACGGCTGGTAGCCCGACACGCCGAACACTGCTTCGGATTTGAGCTGTTGCACCGGCGGGTCCAGCCAGAACGGGGCCCCGTACACGCTGCAGCCCAACACCAACTACATCGTGACCTATGACTACGACGCCATCGCGGGAACGGCGACTCTCACCCTGGAAGAGCCCGGCGGCGCCACCGTGCCCACCAGCTGCCCTGCCACCAGCTCGCTCGTCCCCGTCGGCCAGGGCTTGCACATCTACATGGGCATGACCACATCTCACCCGGATTACCCCACGGTGCTGCCGCCCTGGGGTTGGACCTTCCGGAATTTCGTCGCCGACCTGACCCCCGGCGGGCCCAACGGCCCGGACGCCCCGCCCTGTCCTTGATCTGTGGGCTCTCCCCGGCCGGCGCCGTGGCTACGGTACCGGCCGCGAGTCGGTGATCCACGAGCAGGGGAGGCCACCGGCTCGCCGGCAAACGCCGGGCTGGCTTCGGCGTCCATTTCGTATTATCAACAGAGGAGGGACGCAGCTCACGGATTGACTCGGAGCCACCGAGGCACGGCTCGACGGGTGAGGTGAGCCCCGGCGCGAGGAAGCAACAATGGACGACGGCTCCCTGACCGGCAAGCTCATTGGAGGACGATTCCGGCTCAAGCATCTCCTGGGAGAGGGCGCACTGGGCGAGGTGTACCTTGCCGAGCACGAAACCCTGCAGGCTCTCTACGCGGTCAAAGTACTGCAGGAGCACGTGGCCACTGATGACATCATCGTCAAGCGCTTCAAACGCGAAGCCTACGCCGCCAGCCGACTGAATCACCCGAACGCGGTACAAATCTACGACTTCGGGCGCACCGAGGAGGGGCAGTTCTATCTGGTGATGGAGTACGCCGAAGGGGAGTCACTCGCGGACATCATCGCCGCCGCGACCCCGCGCCCCCTGGCCCGAAGGCGGGGGATGCGGATCCTGATCCAGATTGCCAAAGCCATGGGAGCCGCGCACGAGGCGGGCATCGTCCATCGCGACCTCAGCCCGGCGAATGTCCGCATCGCCCAGCACCGGGGCGACGAGGATCTTGCCAAGATCCTCGATTTCGGACTCGCCAAGGTGCTCGCCTCGGACGCGGAGAACCCGCTCTCGGTCATGGGAGAGATCTTCGGCACGCCGCCGTATATGTCGCCGGAGCAGGCCAAGGGAGAGCAGGTCGACGAGCGGACGGACATCTACTCTCTCGGCGTGCTGGCCTTCGAGCTCTTTACCGGGCGGACCCCGTTCGTCTACAAGCTGCTCCCTCAGATGCTGACGGCCCACATGGAGGAGCCACCGCCCCGCCCATCGTCCCTGTTGCCCATCGAGATTCCACCGCTGTCGCACACCTTGGAAGAGGTCATCCTGCGGTGCCTGGCAAAGACCCCGGCCGAGCGACCGGCCTCGGCCCGGGAGATCCTGGACGTCCTGGAGGCGGAGTTGGCCGAAGAACCGCCCGCGCGGGCCGTCCCTGCGAATGTGGCCAAGGCCCTCGACACCGGCCGCCCCGGCTCGAGCTGGACCAGCGTGACCTCCACCTGGAAGCCGGGGGACTACGCCCCGACCATTCCGCAGGGCACCTCGGCGCTCGACTCTCTGGCGATGCACCCCGGGGACCCGGCCTACCGCATCTGGTATTGGAACCAGGCCATCAAGCTGGCCACCACCATCGGCGAACGGCTCCTCCGGGACGAGCTCGCGCCCCCGGGACTGGACGAGCTGCTCGACGCCACGCTATCAGCCGAGGACGCCGCCATCTCGGCTGAGGCTGAGGTCGCCCTGGCCGAGTCGAGTCTCGACGACATCGAAATCGAGATCCAAGAGAAGGCCGCCGGACTGCGGGGAGAAATCGTCAACCTCAGCATGACCCTGGACAGCCTCGCCGGCGCCGAGCTCGTCGCGACGGGCCCCCACGCCGAGCTCTATCAGGAGATCCAGACCCTGGAGCACCAGCTCGCCGGCTTCCGCCGCGAAGCAGTGACGCGTCAGCACGAGCTCGAGGCGCTGCTCGCCGTCCGTCGCGCGGCGCTGGACCAGCGACAGAAGGCCCAGATGGAGGCCGAGGTGGCCTTGCTCACCGCGCTGGACGCCGCGCGCCCCGACCCGTGTCCGTTCTTCTACAAGAAGAGCTACGAAACCGTCGCCGAGATGCTGAAGGCGCTGCGAGTCTCGGACGGTGTCGACATCCCCGGGTAGGGGCTCGACCGGGCAGGGGCTCGACCGACCGAGCCCGCGCCCTTGCCGGGCTCCTACAGCTCGTCGGGCAATCCCTCCAACATCGCGTGGCCCGCTGGTACGGCCGCGCCCGCTGAGCAACTCCAAGCGGGCTATCTCGGGAGGGTCTGCCTGAAGAGCTTGAGGGCGTAGTACTCTTTCTGGAACTCCTCGGGACAGGGGTCGGGCTTGGCGTCGGACAGTGCCGCGATCAGCTTCTTCCCGACGCCGTTCCGCACGTTGCGGGCAGATACCAGCCGCCCGGCCAAGGGCTCCAGCTCACCGTCGACGACGCGGTTCTCCGAATCCAGCCCGGCCTTGACCTCCACAAGCCGTCGCTCCAGCTCCTGGATCTGGAAGTCGAGGTCCTCCAGCTCCTGGACGCTCGCGATGCTCGCGGCCACGAGCTCCCTCCGGTGATCAGTCAAGCTCGCCACCGCGTTGCGCAGACTGACCATGCTCTCCCCAACCCGCACCGCAATGTCGTTGCGACGGACCTCGCGCAGATGCACCTCGGTCTCGAGCTCCTGGACCTCCCGATCCGCCTCCTCCAGCTGCTCGAGCAACGCTCCCAGCCGCGCAACCCCGTACCCGTTTTCAACGAGCCTCTCCGCCAGCTCCCGGGCCATACGGCTGCCCTGCGCCAGGGGATCCGGCGGTGTCGCGCCACTGTTCAATCGCTCAGGCATCGGATGGGCTCGCTTCTTCCCGTGCCAGGATAGGCAAGCCTGGGAAAAGAGTCAATAATTCAGCATTCGCGCTGAGCCGGCAGCGCTCCTGCGCTCACCATCTGCCTTTACACCTTCGTAGCGCCCGTGCATACACTCCCCCGGGTCGAAAGGACAGAAAGAAACCTTGTCATGACGAGAATCGGACTCTCCTTCGGATTGCTGCTCATAGCGGCGATCATCTCCTGCAAAAAGCAGCCCGCCGGGGACAAGGCCACGCAGACACCGTCCCCCAGAAAGCCCTCCGGCGATGCCTCCTCAGCGACCGCGGCCACGCCCGAGGCCCGGGCGCGGAGCTTCGTTGCGCTGCTCGACAAGGGCGCGTGGACCGACGCCGAAGGTCAGCTCGGCGGCAAGATGAGGTCGCTGATGCCGGCGGCCAAGCTGAAAGCGACGTGGACCGCGCTGACGGCCCAGGTCGGCGCGTACAAGTCAGTGAAGTCAGCGACCTCCATGCCGGTAAAAGGGCATACCGTCGTCCGCCTGACGACCGATTTCGCGCGCGCGCAGCTGATCGTTCAGGTTTCGGTCGCGCGAACCGGAACCATCAGCGGCCTCTATTTCATGCCGGTCGAAAAGGCCTCTCCCTACAAGGCCCCGCCCTATGCCAAGCCGGGCTCCTACACCGAGGTCGCGGTCACCGTGGGCACGGGCGACTGGAAGCTACCCGGCACCCTCAGTTTGCCCAAAGGCGTGAAGGCCCCACCGGTGCTGGTGCTGGTTCACGGCTCCGGTCCCCACGATCGCGACGAGACCATCGGCCCCAACAAGCCCTTCAAGGATCTCGCGCTGGGACTGGTGGCTCGCGGTATCGCCGTGCTCCGATACGACAAACGAACGAAGGCCAAGGGCCAGGCGTTCCAGCTCAAGTACGCGGGCATATTCACCGGCAACGAGGTCACCGTGGACGACGCGGTGGCAGCGGCGAAGCTGCTTCGCCGGGACGGTCGGGTGGATCCCAAGCGCATCTTCGTGCTCGGCCACAGCCTGGGGGGCTACTTCCTGCCGCGCATCGGGAAGCGCGCCCCGCACGTGGCGGGGCTCATCTCGATGGCGGGATCAACGCGTCCCTTGGAGGACTTGATCGTCGACCAGCTCCAGTACATTTCCACCCTGGGAGGCAAGCGGGCCGAAGAGGTGAAGAAGCTGATCCCCAAGGCCCAGGCCGCGTTCAAGCGGGTGCGAGATCCCAAGCTGAGCGCTACGACCCCGGCGAAGGACCTGCCCCTAGGGATTCCGGCGCCCTTCTGGCTGGATGTCCGCCATTACGACCCGGCCAGGCTGGCAGGCAGCCTCCCGCAGCCCCTACTGGTGCTGAGCGGCGCCCGAGACTACCAGGTCACTGCCAAGGACTTCGAGGGCTGGAAGAAAGGCCTCGCCGGACGAAAGAAGGTGACCTACAAGCGTTATCCCAGGCTCAACCACCTGTTCATGCCCGGTGAGGGCAAGCCCCGCCCCGAGGAGTACGGCCTGGCCGGTCACGTCGACCCGGTGGTCATCGCCGACATCGCCGAGTTCGTGCTCGGGCCCAAGTGAGGCGCGTGCTCGTGAGACGCGTGCGCACCCGCCGAAAAGGAGCCACACTCCCAGGATGACGACCAAGCCCCAAATCGAGGATCCCCGACTGCTCGCCAAGCTCGAGCGGCTCCGAGCCGTCCTGTGCGAGCTGGACTCCGTGCTCGTCGCCTTCTCGGCGGGCGTGGACAGCACCCTGCTGCTCAAGGTGGCCTCGGACACCCTCGGCGAAAAAGCGGTGGCGCTGCTCGCCGTCTCGCCGTCTCTCCCCGCGCGGGAGCGCGTCGCGGCTAAGGCGTTGGCCGAGCGCATCGGCTGCCGAATCGTCGAGGTGAACACCGACGAGCTCGAGCGCGAGGCCTACGCTCGCAACGACTCGGATCGCTGCTACCACTGCAAGACAGCTTTGCTCGAAAACGCCGTGGGCGCGGCGCAGGAGCTGGGGCTGGCCCACGTCGTGCTCGGCACCAATGCCGACGACTTGGGGGACCACCGGCCCGGCCACCGGGCCGCTCAGGAGCGCGGCGCCCGGCACCCACTGCTCGAAGCGGGGCTCTCCAAGGCGGAGATCCGGACGCTGAGCCGGGCCCTGGGGCTGCCCACCTGGGAGAAGGCGGAGATGGCGTGCCTGGCGTCGCGCATCCCCTACGGCCTGCGGGTGACGTCGAAGCGGTTGGGCATGGTGGAGGCCTTCGAGGACGCGCTGCACGAGCTGGGCTTCCAACAGGTCCGCGTCCGTCACCACGACGAGCTCGCGCGCATCGAGGTGGAGCCCGACGACATCAACCGCCTGCTGGAGCCGGCCCTGCGGGAGCAGCTCCTCGAACGGGGGCGGGCGGCAGGCTTTCAGTACGTCGCGGTCGACCTGCAGGGGTATCGACGGGGTGCCATGAACGAGGTGCTGTAGCGAGACTGGCACCCGACCGGACGGTTGGAGTACACTGACAGCATGCGACACTGGTGGCCCGGGCCCAACCCGAGATTCGTCCTGCCTGTGCTGGTGCTCTCGCTGGGCTCCGGCTGCATCGGCTGGTTCCAGTACGAGGACGCGACACCCACGGTCACCGTGGGCGGGCTGGGGCCGACCGACTGTCCCCCGGATTGGACGGGAACCGAGCTTCCCCCGGCCCTCCGGGCCGAGCTCGAAACCAGGTTGCGCGTCGCCCTCGACGAGCTAGGCGTCCAGGTGGAAAGTGAGATCGATCGCAAGAATGGCGGCGACGCCGACGTGGTGGAGCTGATCTCCCTCAGCCTTCAGCTCACGAGCCCGCCCGCCACCCCCACCTCCCAGAACACCTTCGGCTTCCTCGTCGACCTGCGGATCTACGTCGAATCCTCACGGGCAGACACCGCCCTGCCGCGGAGGCTCCTCGCCCACATCGACGCCATCCCGGCCGAGGCCTTCCTCGTGCCTTTGGTGGTGGAGGAGGGGATCAACCTGCAGTCCTACCTGCAGGAGGGGCTGCAGGTGTCCATCGAGGCCGAACCGCGCTCGTGTCTCCGCGACGATCTGCCTTTCCAGGCCGGGTACCTCGTCGACGTCCGCCCGACGTCCTAGCAAGCTTGCGCACCGCTAGACTTTGGGCCCGAGCCCTTCTATCATATCTGTCTTTCACACATCAGCCAGGACGGGCGACTCATGAAGGAGCAGGACAGAGAACGCGCGGTGGTGGAGGTGGTGAGCCGGGTCGTGGAGGGGGTTCGCCTCGAGGCGGAGGCAAACGATCTGTCGGTAGAGGACGTGCTGGCCGACACCCTGTTCTTCGAGCGCCAGCGGCTCGACACATCGCGCCGCACCCGGGATTCCGCCAAGGAGCGCAGCTTCTATCGGATCATGAACCGGCGCCTTCCACGGGCGGCAGTCACCGAGCAGATCGATCTGCTGCGGCAGGCCACCGAGCGTTTCACCCGGGAGGTCGTCGGCCGCTTCGACCCCAGGGTGTACGCCTTCACCACCAAGCTGCTGCCCATCGGCGCCGGGCTCGTAGTGAACGCGGTGTCCCCCATCTCCCTGCTCAGCCGCCTGCCGGACCTGCCCCGACTGCAGGACCAGGTGGTGATCCGCGGCGCCACGGAGGAGCTCAAGGCCCTGGCCGAACGCGGCACGATCATCCTGGCGCCCACGCACCTGTCCAACCTCGACTCGATCATCCTGGGCTTCTCCCTGTACCTGCTGGGCCTGCCGCCCTTCACCTACGGCGCCGGCCTGAACCTGTTCACCAATCCCCTGATCTCCTTTTTCATGCACAACCTGGGCGCCTACAAGGTAGACCGCCGCAAGAAGGCCGCACTCTACAAGCGCGTGCTCAAGGAGTACGCCACGGTGTCCATGGAGTACGGCTACCACAACCTCTTCTTCCCCGGCGGAACCCGGAGTCGGAGCGGCGAGGTGGAGAGCCGCCTGAAACTGGGCCTGCTCGGCTGCGGCCTGCAGGCCTACATCAACAACCTGCGCCTTCGGGTGCCGAAGCCTGACATCTTCATCGTGCCCTGCACCCTCGGATACGGCCTGGTGTTGGAGGCCGCGACCCTCATCGACGACCACCTCCAGGAGGCCGGCAAGTCGCGCTACATCATCGAGGACGACGAATTCTCGAGGCCGCGCCAGGTCTTCAACTTCATCCGGGAGCTCATCTCACTGGACGCGCGCATCGTGCTCAACATCTCCGAGCCCTTAGACCCCTTCGGCAACCGCGTACTCTCCGACGGCACCAGCGTGGACAGCCGAGGCCGCCCGGTGGACCCGAGCCGGTACGTGGTGACCGACACCGGCCCCGACTTCGACCCCCAGCGGGACAGCGAGTATACCCGGGAGTCGGGGCGGGCCGTGGTGCGATCCCTGCACCGGAACGCCACCTTCATGTCCACCAACCTGTTGGCGTTCACCGTGTTCCACCGGCTCCGCGGCAAGGCGCCGAACCGCAACCTGTTCCGGTTCCTCCGCACCGCGGACGAGCTCGGCGGCATTCCCCTCGACGAGGTGTACCCCGCCCTGGAGCGGCTGCGCGACGGAATCCAGCACCTCTCGGAGCAGGGCGAGCTCAGCCCGGCGTCGGTGCCCTTCGGCTTCGATCCCCAGACGGTGCTGGCGGACGGCCTGAAGTACTTCGGCACCTACCACACCCACGAGGTGATCCAGCGTCGAGGGGATCGGCTCTTCCCCGGGGACATGAAGCTGCTGTACTACTACCGCAATCGCCTGGCCGGCTACGGGCTGGAAGCGACCATCAACCCGCCCGGTAGAGGTGTCTCATGAGTGATTCCGCACAGCCCATCGGCGTGCTCGGCGGAGGCGCCTTCGGGACCACCCTGGCGCATCTGGTCGGCTGCAGCGACCACGACGCGCTGCTCTGGATGCGCAACGGAGACCGGGCCAAGGCCATCGCACGGGACCGCGCCAACGAGCGCTACCTCCCCGGCTTCGAGCTCTCCGCTCGCATCGCCACCACCACGAACCTCGCCGAGGTGGCGGAGCGCTGCCGGCTGATCCTGGTGGCGATCCCGTCCACCTCCTTCCGCACGGTGGTCCGCTCCCTGGGGGACTCGGTACGCGGAGATCACGTCCTGGTGAGCGCCACCAAGGGCCTCGAGCGGGGCACCTTCGCGCGCATGACCGACGTGCTGCGGGAGGAAACCTGCTGCCTCAAGATCGGGGCCATTTCCGGACCCAACCTCGCGGTGGAGATCCTCAAGGGCGTGCCGGGCGGCACGGTGATCGCGTCCGCCTACGAGGAGGTGGTGCGTCGCGTGGAGCAGGTGCTGCACAGCCCCCGCTTCCGCGTGTACGCCAGCCGGGATCTGCTCGGCGTGGAGCTCGGCGGCGCCATCAAGAACGTGCTCGCCATCGCCGGAGGGATCGCCCGGGGCATGGGCTTCGGCGACAACACGCTCTCCCTGCTCATCGCCCGGGGCCTGAACGAGATGTCCCGGCTCGGAGCCCGCCTCGGCGCCAACGTGCAGACCTTCTCCGGCCTCGCGGGTGTGGGTGACCTGGTGGTGACCGCCTTCAGCGAGCTGAGCAGAAACCACCGCGTCGGGCTGAACCTCGCCAAGGGAAAGGCGCTCGACGACGTGCTCAAGGAGCTCGGCCAGGCCGCCGAGGGTGTGCCCACCGCCCGGGTGGTCAAGGAGTGGGCCGACGCGCACTCCATGCAGCTCCCCATCTGCCTGGGGGTCTACGAGATCCTCTACGAAAACGCCTCCCCCCAGGCCGCCCTGGAGAAGATGCTCTCCATCCCCGCGCTCTGGGAGGTGGAGTCCACCCAGATCCAGCCGTAGCCCACCCGGTCGCCGACATGTCGCCCCCCTACCCTATCCTCTACGTGAACGAGCGGACCCTCCCACCCGACTACGACGGGCCCGTCTACGTCTGGGACGTGGACAAGACCTACCTCGACACCGACTTCAAATCCCTCTGGGGTCTGCTGCGCATCCCCCTCGAGATGGCCATCGACAAAACCAGCATCCCCGGCACCGCCGCCGCGCTGCAGGAGTGCCGCCGCGGCCCCGGCGATCACCCGCAGCACACGCCCATCTTCTTCGTCTCGGCCAGCCCGCCGCAGCTCGCCGGCGTGATCCGCCGCAAGATGCTGCTCGACGGCCTGCAACCAGACGGCTTCCTGTTCAAGGACCAACTCCGGCTCGCGCTGCAGGGCCGCTTCCGCCAACTCAAGTTCCAGGTCGAGTACAAGCTCTCGGCCCACTGGTCGCTCATCGCCGAGCTCCCCCCCAGGGCCAGGCTCATCGTGGTGGGCGACGACTGGGAGTCCGACGGCCAGGTCTTCGCCCTGCTCGACGCGGCCCAGCGCGGCGAGCTCACCGGCTCGGCCCTCAGGGGCGCTCTCCTGGACGCCGGCGTGGGCCGCCGCTTCGCCGAGCCCATGACCGAGCTCGCCGCCCGGGCCGCCGGCCGCGCCCAGGTGCAGCTCGCCTGCGTCATCCTCACCCGGGGCCGCGAGCCCGAGTACTTCGATCCGTTTTCCCCCCCGGTTCGCGCCGCTCGCGAGGCCCTCCAGGCCGCCGCCATCTTTGCCGAGGCCGGCCTCATCTCCCCCGACGGTGTGGCCCGGGTCGCCTGGCGCCTCCAGGCCGACTGGGGCTGGAACACCGAACGCGTCCACTTCTCCCTCGACGACCTCGCCGTCCGCGGCCTCGTCTCCTCCGCCCTGCTCGACCAGTTCCGCGCCGCCCTGGACTGACCACAATGCCAGTCAGATAAGGAGATTGCCGGACTATTTCGATCCCTTGGCGTTGGTCCTACCTGAAACCTCATCGGATCTCGGATCTCCGACCTCCGAGCTCCGCTTTCCGATTTCGAATTTCGGATTTCGGATTGGGTTCCTCGGGGGACTGCCGCGCCCAGCCTCCTATTCCGTCACCAGCTGCGCTATTTTCCGGATGAGCCGGTGCAGGTCATCGGCCGTTGTCGCGCCCATGGCGGAGATGCGGAAGATGGTCTTGGCCAGCTCGCCCTGGCCCGCATAGATGACAAAGCCCTGCTCCTTCAACCCGTCGTGCAGCGCGTCGTAGGTCACCCCGCGCGGGAGGTGGAAGGCATTGAGAACGCACGAACATTCCTGACTCGGGAAGAGCGGCGCGATCTCGAGCCCGGTCAGACCCTCGGAGACGATGTCCATCTTGAGACGGTAGCTCTTCCGGCGTTGCTGCCAGCCGCCCTCATCGCGCAGCTCATCCAGCGCTTCATTCAAGGCATAGAAAATCTGCGCGGACTGGGTGAAGGGTGTGGAGCTGTCGTCCTGGTGCTTGAGATACGTCCGGAGATCGAGATACAGATTTCTGGCCGTCTTTGCGTGCTCCAGGGCCCGACGCCTCAGCACGACAAAGGAGGTCCCCGGCACGCCGTGTAGGCACTTGTTCGCGGTTGCGGCACAAGCCGCGAGATTCCAGTCCGCGAAGTGAATCGCCTCCGCGCCGAAGCTACTGACACCGTCCACCAGGAGCGAAACGTCTCTGGAGGCACAGCAGTCCGCGACCGCCTGCAGGTCGTTCAAGCGGCCGGTGGTCGTTTCATGATGAACGACCGCGACGTGGGACACGGGATGCTGATCCAGGCTCGCCTTCAGCCGCCCCAAGTCGATGACCTCGCCCCAGTCGTGATGCAGCGCGGTGTACGAGATCCCATAGAGCTCGGCAATCCGCGCCATGCGCTCGCCATAGACACCGTTTTCGAGGATCAGCACGTGGCCCTGCTCCGGAACCAGGCTGGTCACCATGGCCTCCACGGCCGCCGTGCCGGACCCGGTCAGCAGCACGGCAGCCCACTGCTCGCCGTCCAGCTCGTACACCTCCAGGAGCTTCCGACGAATCCCATTTTGCAGATCCTTGAATTCCTGCTCCCGGTGACAGAGGTCGGGGCGCAGCAGCGCCTGGCGGACACGCTCACTGAGGTTGACCGGCCCGGGATTGAGTAGAATGTAGCGTTCCATCAGAATTGTGCTCCGATCTGTTGCATCAGGCGCCCCAGGACCTCCGGAGGGGTCATGTCGGGTCGCGGCAGGCTCTTGTCCGTCCCGGTCCTGATCTTCAACAGACCGAACCGGGGTCCCCGGAGAGAGCTCTGGGCTCCCAGCAGCGCGTCCAGCAGACCCGCGTCGTTCCCCTCCATCGCCGCGCCATATCCGCAGGCGGCCGCGATCTGGGCAAACCCGACCGTGGCCGATACGGTCGCCTGACCACCGGTGGATTCGTACGCCTCGTTGTCCAGCACCAGGTGCGTCAGGTTGGAGCCGCCATAGCGGCCGATGGTCGCGAGGTTTCCCATTCGCATCAAGGCCGATCCGTCGCCGTCGACGACCAACACCCGCAGCTCGGGCCGCGCCAGAGACAACCCCAGCCCCAGCGAAGAGGCGCAACCCATGGAACCCACCATGTACAAGTGGTTGCGCCGGTCACTGATGGCAAACAGCTCCCGGCCCGTGTACCCCGTCGTGGCGATCACCACGGTCTCGGTTTCCGGCGTCAGGCTGACTACGCGCTCCAGAATCTCTCGCCTGGTCGCGGGCTCCTGCTCGCAGAAGAAAGCCTGGCGCCCGACCCCCGCTGTCGCGACGCGCGCCGCCGGCGTGCCCTGCAGCGCACAGGGCGCAACGGTCCCCTTCTTCATGACAAATCCGTACGGGCGTTTCTCCTGCGCCATGTATTCGACCGCCCGGTGCAGCGCGGGCTCGATCTGCTCGCTCTGGTCCGGAAACACCTCCCAGGGCACACGCATGGTCTCGAGGAGCTCCTCGGTGATCACCCCCATCAGCGCATGCTGCGGTTCGTCCTTCACGCCAGGCGCGCCGCGGTGGCTCGTGATGAGGAGCACCGGTATTCGAAAGACATAGGTCAGTGAGGTGAGGGGGCTCACGGCGTTCCCCAGCCCCGAGTTCTGCATCATGACCACCGACCGCTCGCCCCCGATGGCTGTCCCCGCGGCCGTGGCCAGGGCGTCCCCCTCATTGGCGGAGGCGATGTAGTCGAGGTTTGGATCCGAGCTCACGTAGTTGATGAAGGGCGTGAGAAAGGAGCACGGCACGCCTGCGTACCGCGTAAAGCCGAGGCGGCGCGCGGGCTCGACGAATTCTGCGGCGTTGATCACGAGCGGACTCCTTGGGCGGTGCGGCTCATGACTTCGTGAACACGCCCGCGCGGTCGATGTCCTCGATGGTGTTCACATCGAGCCAGTGACCGTTGATGTAGTGGACCTTGACCGGATGCCCCTGCCCGACGAGGTGATTCAGCAGATCGGGGATGGACAGGGCTGAGAACTGCTCCGCCTGCCGCAGCTCCTCGAGCGCTTCGTTGAGCCACTGCAGGCCCGCTCCGTGGATACGCAACATGCCGATCCAGCGGCCGGAGGCCTCCGCGGACTCCTGCGACCGCCTCTCGTCGATGCGGCGCAGGTCGATGTCCTGTCGAAAGATGGAGCGATCGTCCGGCTTAGAACAGTAGGCGTAGTCCGAGGAGCCGCCTCCGATGCGGACTTCCAGCGCGGAATCCACGACCGCGATGATCTCGCCCGGACTGGTGAGCAGATCGTGCAGGACATATCCCCGGAACAGCAGGTCCCCGTAGGTGACGATCATGTCTTCATGGAAGTAGTCCCGGGCACACCAGAGCGAGTACAGCTCGCCGGTGGTCTGATAGTCCGGATTGACGCAGAGATCGATGCCCTGGGTTTCGATGCTGTCGGCTTTGTAGCCCGCCACCACCGTCGTCTTGTTGATTTTCCGCTTCTTGAACTCATCCAGCAGTCGCCGGAGCAGGGTCTTTCCGCCGATGGTCAGCATCACCTTGGGTTTGTCGCGCGTCAGCTCATGGAGCTCGCTGCCCCGGCTTGCGGCCAGCACAATCGCGCGGGTTTCAGACATCCCGGAGTGCAGGTAGCGCTCCTGAGCTTCCATGAGCTCATCGGCTCCCTGCAGGGAGAAGATCTTACGGAGCGGCGCGATCCGATCTTCGATGTTGGCCACGGACTGACTGGCCTGGATCTCTGCGCTCATCTTTTCCATCGCGGCGACGGAGGCGCGCAGCATGTGGTTGGCCCAGATCACCAGGTTCACATGCGCCTTGCGATATACATCGGTGGCGGTGCTGTAGTACTTCGTCGGCACAATCACCAGCGGCAAGCGGCCGGCCCACTCCTCGGCGAAAGACAGCACCTCATCCGGTCGGCTCAGCTTGCTGTGGATCAGAATGCCGTCCGCGCCGGCTTCGTGATACGCCTCGGCGCGTCGCATCGCCTCCTGGAGCCCCCAGCCCGCGATGAACGCTTCCACCCGGGCGACGATGCAGAAGTCGTCGTCCTGCTGGCTGTCTTTGCCCGCCTTGATCTTCCCGGAGAACTCATTGACGTCCGCCAGGGCCTGCCGCTCCCCATCCAGGAAACTGTTCACCTTGGGGAACAGCTTGTCCTCGATGCAGACTCCGGCAACGTTTCGCTGCTCGAGCTTCCTGACCAGGCGCCGCATGTTGTTGAAGTTGCCGAACCCCGTGTCTCCATCCATCAGGATGGGAATCGTCGTCACGTCCGACATGAACTCGAGCATCTCGACGATCTGCGTCCAGCTGGCTTCGTTACTGTCCCGCACTCCGTACTGTGCGGACATCGCCAGCCCGCTGGCCCAGATCCCCTTGAATCCCGCTTGTTCCACGATGCGGGCCGAGATTCCGTTGTGCGCCTCCAGGATGAACTCGAGGTCGGGCGATTCGAGCAACTGCCGCAGCTGCCTGCACTTGCTGGGGTTGTCGATCGTTTCAGCGTTGGTCGCCATTCCACTGTTCCTTCCCGATCTTCGGCAGAATCTCGGCGTTGGCCCGGACCACGTCCTCGGGGAAGTCGATCTCGATCCACGGAAGTCCGGTGATCTCCTCGAAGCCGAAATCGCTGGGTGATTCAAGAAGGAGATCTCGAATCATCTCCTCATAGGGTGCCTCGTCCTCGTGCCGCGCCAGGTAGGATTCGATCGTCAGGATCAGTCGCGCCGTCAGCGCCGGCGCGAATCTGAAAAAGCCGACCGACTCCCCTTGAAAATCGAATTCCAGCCCCGGATCGACGCGCTTGCGGAACTCCACCACCGTGCCGTCTCTGACGCAGATCTTCACCGGCTCCTCGCCGTCGACAAAGTCACGATCAAGCAAGAAACAGTTCTGGATCGCGGTGTCGAGCGCTCTGGCGAGGATGCGAGGGTCATACAGCACGTCGGCATCCATCAACAAGAGCTCGTCGCGGTCGTTCAGCCGCCGTAGGCCGATCAGCAGGCTGATCAAGCTGCCCTTCCGATAGTCTGGATTCAGAACCACCTCGGTCAGGTGCGCGGCGCCGGAGCGCGCGATCTCGGCCTCGAGCAGGTCGGCCTGGTAGCCGGCGACGATGATGATCTCACGGATCCCAACGGATTGAAGGGCATCCAGGTGACGCCGCAACAGGCTGACGCCGTCGAACTCGAGCAGGCACTTTGGCTTGTTCCCCGAGGCCTCAGAAAGGCGCCGGCCGACGCCGGCTGCCAGGAGAATCGCCTTCATCGTCCGCCCGCATCGGGAGACCCCGGCCGCCTGTCGTCGGCACCGGCGCCCTGCCGAACACACTCGGGATGGATGGTTAGCCGATCACGGGTCATGGGTCGCTGCCAGCGTGTTCCTCACGCCTGAAGAATTACCACAAGGGCATGTAATCAAACATGTTTACGTCGCAGGCCACAGTGGCCGCGCCTGGGATCTCGACGCCCAGTATCTTTGGGCAGTCTCAGCGGTGTCAAGGGCGTTCTTCGGGCCCGCGCTCGTAGATGCCGTCGATGATGTCCATCTCCGAGACACCGCGGTCGTTCTCGACCACGATGGGGGTATCGAGCAGATAGGCGTTGAGCTTTGTTCGCTTCGCTTTCGTGAAGAAGCACGTCTGGTCCACGAACTTCAGGTTGTTGAAGTAGTGGCCCAGTTGGACGTCCTTGGTCGTATACAGGGGGGTGACGATGTCGATCGCCTTCTGCGCACCGACCCGCGAGATCAGGTAGCCTTCGTTACCGCAGCCCTTGAAGGGCACGCGCTTGCCTCGCAGGAAGGGAAGCACGCGGGGTGGAAGGGCCCAGTAGCGCCGGTGCAGAAAGACGACGTCGGCTCCGGCGGGGATGGAATCGAAGCGCCGGAAGAGGTCCGTTCGCGCCTCGGGATTGACGATGTCGATATCGTCCTCGAAGATGACCGCCCAGTCCACGTCTTCGGCGACGATTCGTCGCCACACCGCCAGATGCGCCAGGGCGCAGCCCAGTTGCCCCGGGGTGAGCCGCGCCCGCTCGGTCAGGACGCCCTCGGCGACGAACCGCTCCCGCACGCCGGGAGCCCACCCGCCGGTCTCCCCCTTGAAGCGGCTGCCGTCCACGCCGGGCACGCGCTCGGGACGCGGCAATCCCAGCTTCTCGAACATGGTCTGCACGCGCTCGAAGCGCGCGCTGCTCTGTGGCAGGTTTATCAGGTACAGGGGGGGGTCCTCGACGCAGAGGTAGCCGAGCCGGCGGAGCTTGAGCCAGCTGTGGAGGTAGGCGAGCAGAAACAACGCCACGGGTACCAGGCCGATGAGAAGCAGGGCCTCAATCATTGCGACACTTTCTTGACGTAGGCCCCTGCCTCCTCGCTCCACTCGCGGTCCGGTGACAGATCGTCCCCGTAGACGTGATGCAGGTAGGCCTCGGTCTGCGCCGGAACCGGGTACGCGGCGCCCTCGAACTCGAGCGTCTTGTCCAGCGGGAAGATCTGCTCTCGGGGGTGGGTCCGCAGAGCCGTGGCGCCGGTCCGGGTCTCCTCCGTCGCCCGGTAGTTGGTGAGGGTCCAGGGCAGCGCCTCCATGCCCTGGTCGCCGTCCGGCCGGTACTCGAAGATATCCACGAATTCGCCCGTGCGGAAGTCGACCAGCCTCAGGAAGGTCCGCCGCGGGATCAGGTGGCGCAGGAATGGAAGCAGCTTGTCCGCCATCCACAGCTTCGAGACCTGGATCAGCCGATACGGCGGCTCGAGCTCGCCGCGGAGCGCCCAGAGTCGCTCGTGGGAGGTGCTCTCGATGGCGATGTCGATGTCCATGTCCCAGGGGATGAAGCCCTGGTGGCGATACGCGCCGAGCAGTGTTCCCTGGTCCAGCCAGTAGGAGATCCCGTGCCGGTCCAGCACGGCGGCGATCCGCTCCAGGCACCCCAACATCCGGCGGCGGCGATCCTCCGGGTCGAGCAGGCGCTGGAAGAGAAACTGGTTGTGGTGCTCGGAGCGGTGCACCAGCCACCCTCCGACCGCCCCAAGGAGCGCGAGCAAGGCCAGCGAGTAAAGCAGAATCCAAACCCACATCTCAGTCATCCTCCACCGTGGCGCGCCACGGGGTTGTGATCTATACTCTCCGCACGCTCGGTTCAGCCCTCTCGCCAACCCAACGCCGGGCGCCAAGAACGTTGACGAAACCCAACCGACGGCCAGCCCTTTCTGCTCGCGTCGAGAGCGCCCTTGGTGGCGCCGCGAGCGCTGCGTATCGCCACCCATGGATCGTGCTGCTCGTGGTGACTCTGACCACGACGACGGCGCTCCTCAGCGCGCGGCGACTGCGGGTTGACGCCGACATCATCAAGATGCTCCCGAAAAGTGTGCAGAGCGTCAAGAACCTAGATCGACTGAAGGAAAGATTCGGGGGAATCGGCTACGTGACCATCCGGGTCAGGGGCGCGGCTCCGGAGGCGCTGCGGCGCTTCGCCCGGGACGTCGCCCCGCAGCTCGAGGCGCTGCCCACGGTGCGCTATGTCGACTACCAGCGCCCGGTGAAGTTCTTCCGCGACCGGGCCTACTACTTCATGGAGCTCGACGACCTGAAGGAGATCCACCGGCGCATCAAGAAGCGCGTCACCTGGGAGAAGCTCCGCGCCAACCCGCTCTACGTCGATCTCGAGGACTCGCCCCGGCCGAAGATTGAGCTGGGCGACATCCGGCGCAAATACGAGGGGCGCGGCTCCTCCGCCACCGCCGGGCGCGGCTCCTCCGCCACCGCCGGGCGAGGCAAGCGCCAGGCCGCGCGCTGGCGCGACGGTGAGGCGTTCTACCTCGACGCCAAGGCCCAACAGCTGGCCATTCTGGTCAAGCCCACCCGCTTGGCCAGCGACGTGGCCTTTGCCCGACGGGTGGTGAGCGACGTCCGGGGCGTGCTCGACCGGGTCGATCGCGCGAAGTACGGGCCGGGGCTCGAGATCAACCTGGCCGGGCGCTACACCAGCCGCAACCGCCAGCAGGCCGGCATCCAGCAAGACCTGCGTATCACCACCATCGTCGCGGTGCTGCTGATGCTGCTCTACCTCGGCCTCCACTTCCGCAGCGCCAGCGCCGTGATCCTGGTTCTGCTACCCCTGGCGGTCGGCCTGGCCTGGACCTTCGGTGCGGCGGCGGTGATGGTCCCCACGCTCAACATGCTGACCGCCTTCTTCGGGCTGATCCTCCTCGGCCTGGGGATCGATCACGGAATCCATCTGCTCGGCCGATACCAGGGCCTCCGCGCGGACGGCGTCGACGGACCCGAGGCCGTCCACCGCGCCTTCGGCAACACCGGGAGAGCCGTGATCATCGCCTCCCTCACCACGATGGTGGCTTTTATTGGCCTCAGCTTCAGCGACTTCCGCGGGTTCCGGGAGTTCGGCCGCATCGCCGCCGTCGGGACCGTGCTCGTCGTCGTCGCCTACACGTTTCTCCTCCCCGCGCTGCTGCGCCTGGCCTACCAGGTGGGCCTGCGGCTCGCCACGCCCCACCGGAAAACCCGCAGCTCCAGAATCGCCGTCCGGCTGGCGAGCGCGGCGCCGGCGGTCTTCTGGCTCTCCTTGGCGGCGCTGGTCGGGGTGGCGGCCCAGATCCCCCAGGCCCGGTTCAACTACAACTTCGCCGCGCTGAACAAGCGCCGCTCTGCCCTCAAGCTGGAGAAGCGCAAAGAGGTCTCCACCGACAAGATCATCGGGCGCTCTCAGACGGCCCTCGTGGTACTCACGGACAATGACCGCGATGCCGCCACCGCCGCGGCGGCCCTGCGCAAGCGGCGCAAGGCGCTGGGGGCGCGTTCAGGCATTGACTTCCTCATTACGAGCAGCGACTTCGTTCCCCCGAATCAGGCACAGAAGCGAAGCGTGCTGCTGCAGACCCTCAAACAGCTCAAGCAGGTGACCGAGGCCGACTTCTCGAAAAAGGAGCGCAAATGGCTCCGCGAGCTGCGCGACTACGAGCGCTTTCCGCCCTTCGGCGCCGCCGATCTGCCGGTCGAGCTGGTGCGCCGCTTCCGCGCCTACACGCCCCCAGGAAAGAAGTTGGCGCCGGGCAGCTTCGTGCTGGTCTTCGCCCGCGTCAGCCTGAACGACGGCGCCAACGTCCGTCGGCTGGCCAAAGAGCTGCGCGACATTCCCATCTCCGGCGGGAGGAAGGTTTCGGCGGCCGGCGAGGAGATGGTGCTCGCCGATGTCCTGGATCTCGTCTTCCGGGAGACGCCGCAGGTGATGGCGCTGACCATGGTGCTCGTCTTCATCGCGCTCTGGCTGCTGGTGGGCAGCCTCTCCCGCGCGCTGCTCTGCTTCATCCCCCCGTCCGTCACCGTCGCCGCCACCCTCGGCCTGCTGCCGGTGCTGGATCTCCGCCTGAACTATCTCAACGTGATCATGCTCCCGGTGCTGTTCGGCATCGCGGTGGACGGCGGTGTCCACCTCGTGCTGGCCTACACCGAGAGCGGCGATCTCCCCCAGGCGTACGGCCAGGTCGGCCGATCCGTGGCCGGGGCGATCCTGACCACCGCCTTCGGGTTCGGCACCTTGATCCTCTCGGGCCACTCCGGGATGCAGTCTTTGGCCAGCCTCACCGTCCTGGGGCTCGGCTGCGCGCTGATCGCGACGCTGCTCGTCCTGCCGGCCCTGCTGGCCTTGCCGGGCGCCCTGCGCAGACTCCGCCTCGACCCGGCGACCTCCGGGGTGCGGCTCACCGGCGCACTCGAAGCGGTGGCAAGCCTGATGGGGCTCGGGGCAACTCCGTGGCTGGCGGCGCTCGTAGCTCCCGCCTGCGCCCTTCCCGTCGCCTGGGGTCTGGGCCAGCTCGGTCAGCCGGCCGGCCTCGTGACCGCCATCGCCATCGCCGCCGTGGGCATGCTGGTCAGCGCGCTGGCCCGGCGTCACTCGGATGTGGACCCCCTCACCTCGACCGCCCTGGGCATCTTCGCGGGCGCACTCCTCGCCCTGTCGATGCTGCCCGCCTGGCGGATCGAAGTCGCCGTCGCCGTGTGGGGTCTGTACGGACCGCTGGTCCTCGTCGGGCAGCTCGCGTTTCGCCGTCACCGAGCCGCGGGGTTGATTGTGCCGCTCGTCGCGGGCCTCCTCGTCGGAGGGCTGGCCGCCTGGGTCTTGCCAGCTGCGCTGGGTTAGGCGGACACCGAGCGCCCGATCACTGGTGGAACAAGAACCGCAGCCTCAGCCAGGCGAAGACGACCGACCAGCTCTGGCGCGTGATCAGGCCGGTGAGGGTGCCGACAAGCGAGTAGGCCCCCAGAAAGACCGCCGCAGTGATCGCCACGGCAATGGGGCGCGAGAGCCCCTGCAGCAGCCCGTAGCGCAGGAGCCAGGACAGGGCGCCGCACCCGACCGCCAGCCCCAGCACCCGACCGTAGTGCCCCAAGGGCAGCACCCTCCAGAAGGGCAGCCCGAGGTGCTTGCCGATGCGGCGCAGGTACAGATAGAAGCCCAGATAGGTGGCAATGAGCGTCGCCAGCGCAGTGCCCGGGATCCCCAGGGCCCAGGTGAAAGGCACGCTCAAGACGAGGTTGACGAGCAGGGTCGTGAGCGTGAAGGCCAGGATGCCCTTGGTGTCGCCGAAGGTCTGCATCATCGCGCCGTACTGCGTCACGCGGAACAGGAGGATCAGCGAGTAGATCTGGAACGGCAGCACGGCCGGCTCATAGCTTGGGCCGAACAACAGCAGGACGAGGTCTCGGGAGATGACGAGCAGCACGACCGTGGCGGGCACGACCAGCAAGGTGATGGCGCGAATACCGCGGTACCAAAGGTCGATCAAGTCGTCGGTCCGGCTCGCGACCTCCAGCGCGACGTAGCGGCTGATCAGCACCGAACCGGTGGCATAGGCGATCGCCGGGATGAAGGGCACCTCTTGGGCTCCCACCTGGTACTCCGCCAACACGTAGGCGGGCAGCATGAACGAGACGACGAACCGATCGACGTACCTGTTTAAGCGGCTGCTGAGCGCGTTCAGTCCCAGAGGAATCGAGAAGGAGACCTGGTGTCGCAACATGCCGGGGGGGATGATCTCGGTGGACGGCGGGAGGACGGCGCGGAGCCAGAGCGTCGAGCCGACGGTGCGAAGTCCCGCGTAGCCCACCAGCGCCCAGCAGCAAGCCTCGATTCCGTAGCCCAGAAGGAGCGGCCCGACCAGCGCCAGAAAGATCATGACACTGGTGATGATCTGGTACCAGGCCGCCTGCCGCTGCCGGTCACAGGCCAGCAGGACGTTGTTGGCGGGCCAGGTCGGAATCTCGAGGAAGACCGCGAGGGCGAGGATCGGCAGCAGGCTGCTGACGCTGCCCTGGGCAGTGGAGCTCCAGTCGGACAGAATCCACGGGACCGCGCCGGAGAGCGCGAGGATCGCCCCGGCGGCGATGGCCGCCGAAACGCAGAGCAGCCCGCCGGTCTGCAGGACGAGCGCCCGCCGCGCCCCGGGGCTGACGCGCTCGAAGAAATAGAACACGCTCTCGGGAAACCCGAAGGTGGCGAGGTGATGCGCGGTCTGGTGGACGAGCAGGAGGAAGGCGACGACAGCGACCTGCTCCTTGGGCAGCAGCCGGGCGAGAAGGATGATGACCGCGAGCTCGATCAGCGAGGCAATGACCTTCGAGGCGACGACGACCCCGACCTTGTTGGCCAGAGCAACCGAATCGACCTCTTTCATTCCGACTTCCGGGCCGCGCTCGGTCGACGCCGCAGGACGGCGATCCCCCGCTCACTGTCGATGAACTGCCGCTCGAGCTCGGGGTACTCTGACATCCAGCGCCGGACCACCTCGCGCTCATCGGGGCGGTCCGCATCATGCACGACGATGATCGCGTCCGGCGCCAGCTGCGAGGCCAGCAGTGGGAGGGCCGGGAAGCGCGCCAGGGGGTAGGACAGCATCGGTGGTCCGTCGACGATCAGCAGATCGATCGGCGGCGCGGACGGGAGCCCCTCGCGCGGGTACCACGGCCACTGTTGTCCGGCGATGGTGACCGGCTCGAGCGGCGCGCCGAGCACGGTCACGCGCTCCGAGAGCCCGTGGCGCTCGAGCAGGCGCGTGGTCTGCTCCGCAAAGGACACCGAGTGATCCAGCGAGTAGCACCGCCCCGCACCCTGCTGCTCGAGGAGGTAGCCGACGATCAGGCTCGAGATGCCGCTCCCCGCCTCGACCACCAGCGCCGGGCGGCGCTCGAGCACGAGCCCGGCCAGCACGCTGGCGAGCTCCGGCGTGCAGGCCCAACCCGCCATCGCCGGGAGCGGAAATCGGGGGCGGACCAGCTGGTGCAGCGCGATCAGTCCCTGGGTGTGACGCAGGTGCCATTCCAACCCGTGGAGCACACTCCGGTGCGTCATGAGCTGCAGGGTGATCAGCACCGAGGTGGCACAGATCAGCCCGAGCACCAGGCCCGCCCCTCCGAGGAAGCGCCAACCCAGCCCGAAAACCAGCGCCACTCCCGGTACGAGCAATGCCAGTAGCAGCCAGTCGGGTCTCTTCCACTGCCGATGAATTAGCTGGGGCATCGGGTTCGGACTCCCATCGGTTGTCGGTCCTGTTGTTACACCCTTCGGATCACGGTTTCAAGCCCAGCCGGGGCGCTAGATGCGCAGATCAGGACCCTCGCCGGCGCGCGATGTCGGCGGCCTCCTCGTACAGCTCGAGGATGGAAACGATGGTCGAGCTCCATTGAAACTTCTCGGCGTGAGCTCGGCCGCTGCGTCGAAGCTGCGCGTACCGAGCTTCGTCTTTGGCAACGTCCTCGATGCAGTCGACCAACGAAACGGGGTCCCGGGGACGCGCCAGAAACGCGGCGTCACAGCCGCGGAGGAAGTCCTCGTATCCGCGGATCGCCGAGGCGACCACGGGAACACCATAGCCAAGCGCCTCGAGCAGCACCATGCCGAAGCTCTCCCCACCGATGGAGGGTGCGCACAACAGGTCGGCCTCTCGAAACAGCTCCCGGAGGCGCTCACCAGTGACCTCGCCGCACCACTCGATGCGCCGGGCGCCGGGAAGGGAGCGCCACTGCTCGGCCCCGGCGCCGACGGCGACCAGCCGAAAGCCGCCGGGATGGCGCCGCTCGAGGAGGTCGAACGCTTCCACGAGGTAACCGAACCCCTTGCGCTCCTCATCCATGCGGCCAATGAACAGGATCGTGACCGGCGAGCCCAGAGACTTGCCATCCGGCAGCTCAACGATGGGCACCGGTGCGCAGGCATTGGGAATGATCGTGTAGTGATCCGGAAAGGCCCGGGAAACGAAATCGGCGGCCGCCCGGGACACCGCGATCTTGCGGTGGACCCGCTGATGCTGCCAGCCCAGGAAGAGCTTGGCGCGACGATACCACTGGCTGGTCTCAGAGAAGGTGTGGTAGGTGCCTACGTTGCCCGCCCGCGAGTGCCACATCACCGCGGTGTTGAGGAGCGGCACCAGGGGCTCCTGGAGATGGACTACGTCCGGAGCGAAGGAGCGCAGCAGCCGGCCGACCCGCCAGTTGGTGATGGGATCGATCGTCAGGTTGGCCACCGAGCCGTTGATCTTCCACGGAAGCACGCGGCCCATCGGCACGAACGCCGGATGCACCGCATCATCGCGGCGTGATCGCGGACCGACGACCTTGAGCTCCACATCTGCATGCTTCTCCAGCGCGGCGACCAGACCCCAGAGTTGGCCGTTCACCCCACCGGGAATCGAGATGTCATAGGGAGTCGTCAGAAGTACTTTTCGGACTCTCATCGAGGCACGCATCCGCTTTCATGGCCGAACACCGCTGTGGAGCGCCCTGCTGCCGGTGCAGACGCCAGGACAGTGTCTTGGGTGTAGCACTGCGTCCGAGCAACGGCCTGACCCTCACCACGAGTCGCGAAACGACAGTGCTGATCTGACAGGTCTCGAGACGCCCGGTCATGCGGGTGCTGCGGGCGCGCTGGGCTAACCATCCGGATATTGGACCTCAATGGTCTGTATCTTTGTGAACAGTCTGTGTCGTGTCAAGGTCCTTCTACAAAGGTTTCCGGGGGATGGGACCGCGAGGGGCGACAGCTTGAAAGGGCGCGCTCACTCAGACGCTCAACGCGATGAGTCACATCATGCCGCCGCGCAGGCCGTTCCTGTCCGCTGGGTTGTCGCCGCCGGCCCTTGCTCCAATGACCAGGCGCTCAGGGTGAGCGCTTCCGCGCGCTACGTCGATGATCACAGGCTGGAAGCGGGCAATCCGTGCAGGGATTGACCCGGATCTTCTCCGGGTCGACTCCGAAGCCGATGATTCCAGAGATGGATTTTTGAGGCGCCATCATGCCGCCAGCAGTGAGGTGAACACCGATGCTCCGCGCACCGAGCAACTGCAGGAGCCCGCGATTCTCCTTGATGGGCCAGTCGCAGTAGCCGGGGCTGTACCGAAACCCGCCCCACATCCCCTGGCCGTTCATCCGCCCTTCCAGCAGGGTTTGAAACTGGTCGGCGACGGTTTCCACCAGGATCGAAGCCACGCTGTCGAAGAGAAACGACTCAAAGGGATCCGCGCCGGCCGGCCCACGGGAGGCTCCGGACACTCGCTGCCCGAGCGTCAGGACAAAGAGCGCTGCCTGCTGAGCGTCAAGCATGGCCTGGGCCAATCGTTGTCCCCGGAAGATCGCCCCACTCGCCAAACGGACTTCCTCCCGGGTCGCTGATTCGACCTCCTGCAGCTCGTGCAGGGCAATCGGTTCAGCGAGGTCCATCACCACGCGGATGGCCCGTGGAAGCGCAGCGGTGACCGCGGGGGCAACTTTTGCGGCTGGGGGATAGCCCATGAGCCGCAGCACTTGACGATGGTCGATGCTGACCGCCTGCGGCTCGAGCCGCGTGATTTCGTTTTCACCCATGGATGCGCTCCGGCTGGCGGATCGCCTTCAAACTGTCAACCGATTGCTCCGGAACGCCGCGATGTAGCCGGAACAGTATTCGTCCCTGCCGCAGAGCGCGACCGCCGCGTGGAGGGAGCTCATCAGCTCGCGATCCGAGGTGTCCATGACCGCGGCGTCGAGGCCGGCGCCAATCAGCATTGTCAGGAAGGTACGATTGAGCAGCCCGCGCAGGGGAAGACCGAAGGAAACGTTGCTCAATCCACACACCGTCCGCAGACCCGGGAATCGCTCCTTGAGCACCTGGATGACCTGGGTCGCGGCCAGACCGTTTCCGGGATCCACGCCCAACGGCATCACCAAGGGGTCGACGTAGATTCGTTGCGGCTCGATGCCGTCGGCGAGCAGGCGCTCGACAAGCTCCGTCCCCTTGCCGATCCTCACCTGGGCGTCGGCGCTGGGTTCACCTCCCCCCAGGCAGAGAGCCACCACCGCACAACGATACTTGACGATCAGGGGGAGGAGCAGTTCATAGCGTGCTTGATCGGCGGTGATCGAATTCAACAGCAGCCACGGCACCCCCGGCCTGAGCTCGAAATGACCGGGGATGGCTCCCTTGTTCGCCCGCAGCCACGCCTCGATTGCGTCCGGCATCAGCGACCCATTGGCGGAATCGATACAGACCGGAGCCCCGCAGTGCGTGCCGACCACCTGCGCCAGCCAGCGCAGATTGTCCGCCTCCTGCTCCGGGGTCGTGCCGCCGTTGATGTCGATCATCATCGCGCCGCCCTCGAGCTGCCGCAAAACCTCCTGCCTGACGTACGCCTCGTCTCTGTCCAGGAGCGCCTGGGCGACTTTCTTCCGCGTGCCGTTGAGCCTCTCGCCGATCGCCAGCATCCTCTTGTTTCCTGATGACCCTGGTCAGGCCAGCAGACCTTTCACATAGGTTTTTCCGGCCGCGGGATCATCACCGTAGAAGTCGGCCCCGATTTCCGCTGCGAATTCTTGGGTGACCGGCGCCCCGCCGATCATGATCTTCACCTTGCCCCGCTCCCCGGACGCCTCGATCGCCCTGATCGTTTCCCCCATGGCGACCATCGTGGTGGTCAACAGCGCGCTGATGCCGATCGCCACCGGTTCGTGCTCCCGGATGGACTCGATGAACCTGTCCGGCCCCACATCGACCCCCAGATCGATGACCTCCAGACCCGCGCCTTCCAGCGCCATGGCCACCAGGTTCTTGCCGATGTCGTGCAGATCCCCCTTGACCGTCCCCACCACCACTTTTCCCGCGGGCTCCACACCCGTGGCCACGAGCCTCGGTTTCAGCACCTCGAGTCCGCGCTTCATGGCTCGGGCGGCGATCAGCATCTCGGGGAGATAGTACTCGCCCCGCTGGAACAGCTCGCCGACGTCATCCATCGCCGGAATCAGCGCGTCCTTCAGGATCGATTCCGCTTCCTGTCCATCGTTCAGCAGTTGCCCGACGCGTTCACTCGTTCCTTCCGCGTCCCCGGTTCGTACCAGCTCTTTCAACGTGTCCATCTGACAGCTCTCCTCTCAGGAAACTGAGATCGGGTATTTCCCGTACCGCATGGCCGTTTCGATCATCGCCCGGTAGTTCTCGGGCTTGACGTAGTCGGGGATGGAGTTGGAGGCGGCCAGGCCGTAGCCTCCGCCCGGGCCGAGCTCGGCGATTCTCTTTTTGACCAGCGCCTCTACCTCCTCGACCGTCCCCCGGGGCAGGGTATAATCCAGATCGATGTTGCCGAAAATGCAGAACACCCCGCCGTAGCGCCTCTTCAGCTCCACGATATCCATCGCCTGTGGCTCCACCGGGTGGATCGCCTTGACGCCGCAGTCGGCCAGATCGTCGAGCACGTCCCACAGCTTTCCGTCGGAGTGGAAGAGAAAGGGCAGCCCCGCGCCGTCGAGGATGTCGCCGATTTTCCGATACCAGGGGAAGACATGCTTCCGGTAGATCTTGGGCGAAACCAGGCACCCGCCCGTGTGGGCGAGATCATCCGACATGAACACCGCCCCCAGCCTGGGCATCTGTACCAGCCGCTTGGTGATCGCCACGTAGGTGGCGCCGATGATCTCGAACAGCGCCTCTACCAGCTTTGGGTCGTCATACAGTGCGTAGGAGAACTGTTCCAGCCCCATGGATTGGGACGTGTTGCCGAAGACGGCCGCAGGAGAGAGCATTCCCAGGGTTTTCATCTTGGGCGGCAACAGCTCGGCGATCTCATGGAAGGATGAAAAATCGACCTCCTCCGCCTTGGGCCAGGGGAAATTCTCAACATCCCGGATCGTCTTGATCAACCCCTCGCTCTCCGTCAACCAGGCCCGCTCCCGGTCGTCGTCGGATAAACTACCGTCTTCGTCCGAGGCGGTTCGCATCAGCCGCGGCGTGAAGAACGGCGGCAGCGCCGGCACATAATCGTAGCCGGCCCGAATGTAGAACTCGATCTCGTCTTCCACGCCGTTGATCTCCCGGCCCAGGAACCACTCCTGGATCGGCATGGCGATTTCCGCCTCGAACAGAGGAATTCGATCCGGCTCCTCCCGGCGGAGCGCCGCTTCCAGTCTGGAGAAATCCGGATCCAGCGGAACGCCGCCAAGCTCCCCCTCGATCATAATCGGCTCACGACGCTTGGGCTTGCCCCGTTCGCTGAACCACTGTTTGACCCGCCCCACAAGGGTGTGTGTCGTACGGTCGCCGATGATGTCGCTGACCTTGAGCGTGGCGCCGCCGTATTCGTTGGTGATGAAGCCGATCTTGACGATGTGTTTGCCGTCCGTGAGGGAATCGCCGGCCACGCGGACGGCCAGCTTCGACGCCTTGTTGAACTCGATCGTACCGTCGGTGGATCCGGACTGGAGCTGGATGGGCTTGCCGCCGAGAACCAGGCTGATCCGGTCCGTCGGATAGCGGACCCCGTCCACTTCGAGCTTCAGATCGCGCATGCCGCTGATCCGCATCGGCGTCATCCTGTTCATGAAACAGAACTCGAAGCCGTTCTCGGTGTTCTGCAGACTCCCCCGTTCGTATACCTTGTTGATCAAGAAACCAGGGATATAGACCATCGGTACTCCCTCCCAGTTGAGTAGCTGTTATCGGCCGGAGCCGGTCAGCGCCGACTCGACGATATCGACCATTTTCCGCAAATGGCGCTTGCGATGCTGAATCTCATCCCGAGCCAGAGGATCTCGCTGGATCAAGCGCTCGATCACATCGCTGTAAGTGAAGTAGCTGACGATCATGCCGAAAAAGCTGATCAGGACCTGGTGCATCTCCATTCCGGGTTTCGATTTTCCGGGAAACGCGTGACCCAGGAGGGCCTCCCCTGTCTGGAGCAGGGGGGCCAGATGCTCTGCCATCCGGTCGATGAATCGTCCGGACGCGGCTTCGCGTTGAACGATCAACATGAAGTTTCTGTTCTCGGTGAGAAAGTCCATGTAGCCGTCGATCACGTTGTTCAAGCGCGCTTTCAGATCGTCACCCTCCTGCAATGCCGCCTGCAGTGACCGACTGAGCCTTTCGTAGTAGTCGTCCAGCAAGCTCTCCAGCAGCGCCTCCTTGCCGTCGAAGTAGTAGTACATCGTCGCCTTGTTGACGCCGGAACGCGCGACGATTTCCCGTGTGGTGGTGGATTCAAAGCCCACCGTCCCGAACAGCTCATCGGCCACCCGTAGGATCCGCTCCCTGGTCTTCATGGCCATTGATCCTTTATATTTTAACCAACCGCCCAGTTGGGTAAACAATGTAACTGAACCTCCTCTGTCGGTCAACCACATGTGCCAATAAAACGCATTGCGTATTTATCTTATGATTACAGGCAGAAGAGTTGGACTGATTGAGGCCGACTCAGATCCGAACGGTTGAGCGGACTACTTGCCGGAGGGGGCAAAACGAAACGGGTAGCGAACAGTGACCCGGCCCTGCGTGGGGTTCTCGAAGCGCAGGCTCTCCACCATCACCAGCACGCAGCTCTCCAGGTGGCCGTGATCCATGGTGGCGCTGTCGATCGCGGTCTCGGTGACCCGCGCGTGGTCTTGGTCGGTGGTCTCGATCGAGAAAGCCACCACCAGCTCGCCGCCCAGCTCCGGGTCCTCCTGGAGCCAGCCGTCGTAGCACGCCTTGAGCTCCTCAATGCGGGAACGCAGCGCGCCCCGGATGCCTTGGGCGGTCACCGGAAAAATGGTGGGCGGGTCGTCGCTCTCACCGCGTCCTGCGGGCCCTGCCCCGTCGCCCGGGTGGGGTGCGCGCCGGGCATCGGTAGCGGAACCGGCGCTGGTTCCGTCACGCTGGACGAGCTGCTGCGCGTTCCTTCGCAGCGCCGCCAGGAACCGCTGCCGTGCACCGCGCTCGTGCTCTTCACGGACTGCACGACGCGCCTCCCCCGTAGAGGCCGGACCCTGCCCACGCGGCCGTGCCGACCGACCGGCGCCCCGGCGCTTGCCTCCGCCGAGCGCGTTGCCACGCCGCCCGGCGCTTTCTCCACCGGAGGGCCGGTTGACCACGTACAGGATGCCTATGGTCAACGCACACACCGCCACCGCAAGGCCGAGGATCAGTGTTGTCGGGCGAAAACGTTTCGGTGTCATGACTCTGACATCATAGTACCAAACTACGTTGGCCGGCGACCAGCGCTCAACGAGCCGCGAAATGGGGCTCCAGCCGATGCCCGGTGGATCGCGTTTCGGTACAGGGTGGCGGGATCCCAGTGGCATGGACATGCCGTGAAATTCATCCGTCCTGGTGAGAATAAACAGGGTGCATTTCCGCATGCCTGCGATGACCGGATTCGTGAGCTGTCGCGACTCAGGACGAGACGGGTGTGGGATATCGTCCCGCCGGCTGTGCTCACAGCAGCTTGACACCCGGTAGAGGGGAGGGTCATCATTGCAGGAGACGATGGATTTCTGCAGCAGCTCAGAAGCTGCAGCTCCACCGATTTTGGGATCTACACCGGAGGTTGAGCCGATGATATCGAAGCGGTCAGTCCGAGTTTTCGCCGTGGCCTGCACCTTGGCAGGGGTTGTCGTTGCCGCTGCATCGGCTCGCGCCCAGGCGCCGTTGATCGATGGCTTTGGCGGTACCGTCGACTTCGGCACCCAATGCCTGTCGCCCAACGACGACGGCACGAGCGCGCCGATCGACATCACCCCGGCCTTCCCCAACGGGCTCCTGTTCTTTGGAGCGGTGCACACGACCGCCTATATCAACACCAACGGGAACATCACGTTCAGCGGCGCGGTGCCGACCTACACGCCGAACGCGTTTCCGATCGCGTCGCAGCCGATGATCGCGCCGTACTGGGGAGACGTGGACATTCGATACACGGGAGGGTCCTGTCAGGGCAGCGCGGGGCAGACGTGCAACCCCTGCACGCCGTGCCACAATCCGACCGAGAACGGCGTGTGGTGGCACCTGACGCCAGGCATGATGGTCGTCACCTGGGACCGCGTCGGGTACTACAGTTGCCACAACGATCTCCGGATGTCCTTCCAGCTCATCCTGACCCAGGCCGGCTGCCCCGGGTCGGGGGATTTCGACGTCGAGTTCCGGTACAACCGCTGCGAGTGGGAGGCCGGTGATGCGAGCGGCGGCTCCGGTGGCTTCGGTGGCACCGAGGCGCAGGCGGGCTTCGACGCCGGCAACCAAATCGACTACGTCGCCATCCCGGGCTCCATGGCGCCGGGCATCGCCAACCTGTTGTGCACGACCTCCAATATGGGTACGCCGGGTGTGTGGCAGTACCAGATCCGGAGCGGCGCCGTCGTCTGCCCCGACGCCGGCCAGCCCTGCGACACGGGCCTGCTCGGCGTGTGCGCCGAAGGCCGCACAATCTGTGTCGGCGCCGGCACCGAGTGCCTGCAGGACGTCTCTCCTTCACCGGAGGTGTGTGACAATTTGGACAACGATTGTGACGGACAGGTCGACGACATCGACGACGGCCCCATCTGCCCCGGAACCATGGATTGCATCGGCGGCAATTGCATCAACGCGTGCGCCGACGAGTCCTTCTGCCCCGCGGGGCTCGCGTGCGACACGTCGTCCGGGATGTGCGTCGATCCGGCCTGCGTCGGCGTCGTGTGCCCCGCAGGCCAGCGCTGTGACGCCGGCCAATGCGTCGGCGCCTGCGACGGCGTGATCTGTCCCTGGGACCTCGTCTGCCGCGCCGGCCACTGCATCAATCTCTGCGACGGCATGACCTGTGACAGCTGCACCGTCTGCGAGGACGGTCTCTGCATCGCCACCTGCGACTACGTCCCCTGCCCAGTCAACGAAACGTGCGATGCAACCGGCCACTGCATCGAGGACGCCTGCGTGGGCGTGACCTGTGGGGCCGGGTTCCACTGCGTGAACGGCACGTGCGTGGACAACTGCGACGGCGTAGCTTGCCCGACCGGACAGGTCTGTGAGGTGGGGCAGTGTGTTCCGGGCTCGACAAATCCGGATCCGGACGCCGGTGTTCCCACTGACGCGGGTACACAATACCCGGACTCATGGGTCGCCGTGCCCGACGCCGACACCGATCCCCCGACCTCCGATAAGGCCGGGTGCCAGTGTCGCAGCAGCGCCGGCAGCGGTTTCCCCATCGGTGCGCTGGGTCTCTGCGGAATCTTCGCCCTGTTCGTCGGATTGCGTCGTCGGCGTGCACGTCGATCGCGTCAAGCGCCGTAACTCAACCCGCTCCAATTTCGGCGTTGTATTGGCGCAGGCCGGGATGATCGGGGAAACAGGTTATTCGGAAGTCCGCCGGGCGGTGGCCGCCAGGATGACGCCTCCAACAGGCCAGATGGCAAGGCCGTGAGTGGAGATCTGGACGGTCTCGAGGTCGGCCGCGGCCAGGGCGCGCTTCGTTTGCCCAACCCCGCGGGCGTGCAGCCACAGCCCTTGTCTCAGGGCGTTTGCCAGCTGGGAAAAGAATCGCAACGGTGAGCGGTGGGCTGTGGTGAAGAAGATTTCACCCTGTGGGGAGAGGTGCGGTCTCAGTTTTTTCAGCAGTTGCGGGAGGTCGGCGATGTACTCGAAAACCGAAAAGGCGCAGATGAGATCAAAGGGGCCCGTAAGGTCGAGGGTGCAGAGATCGCCCTCCTCGGTTTGGATGTTGTTGAGTCCAGTCGACGCAGCTTTGGCCTTGAGCTGACAAAGCATCTCGGGGGAGATGTCCACGGCCACGACATGGGCGGCCTGCGCGGCGAGGAGTAGGGTGTAGTGTCCGCTTCCGGCACCGAGCTCCAGGACCCGAGCCCCAGGTCGTAGGAGGCCTGAGAGGCGACTACGGATGATCCGCTCTTCGAGGAGTCTGAGGCGAGACATTCCGCCGCGGGACACCTCCTCGTCATAAGTGGCCGCAAGCCCATCATAGAATGTCCGTACGGGGTTTGTACCTGTCTCATCTTCCACGGGAGCCATGACCTTTTGTCCCACCAACGTGGACAGAGGTAGTATGGCGAGCCCTTTGGCGCGGAGACCGTTGATGAGCTGATTAATCTCGGCGAGCCACTGGTCCACGGTGGCCCGCGGCGGGCAGTCGTGGAGCACAATCACGTCCCCGGATCGGGCACGGCGCAGGACGCGCGGCGAGATGCGAGCCACGTGGCGATTGCCCGCATCCCACGGGCGACAGCTCCAGGTGGCCAGATACATCCCGAGGCCCGCGAGGACACCGTCGAGCCGGGGGTTGGTGATGCCCACCGGCGGTCGGAAGGCCAAAGGACGCACTCCGCATTTGCCGAGCACTTCCTGGCAGTCTGCGATTTCCTGGTGGAGCCTGGCGCGGCTTCTGAGCATCAGAAATGGGTCATGGGTTTGGCTATGGTTTCCCAGCTCGTGGGATCCGGCGCGGATCGCGGCGACCAGATCTGGATGCTTTTCGGCATTTTGCCCCACGACAAAAAATGCGGCCCGGACCTCGTTATGGGCCAGCAGGGCGAGCAGTCGGGGAGTCGTCTCAGGGTGCGGTCCGTCGTCAAAGGTCAGGGCTACGGCTCCGGAGCTCCTGGGTCCATGGGAGACCACCGGGCCGAAGAAGCCGAGGCCAGGGAAAAAGGGGGCTGCCAGGCAGAGGGTGACAAAGACGCCCAGGGGGACGGCGGCGAGACGCCAGTCCCAAAGGAGTGATAACAGGGCCAGATGAATCGCTGCGAGCCCGGCCAGGTGGGCCCAGCTGATTCTCAGGCGCGTGTAGGGTGTCTCGGCAGAGGGCACGGGTAGCCTGATTTTTCGGCGCAGCTATGCGGGGCGTTTCTCGGGTTCGAAGCTTCGCTTGGCCGCGAGAAATGAAGGCCAATGAGCCATCAGGTAAAAGAGGCTCCGCCGGTGCTGCCAGAGTCGCTTACGGAAACGTTTTCGCCAGCCCCGGTCCTGGTAGAACCGCTGCACATGCTCGTTGTAGAGCTGGTCCAGCTCTTCGAAAGAGGACACTCCGGTCGGTAGGTAGACGAAGTTCAGGCAGTTCATTTTGCGCCAGTCATTTTGGAAGGATGGGTCACTCTCGATATCCGACCAGATGGGCGCACCCGGAAAGGGTGTAAACTTGCTCATGTTCATGTCGTCCAAGCCGAGGGAGAGGATGAAGTCGGTGCTGCGACGAATGGACTCTTCGGTGTCGCCGGGCAGTCCCATCATGAACAGGCCCTTGGCCCTCAAGCCGTTTTTCTGGATTCGGTCGATGGTTTCGCGGACGCGTTCGATGCTCGCTCCTTCCTTGTACCGCTCCAGTTGGCCGGCATCGCCGGACTCGATGCCCACTGACACTTGTAGGCACCCTGCCTTTTTCAGCAAACCCAGTAGCTCGTTGTCCGCGTGTCCGAGCCGAACTGCGCAGTTAAACTGGATGCCCAGGGGGGAAGCCATCAGTCGGTCGCACAGGGCGGTGACCCGTTCGCGGTCCGTGGTAAAGAGGTCGTCATAAATGTTGATGTGCCGTACTCGGAAGCGAGTGCGCAGGTACGACATGTGTTCGTAAATGTATTCGGCAGAGTTGGAACGAAATCCCCGCTTGAACACCGAGCGATCGCAATAGGAGCACCGGTAGCGACAGCCGCGACTGGTGACCATGGTGGCGCCAGGGAACCTCACGTAGCTGAAGAGCGGAAGGTTGTAGCGCCGGGGAAAACCGGGAAGTTTCTCATAGGCCGGGAAGGGAAGCTCGTCCAAATCGGCAATGGGTGCACGGGGGGGGTTGGTGACGATTTCCGAGCCATCCCGCCAAACCAGGCCGCTGATCTGTGCGGCTTCGCGGCCTGCCGCCAGCTCGCCCATGGTCTGCTCCCCTTCTCCGAGGCAAAGGGAGTCTATATGGCTGAACCTCTCGAGCAGGACACCGCCCAGGGAAGAGACGTGCACGGCGCCGAAGACGGTCTTGATCTCGGGGTTGGCGGTTTTGATCCGGGTGGCCATTTCGTGGCCGTCCAGGAAGCTCGAGGTGGTGCAGGAGAAACCCACCAGGTCGGGTCGCTGGGCGAGAACGAGCCGCGCGTTGGTCTCCACGTCGGGTACAGACTTGGGTCCCAGGCAGTCCAGAAGCGAGACCTCGTGACCCTGCCGTTCCAGGTAAGCCGCAATGGACAGTAGGCCCAACGGGGCCATTCGGTTGGCGATCGCAGAAATGTCCTTCTTACCGGGGATCCAGTTGGAACCTGCTGGATGTACGAGCACCACGCGCATCTACCGCTCCCGTTCTCGTCTTCCTGCGCGAAGCAGACGCTCCACCCCGACCCGGGTCGCCCAACGCATCAAGGCCCGGGAATACTCCCTGCCCGCCAAGTAGGCGCCTATGAGAAACACAACATGGGAGATCCCATAAATCAGGGGGCCACCAATGACCACGAGGAGAGGCTCACCATAATGGACCGCCAGGAAGCCCAAAAATGCCACCGCCGGCCAACCGATGAGGTAGCTTAAGGCCATGACAATCAGTCCCACCACCGCCCGAGCAGAAGGCCGTTCTTTGAAGATTCGCAGATCGGCCCCATCGGAAATGGCACGGCGGACGTACTCTTTTTTAGCCAGCCGCTGGCCTAGTTTGACAAAGACTCCCAAGATCTCGATTTCGCAAAAAAAACTCAGAGAAAAGTATGAAGGTTGGGGTTCCGCTGTCAAGTAGGGCAACCGAGACGGCAGCAACCTTCTGGCTTCCCGCTACTACATTCGGCGTCGAATGAGGGAAAATGCCGGTCTAGGGCACGACCTCGACCATGTTGGTGGCGTTTCGGCCGAAGACCTCGGGGTGGTACATCTCTTCGGCTTTGAGGGGGGGCACGACAAAGGTGCCGATGGTAGTGGCCCGGGCGAGGTAGGTGTACTCGTAGACGCCCGAGGGGAGGCGGTCGGAGAACAGGACGACGCGGTCGTCGCGCTTCTCCTTGTGGGAGAAGGCGAAGAAGGCGTACCAGGAGTGGAAGTCGTAGATCTTGTTCTGGGCCTTGCCCGCCAGGCGGGAGGAGGCGCTGGTGCGGAGGTTGAGGTCGACGGCTTCGAGGCCG
>JBDRSE010000313.1:0-13081 GCA_043825095.1 bacterium
CGTCTCCACCGGAGACACCCTCGACCTGGGCGGTGCGAAGCTGACCTTCGTGGAGGCCCGCATGCTGCACTGGCCGGACTCCATGTTCGCCTACCTCGAGGGCGACGCCGTGCTGTTCACAAACGACGCCTTCGGCATGCACCTGGCCTGCTCCGAGCGGTTCACCGACCAGATCGAGCCCACGGTGTGGCGCTATGAATCGAGCAAGTACTACGCCAACATCCTGCTACACTTCTCCCCCCTGGTGAAGCGACTGCTGGACAAGCTCCCGTCCCTGAACCTCGACATCAAGCTCCTGGCCCCGGACCACGGCACCATCTGGCGGGAGCAGCCGGAGCGCATCATCGAGCTCTACCGGGAGTGGGCAGAGCAGCGTCCCACGCGCAAGGCGGTGGTCATCTACGACACCATGTGGCACTCCACGGCGCGCATGGCCCAGGCCATCGGCGAGGGGCTGTCCGCCGGCGGCGCCACCGTGCGGCTGCTGCCCCTGGCCGGCACCCACCGCAGCGACGTGCTGACCGAGCTGCTGGACGCGGGCGCCCTGGTGGTCGGGTCCCCCACCATGAACAACCAGATCTACCCCACCGTGGCCGACGCCATGACCTACATCCGGGGGCTGAAACCAAAGAACCTGGTGGGCGCGTCCTTCGGCTCCTACGGCTGGAGCGGCGAGGCCCCCCGGCAGCTCGACCAACAGCTCGTTGAAATGAAGGTAGAGCTGGCGGCAGAGGGGCTGCGCTTCAACTACGTACCCGACACCGAAGCCCTCGCCGCCTGCCGGGAGCACGGCCAGAAGGTCGCAAAGGCGCTCCTGGCCAAGATCGACTCCTTCGGGGTGTAGGAGAGTCGTGAGCCCGGTTAGGCGTCCACGCCGTCGATGAGCTCGAAGGAGACTTCGTCTCCAGCCTCGAGCCGCATCTCCCCGGGCGGGAACCGCAGATAGCAGTTGGACCGGGCGGGGCCGAACAGATCCGAGGAGCCGCGCCACTCCAGCGGATCCACGCGCCAGTGGTCGCAGTCGCGGAAGGCCCGCGCCAGCCGGAAGAGGGTGCGGTTGCCGCGCACGCTGAGGCCCTCGGTGAGCGTGCCGACGCGGCGTTCCCGCACCGCGCTCAGCCCCATGAGCTTGCGGATCGCCACGGACACGAACTGGTGAAACCCGAAGTGGCTGCCCAGGGGCGTGCCGGGCAAACCGAAGATCAGCTGATCCCTGCGGCGGGCGAACAGGAGCGGCTTGCCCGGCCTCTGGGCCACCTTGTGAAAGACGAGCGCTCCACCAGCCACCTCCACGGCCCGGGGCACCAGGTCGTACCGGCCCATGGACACCCCGCCGGTCAGCACGATCACGTCCACGTCGGACGCCTTCTCCAGGGCCTCGGACAACGCCTCCAGGGAATCGCGCGCGTGCAGACGCCGAACCTCACGCGCCCCGGCGAGCCACGCCTGACCGGTGAGCATCGGCCCGTTGGAGTCGAAGATCTGCGCCTCGCCGATGTCGCTCCCAGGAGCGCCCAGCTCGTCCCCGGTGGTGATGATCGCCACCGTCGGTGCCCGCAGCACGCGCACCGTGGGCTGGCCCATGGAGGCCACGCCGGCCACGGCCACCGAGCTGAGCAGGGTGCCCGCGGGCAGGATCTCCTGGCCGGTCACACAGAAACCGCCCCGGGTCTGGAGGTGCTGACTCGGCCGGATCAGCGCCGGAAGCCGCACCCGATCCCCATTCCGCTCGGTGTCCTCCACCTTCACCACCGCCTCGGTGCCCGGCGGACAGGGCGCCCCCGTCATGATCTCCACGGCCACGCCGGGCGACACCTGCGCCGTGACGTCGCTCCCCGCCGCCACCTCGCCCCCGACGGCCACTTCCGCTCCGGCGTCGGTCACGCACACTGCGAAGCCGTCCATCATCGCCTTGGCAAAGGGCGGCTGGTCACAGCTCGCCAGCAGCGGCTCCGCCAGCGTCCGCCCCAACGCCTCTGCCAGCGGCAGCTCCACGGTTCCCCCCGCGGGAACGTGCTTGAGCACCAGCTCCAATGCCCGGTCCGGATCGAGTAGCGCTCCCATGTGGGCCTCCTGTGCGGCGGTGCACATCCACCGCAGATCGGCTAAGCTGGTGAGCATGATGCACCACCCGATCACGATGGACAAGCTCGCCTGTCTGGTGCCGTGTCTGGCGCTGCTGGGCGCGTGTTTCGGCGGACCCAAGCTCCCGGAAGGAAAGGGCGCGCCGGCGCTGCTCGACAGCAAAGGTCAGGCGGCGCAGACCTTCGACGGCCGGCCCGTCGTTTTGTCCGAGCTGCTGAAACAGGGCCCCGTGATGCTGGTGTTTCTACGGGGTTTCTCGTGACCCTACGCGCGCAAGCATCTGGGCAAGATGCGAGACGATTACCGGGCCTTTCGCAATGCCGGCGCCGAGATCGTCGTGGTCACCCGGCACGACGCGAAGCGCATGCGGACCTACTGGGCCGAGAACAAGCTGAAGTACCTCGGCATCCCTGACCCCAAAGGCACGCTCACCAAACGCTACGGCCAGCAGTGGCAGCTCTTCAAGCTCGGCCGCATGCCCGCCCAGTTCGTCATCGACTGCCAGGGCAAGCTCGCCCACACCCACTACGGCTCGTCCATGTCCGACATCCCCGAAAACGCAAAAATGCTGAAGCTCCTGCAGGGGCTTCCCCGTTGCACCACGCCGCGGGCCACCCCGCCGCCCATGAAGCGCGCTCCAGCGAAGGGACGAACGTCGACTCCAAACATGAAGCCGTGACTCCTTCGCGACCCTGCGTGCGTCCGAGACGACCGAAGTCCTACCTCGAGTCGCTGGCCTGGAACTCGAGGATGGGCTGACCGGTGGAGAGGGCGTCGTTGGGCTTGGCGTGGATCCGGGCCACCACCCCGTCCAGAGCGGCGCGGAGCACGTTCTCCATCTTCATGGCCTCCACGATGGCGAGCAGCTGCCCGGCGCGGACCATGTCGCCCTCCTCCACGTGAAGCGATAGCAGCAGCCCGGGCATGGGAGACAGGAGGTACTGGGACAGATCCGGCGGGCGCTTCACCGGCATCAGGCTGTAGAGCTTGGCCACCTCGGGGCGGAACACCAGGCACTGCGCCACTGCGCCGGCGTGGCTGATGCGATAGCCCACGCCGTCGATCTCCACCTGGAGGGTGATGCGGCGGCCGTTGACGGCGCCGTCGAACAGGGGCAGCCCCGGGGTCCAGCGGCTCCGGACCGAGTAGGCCTCGCCGTGAAGGATCACGTCGTACCCACCGTCCTCGCCGGGCTTGACCCGCACGGCGTGCTGCTCCTCGTCCACGAGCACGATCCAGTTCCGGTTCACCTGCCGAGCGATTCCCGGAAGCTGGCCGGTGATGCGGGCGTCGCGATCGGTCAGCTGCTGGTGGATCACCGCGGAGATGGCGGTGAGCAGGTGGGGGTCGTCTCGCTTGATGTGGCTCGGCTTGAACCCCCCCGGGTACTCGTCCTGGATGAACCGCGTGGACAGCCGCCCCTCGCGAAAGCGCGGGTGCGTGACGAGGTTGGTGAGGAACGCGATGTTGTGCTCGATCCCCGAGATGTAGAACGCGTCCAGGGACTGTTGCATCGTGTCCAGCGCGTCCTCACGGCACTCACCCCAGGTGCACACCTTGGCGATCAGCGGATCGTAGAACCGTGTGATCTCGTGCCCCTCCATGACGCCCGTGTCCACCCGGACGAAGAGGCTCTCCTCGGGAGGGATGTAGCGCACCAACCGCCCGGTGGAGGGCACGAAGTCGTTCAGGGGGTCCTCGGCGTACACCCGGGCCTCGCAGGCCCAGCCGTCGATGCGCACGTCCTCCTGTCGGATCGAGAGCTCCTCCCCGGCCGCGGTTCGGATCATGTGCTCCACGATGTCCACGCTGGTGACCAGCTCGGTGACGGGGTGCTCCACCTGGAGCCGCGCGTTCATCTCGAGAAAGTAGAAGTTGCGCTCCTGGTCGACGATGAACTCCACGGTGCCCGCGGTCACGTAGTTCACCGCCCGCACGAGGGCCACGGCCTGCTCGCCCATGGTGCGCCTCAGCGCCTCGTCCACGAACGGGCTCGGCGCCTCCTCGATCACCTTCTGGTTGCGGCGCTGCAGCGAGCACTCCCGCTCTCCGAGCCAGATCGCGTTGCCATGGCTGTCGGCCAGGAGCTGGACCTCGATGTGTCGCGGCTCCTCGATGAGCCTCTCACAGAAAACGCGGTCGTCCGCAAAAGACGCCTTGGCCTCACTCCGGGCCCGGTCGAAGCCCTCCCGGACCTCCTCGTCGTTCCGGGCGGTGCGCATGCCCTTGCCGCCGCCCCCGGCCGCGGCCTTGATCATGACCGGGTAGCCGAGCGCACGCGCCACCGTGACCGCCTCGTCGGCGTTGCGCAGCGTGTCCGGATGTCCCGGAATGACGTGCACGCCCGCCTCCTCGGCGATCTTCTTGGCGGCGATCTTGTCGCCCAGCCGGTGCATGGCGTCCGGATCGGGCCCGATGAAGGTCGCCCCCGCGGCACGCACGGCCCGGGCAAAGGTCGGGTTCTCGGACAGAAACCCGTACCCGGGGTGCACCGCGTCGGCCTTGGACTTTCGGATCGCCTCCACGAGCTGATCGATGTCCAGGTAGCTCTCCGCCGCCGGAGACGGCCCGATGGCCAGGGCCTCGTCCGCCATTTGGACGTGCACCGCGTCCCGGTCCGCCTCGGAGTACACCGCCACCACGGCGCAATCCAGCCGCCGCGCGGTGTGGATGATCCGGCAGGCGATTTCGCCGCGATTGGCGATCAGGATCTTCTTGAACATCGGTCACTCCCTTGGGGGGCGCCGCCGGTTAGAGCGGGATGTTGTCGTGTTTGCGGGGCAGGCTCTCCCGGCGCTTGTCCTTCAGCGCAGCCAGGCCCCGACACAGGCGCCGGCGGGTTTCGCTCGGCACGATCACGTCGTCCACGAAGCCCCGGGCCGCGGCGGCATAGGGGTTGGCGAACTTGGCCTGGTACGCATCTTCGCGCCGCTTGAGCTGCTCCGGGTCGTCCCGCTCCTGGCGGTACAGGATCTCCACGGCGCCCTTGGCGCCCATGACCGCGATCTCGGCGGTGGGCCAGGCGTAGTTGAGGTCACCGAACAGCCCCTTGGAGCTCATCACCACGTAGGCGCCGCCATAGGCCTTGCGGGTGATGACCGTGATCTTGGGCACCGTGGCCTGGGCGTAGGCGAACAGCAGCTTGGCGCCGTGGGTGATCAGGCCGCTGTGCTCCTGCTCGCTGCCGGGAAGGAACCCCGGCACGTCCACGAAGGTCACGATGGGGATATTGAAGGCATCACAAAAGCGCACGAACCGGGCCGCCTTGCGAGACGAGCTGATGTCCAAACACCCGGCCAGCACGGCGGGCTGGTTGGCCACCACGCCCACGGTGTTGCCGTTCAGTCGGCCGAACCCCACCATGATGTTCTGCGCAAAGGCGGGCTGGATCTCGAAGAGCTCACTCTCGTCGAGCACCTTCAGCAACAGCTCACGCATGTCGTAGGGCTGGCTCGAATCGTGAGGCACCAGCGAGTCCAGGGACGGCTCCAAGCGGTCCGGATTGTCAAAGGTGGGGCGCACGGGGGGCGGCTCCCGGTTGGACGACGGGAGGAAGTCCACGAAGCGCCGGATCTGCAGCAGCGCCTCGACGTCGTTGGAAAAGGCACGGTCACAAACCCCGGACCGGGCCGTGTGCACGGCCGCGCCGCCGAGCTCCTCGAGGGTGACCTCCTCCTGGGTCACCGTGCGCACCACGTCGGGACCGGTCACGAACATGCACGACGTGTCCTCCACCATGAACCGAAAGTCCGTGATGGCCGGGGAGTAGACCGCGCCCCCGGCGCAGGGGCCCATGATGCACGAGATCTGGGGCACCACACCCGAGGCCGCCACGTTGCGCACGAACACCTGGGAATACCCAGCCAACGCCGCGACACCCTCCTGGATCCGGGCGCCCCCCGAGTCGTTGAGCCCGATGATGGGCGCGCCCACTGCGACCGCCTGATCCATCACCTTGGCGATCTTGGCGGCGTGCGCCTCCCCCAACGACCCCCCGAACACGGTGAAGTTCTGGCAGAACACATACACCAGCCGCCCGTTGATCGTCCCGCGGCCGGTCACCACGCTGTCGCCCGGAAAGCGATGCTCATCGAGGCCGAAGTCGGTGGACTGGTGCACCACGAACTGGTCCCACTCCTCGAAGGACCCGGGATCGAGCAGCACGCTCAGCCGCTCCCGGGCGGTCAGCTTGCCCTTTCGGTGCTGCGCCTCGATCCGTTTCTGCCCGCCCCCGCTCGCCGCCACGATCCGCCGCGCCTCGAGCGCCCGAAGATGTTCTCGCATGACGTCCCTCAAGTTCCTCGAAAAAACATGACCAGTTGTATCAGATTGGGCCCAGCCCGCAAGCGCGCCGAAAAAGGCCGCCACCCTCACCCCGCAAAAAAAAACGGCTGCGTGAAAATCAACCGGGGTGAGTCTCAGTAACACACGGACTGTTCAGTTCGTGACGCGGCCGAACACGATCTGGGTGCGCACGAAGGTGTTGGGGGGCTGGGGGCTGCCGTACCAGCCGTAGGCGAGGGGGGCGCCTTGGGTGTCGACGAGGAAGGCGATGGTGCCGGTGCCGAAGCCGCCGGGACCGCCGGCGGGGCGGCTGTCGTTTTCGTGACGATAGCGGGAGGCGTCTGCGACCTTCATGAGCCAGATGCGGGCCCAGACGCGGTGGCGACGGGGGCGGGAGAGCAGGAAGCCGACGTGCCCGGTGGTCTTGCGGCGCCAGTGGGGCGGCTTGAGCCAGGCGAAGAGATCGCCGGGGCGGGCGTCACGCGGGCCGTGGAGGCGCTGCCAGCCGCGCCGGGCCTTGCCGGTGGGGCTGCCGAGGATGACGTTGTAGTAGTCCCGGGCCAGGGGCCGGCCGCTGCGCATGGCGCGCTGGGCGCGGGGGGCGGAACGGCGGAGGATCCAGTCCACCATGCCGGAGCAGTCCCAGTCGTAGACGCCGCGCTTCGGGGAGACGCGGGTGGCGTGATGATAGCGGGTGGACTTGAGCGTGCGCGTGATGTTACCGAGGATCGTGACGACCTTGGCGGCGGACCTGTTCGCGGGTTTTGCAGGCTTTGTCGCGAGGCGGGGGCGCGGGCGGGCGTGGGCCGGCAATGCGACGGACAGCACGACGGACGGTACGACGGACAGCACGACGGACAGTACGAGGAGGGGGACGGCGCGCAACAGGGCTCCCCTACTCGGGGTCGCAGTTGCCGTCGCAGAAGTTCTCGATCATGCCGCCGGGGCGGAAGAAGGCGTCGATCTGATCCTGCCCCGCGGCGGTGCGGCGGACGCCCTCGTGGGCCTCGTTGCCGTCCGCGGGTGGCTCGGCGTACAGCCCGGGCCAGGGCTCGGGGATGTGGAAGTCGAACTCCACCAAAGCAGACGAGAGGGGGCCCGCCTCGTCGGGCACGAGCGGGATCGTGCGGTAAGCCGGGGTGAGCTGGGAGAGTCCCATGGACCGCGCGCAGAGATGGCTGGCCATGTTGGGCACCTGGGCGTCCGCGATCCCGATCTGCAGGAGCACCTGCCGAGCCGCCGGGCTGCCGGGGAAGAGATCATTGAGCACGTGGGGCGCGTAGGTGATTGGATCCTGGCGCTCGAACACGTTCTGGAGCATGCCCACGAGCTTCTGCTGATCCAGGTAGTCTTCAACGGCGACCTCGATGACCACCAGGAACTGGACGAAGTTGGAAGAGCGGAACATCATGAAGGGCAGCGAGCACCCGCCCACGCTCAGCGCGTACTTTTCGATGTGCGGCGAGAGGGAGGCGTAGGTGGCGCCCAGGATGGCACCCTGGCTAATGCCGTAGTAATAGATCTCATCGGGGTCGTACACCAGGGTTCCGTCCACGTGCAACTCGTCCACATCCTGCAGCGTGGCCCGGGCGGCGTAGGTCACTGCGATCTGATTTATCAGCCCCTGGTGCACCCGATCCGTGAAGTCCACCGCGTGGGACGTGTCGTCCATGATGTCCCCGATGACGTCCGGGATGTCCCGGGTGGACATGCCCCACCAGTCGATGCCGATCACCACCACGCCGAGCCGCTGGGAGAAGGAGCGGACGAATCCGCCTTCGACCTCGTTTTGCTTGCCGAAGAACCCGTGGCCGAACTGCACCAGGCGCGCGGGATCCACCGGCGTGGCCTCGGCCACGCTGCTCGGGATCAGGATCGTGAAGTCCACCTCGGCGGTGCCGTTCTGGGCCACGTCGCCGTTGGCGTCCCGGAAGAGCATCGCCCCGGCGTGGTCGTGCTCCACGAACAGCGGCACCTCGATGGTCCCCTGCACGCGGCTGAAGATCTCACCGTCGGCGTACGGGTCGAAGTATTCGTCCGTGATCGTCACCACCGGCGGTGTGGCCTCCAGCGCGGCCATGGCCAACTCCCGCGCGCGCAGGAGGTCCCGGGTCAGATGCTCCTCGGAAGCGGTGGTGAAATCCCAGGCGAGCTGCAGCTCCGCGCGATCAATCTGCGCCTCAGCGAGGGGGGTGAAAATGTTTGCCTCGTAGTGGTCCACGAGCTGGCTGAGGAGCTCGTGGCTGTCTGCCGTCCCGTCCCGCAGGCGCACAAAGCCCTCGCCGGCCGGGACCGGCCCGGCGCCGTCCTCGAGCTGGAGCCGGCGGATGGCCACGATGTAGCGGGTCCGCTCCTCCAGCCGCACCAGGGGCCGGATGAGCAGCCCGCGGCGCTCGTCGGAGTTGGCGCGCGGGTCGAGCTCGGCGAAGTGCAGGATGCGCAGGCCCGTGTCCGCCTCCATCAGCACGGTGGGGCTGTCCGGTCCGGTGGACTCGAACACGTCGTCGGTGTGAAAGACGAGGTTGCTGTCGTCCACGTCGAAGGGGAACACCGCCAGGATCTGCGGCTGCAGCGAGAACCCGTCCATGGGAGTCCCGGCCGGCACGTTCACCGGATCGTCGTTGTGGTTCAGCGGCACGGCCGAATCCGGAATCACCACGCGGTAGCCGCTCGGGAGCGTGTCGTCTGCCACCAGGTAGTAGTCGGTCGGATAGGGCAACATGCAGTCCCAGTTCGGCGCCAGGGGATTACAGCCGTCCGCGACGTACGGGTCCCGGTTTTCGGGCCCGGAGTCGCCCGCACAACCGGCCGTGAGCAACGCCACCGCAACGGCGATCAGCAGGGAGATCTGTAGGACGTGCTTGCCAGGTTTCATGGACCGTGTCTCCTTTGTTGTGCATTTCCATCATCGCCCCATTCGGCATACAATGGAAACCCCTTCTTCTCATTATCAAATCCTCGCGTACCGCAACAGCATCTAGCGAGAAATACGGTGGTGCCCACTACCCCCTCGTCCACTACCTCCTTGACTCTCCTCGGGACGTCGCGAGATACTCCACTGCGAAGAAACGACAGGACAGGCTATCCTACGGGAGGAATTGCGATGCGGACGAACAATTGGATCTTACTCTCAGCCGTGTTCGCCGGACTCGTGCTCGGCGGCTGCGGCGACGACGACGGCGGTGTGCAGAACGACGCGGCGACCTGCGACCCCACCAGCTGCCAGTCGCAGGGTAAGAACTGCGGCTCCATCATGGACGGTTGTGGGCAGGTCCTCCAGTGCGGCGCCTGTACCGCGCCGGAGGTTTGCGGTGGGGGCGGCGTGTCGAACGTCTGCGCCGAAGGCACCTGTCAGGCCACGACCTGCGTGGCGGAGCAAGCAGAGTGCGGCCAGATATCCGACGGCTGCAGCGACGTGCTCGAGTGTGGAAGCTGTACGGGCGAAGAGACCTGCGGCGGCGGTGGAACGGCGAACGTATGCGGCAGCAGCACGGCCGAGCACCTCTCGGATGACATGCTGATGGCCCAGGGGAACGCCCCCGACTTCTCTTGCTTCGACGCCGCTGACCCGGCGCTCTCCTTTGCCGTGGACACCGAGATCTCCGGCATCGTGGAGGACTTCGAGGAGGAGTGGGCAGTCGAGGGTGTGCTGGTGGCGATTTACGCGTCCCTCCAGGACCTGCTTGACGACAACCCCTTCGACACGTCGACCGAGACGCCCCCCACCGGCGCCTACACCGTGCTGGCGCCGGCGGGCGTCCCGCGGCTGTTCTTCAAGATGTGGGATCCCCTGGGCGAGGACTACTTCGTCACCATGGAGCTCAACGAGCCCGTGGCCGGCATGCCTCCAGGTCCGCCCCAGGCCACCGGCAAGGACCGCATCATCGTGTCTGCCGTGACCATGGAGACCGTGCCCGCGATCCTGGGCATCAACCGGATCGATGGCCGCGGCATCGTTGCCGGCCGCGTGTACGACTGCAATGCGGCCGAGGTGCAGAACGCCGCCATGCGGGCCTACGACGCCCCGGCGAGCGACCCGAATCGTGTTCTGCTGTCCATCTACGAGGGCGGCGAGCGCAATTCGTTCTACTTTGCGAACGGCATGCCCGTGCGTGGTCAGATATTCACCGACGTGGAGGGACAGTTCATCACCGCGAACCTGATCGCAACGCCGGGCGCGGCGATCACCATGGAGTTCTGGGGCCGGTGGAGCAACTGTCCCGGAGGCTGCCTCATCTCCAGCCAGGAGATCCCGGTGCTGCCCGACTCCATCGTGGTCACCGACATGCTCCCCCTGTACTCCAACTAACGCTCCATAGCTCCAGCGTATGTGTTCACGGGGCGGTGCTATTTGCAGCACCTCCCGAGCGTAGCGAGGCACCCCGGAGGGGGGGGAGGGGGCGAAGTGAGCCACGAAGTGGCGGATCGATCTCCTGGGCCCCATTGCTCGGTGCCGATACCAGAGAAAGTGATCCGCCGCTCCGCGGCAGAAGACTCCCCTCCCGTCCCCTCAAGGGGTAGCCCGCCGGCGCGGGCGTGCTGTGCCGTCTCCCACGTGAACGGTAACACTCCAGCTAATCGGACCCCGGTTCCTGCGGCGAGTGAGCGCCGCAGCTGTCGGTCTCCTTGAGATCCAGGCGCGCCGAGGTGTAGAAGCCGTGCTGACGCAGGATCGTCAGCTTCTGCGCCAGGGTGTCGTCGGGATCGAGCAGAAAGAAGCCCGGGAAGAGATCCCTGTGCTCCGCGATGAAGTCGAAGATGGGCTGGTGCTCCCCGACCGCGCTCGTACGCCCGCCCTGATACACCTCGTGGCCCGTGACCATGTACTCGGGCATCAGCTCCGGACGCAGGGTCAGGTTGTCCCGCTCCTCGGAGGTGAGCCGCTCGTAGAGCTCGGTCTGCGGGAGCAGGCACAGCAGGGACGGCAGGATCCGCGCCCCCATGAGGCGAAACGCCATCATCTGGAACACGGTCTGGTAGAAGTCCTCCATGGTTTCGAACGGAAACCCCCAGATGAAAAAGGTGTCCACCCGCGGGAAGATCGTGGTGGCCTCGGACACCACCCGCACCGACTCCTCGCTGGTGAAGCCCTTCTGGGTCAGCTCGAGGATGCGGTCCGACCCGGACTCGATTCCGTAGCGCAGCTCCACGCAGCCGGTTTCTGCCAGGGCGTCCATGGTCTCCCGGTCCGTGAGGTTCACCCGGCCGAAGGCCTTGTACCGCACCTTCAGGTCGGAGCGGGCGAGGGCGTCGCAAAAGGCGAGCACGTTCCTCTTGGAGGACACGAAGAACTCGTCCTGAAAGAGGAACAGGTCCGCGCCGCTGGCCTCCCGGATCAGCCGCATCTCCCGGAGGATCGACTCGGGATCGCGGACGAAGGAGCGGTGCCCCCAGATGGGCGCCACCGAACAGAAGCTGCACTTGTAGGGGCACCCCCGGGAGGTGATCATTCCGTAGGCGTCGTACCGCTCCACGGGTACGCGACCGTACGCCGGCAGGGGGAGGTCGTCGAGCTCCTCGATACGCTCCGCCGGAGGCGTCTGTCGGATGGTGGTGCCGTCCCGAAAGAACAACCCCGCCACGTCGGACAGGTCGCCGCCGTTGGTCAGCGCCGCGAGCAGCGCCACCACCGAGCGTTCTCCCTCGCCATAGGCCACGAGATCGATCCACGGGAACCGCTCCAGCAGGCGCGCCTCCACCGACTTGGGACCCACGCCTCCGAGCACCAGGGTTCGGTCCGGGTAGCGCGCCTTCAGCTCCCGGGCTGCCAGGATCGTGAAGGGGAGCAGGTTGGCCATGCAGGAGAGCCCGATCACCGGCGCCGGATCGGCGCAAAACTCCACGATGGCGTCGATGGCAAAGGGGTCCTCTACGTCGGCGAGCTGATAGTCGCGAAAGTCGACGTCGTACCCGGCGGCCTCCAGGGCGGAGACGAGATACAGCGGCCCCAGCGGCAGGTGGAGCTCCCGGTCCACCGAGTCCACGTAGCGGACGTAGAGCATGTTCAGGTTGACGAGGGTGAGATCGGCCATGAGCTATTCGTCGCGATCATTCTCGGGGGGGAGCGGGCGCACGCCCGTCGCCAGTGGCACGTCCTCCAGGGCACTGGCGTCCACCACCACCGCGTCCTGCACCTCAGCGTCCTCGTCCGGGCGCACACCCTTGGAGGCCGGGTCGCACCCCTCCACGAGCACCAGCCCCGCCGTTCCCGCACCCGCCGCTGCGACGGCTTTCATGAACCGCCGGCGGCCGTGCTCCGGGACTCGAATCCCGTCGATCATCGCGGCCAAGGCCGTCTCCGATACCGTGGCGAGCACCGCCTCTTCGGACGGCCGCAACACAATCCCCGCGCGCGTCGCCGCCCCGAGGCGATCGTCGAGCAGCGCCTCCCGAAACGAGCCATCCGCGGCGGCGAGCACGAGCAGGCGTTCCACTCCGACCGACACCGCGGACGGCTCGGAGAGGGATCCCCGACGGGGCTGCCTGCTGCCCTTGGGAAGGCCTGCCTTTCGCCGATTCTCCCGCGACATGGTCACCTCCTGTTCGATCACATTATAGGATCAGCCGTCCGAGGCTGCAAAGGAGTCCGAGAGGAGGACGCGGCTACCAGGAGCCGTGCGAGCCGTGCGAGCCATGGGAGCCGTGCGAGCCGTGCGAGCCGTGCGAGCCAGGGGAGCCGTGCGAGCCATGGGAGCCGTGCGAGCCGAGGGAG
>JBDRSE010000314.1:0-18321 GCA_043825095.1 bacterium
GCGGCGGCAGGCGGCGGCGGGCGGCGGGCGGCGGGCGGCGGCGGGCGGCGGCCACCTTGGATGGGAAAGCTGAGAAAGCTGGGAAAGCTCGAGGGCGCTGGTGCGCGAAGAGTGATTGGCGGGCGCAGGCGGGCTCGGGGAAATCACTTCATCGCGACAATCTGAGGTAGAATCGACGCGACGGCGTCACCGTCGGGTGGGACACCGAAAGGACGCAACGACTTGAGCACTGAATTCGACCGACTGTTCCAGGTGGCGCTGGACGCCTCCCCCACCGCAGCGGTCGTGGTGAACTCCGACGGAACCATCGTGGCCGCCAATCGCGCCTGCGCTCCGATCTTTTTGTACGCGCACCAGGAGCTGATAGGTAGATCCGTGGACCAGCTCCTCCCCGAGGCGAAACGGGCGAGCCACGCCCGCGACAGCGCCTACTACCGGGCCGATCCGATCGCGCGGCCCATGGGCGATGGCCAGGAGCTCCACGCGCTGCGGAGCGACGGCTCCGAGGTCTCCGTGGAGGTGACCCTGACGCCGTTCACGCATGCTTCCGAGAGCTTTGTCATCGCCGCGGCAACCAATCGCAGCGAGTTGATGCGGGCCCAGGAGACGATCCAGCTCCAGCAGAAGATGCTCGAGCTGGCCAATCGACGCTTGTCGGAGATGGCTGCCATCGACAGCTTGACCGGGGCGCGAAATCGCCGCGCGGGCTTCGAGGACCTCTGTGCCCGCGTGTCCCTGGCGCGACGCAGCGGACATCCGCTTTCGGTGATGATGCTGGACGTGGATCACTTCAAGGCGTTCGTGGACACCCACGGGCAGCAGGCCGGGGACGACGGTCTGAAGCATCTGGTCGGGCTGCTCCGTTCCACGGCCCGCAGGAGCGATCTCGTGGCACGCTTCGGCGGTGACATCTTCGTGATCCTCCTGCCGGAAACCCACGCCCAGGGTGGGAGCCGCTGCGCCGAGCGAATCCGCGCCGCCCTGGCGTCAGCGGACTGGGCCTACCAGCCGCTCACGGCCACCTTCGGCGTTCAGACCTACGATCCGGCCGTGCCGGGCACGGACCGCGGCTCCATCGATGAACAGAGCGCGTCTCTCGTGGACGCGGCAGAGCGAGCGCTTCAACACGGCAAACGGGAGGGACGGGATCGCGTGATCCACGCGCTGGATCTACCCACCGACGAAGCCCGAGGGTGATCGAGACCGCGGACGGTTCAGAATCGAAAGCTCCAGGCCAGGACGGTGTGCGCAGGGGGGGGGGCGCCGGGGAGCGGCTCCCGACGGGGACGCGGCTCGAGCAGCGTCACCTTTCGGGTCATGGAATCGAAGATCAGACGTTCGGCGCGCTCGTACCGCTTGGCGCCGACGGCCCACACCACGACCCCCGTCACTGCGGAGGCCGTGCCGACCGCAAGCGCGACGGTCCCACCGAGCACCATACCCTTGCGATCAGGTCCCACGCCGATGAGCGTGGCGCCGACGGCGGTGATCACGAGTCCCGCAATGCTCAGGCCGACACCGGCATGCATCATACGCTTCGCCGTCTTCTTCGCGGCCTTTGCGCGCGCGATCACCTCCGGCTCCGCCTGGAGCACCATGGGGCGGGGCCTGGAGGTTCCGGGCTCGGCGGTTCTTGGCGGTGGAGCGGGCGCAGCGCGACTCTCCGGCGTGGTAGCGGCGGTCTCCCGCGTCGCGGGGGCGGTCGCCGCCTTGGCCGGGCGCGTTCGGGCGCGGGCTGCGGCTCGCCGGCTCCGTCCGTCGGCCGGCGTCGAAACCCACATCAGCACCAGCAGCCCGGTGAGCGTTGAGATCGGAATCCTTCGCATGCACTCCCTCCGCGAATCCCAGCCACTATACCAGCCCAAACCGGGCGGAAGCCAGTTTCAGTTGGAGGTTCGGCCGCAGGGTCACTCCCCGGCGCCGTGCACCTTGACCCGGTTGCGACCGCCGTTCTTGGCTCGGTACAGGGCGCCGTCGGCAGCGTTGAGCAGCTCAGCGTGGTTGCTAAATTCTGCGTCCGGCATGCCCGCCACCCCGAGGCTCAGAGTGACCTTCAGCCGACTTCCGTTCCAGGAAAAGTCGTGGGCCTCGATGGTCTGACGGATGGTTTCCGCCAGAATGGCCGCGTCCGCCAGATCGGCGTGGGCGACGACCACGAACTCCTCCCCACCGTAGCGGCAGAAAATGTCGTCCTCGGACAGGAGCGGCTTGATGACCTGCGCAAGGGTCTGCAACGCGTAGTCCCCGGCCGGATGACCATAGGTATCGTTCAGCTTCTTGAAGTGATCGATGTCCATCATGATCAGCGCCAGGTCGGCATGGGTGCGGTGTGCGCTCGAGAACTCCACCTCGATTCGCTCGGAGTAGAACCGCTTATTGTACACCTTTGTGAGCCCGTCCGTCAGCGCGGACTCGTACATCTGGCGCTGGAAGTCCTCATCGAGCACGTCGGTGAAGGCAAATTTCAGGATGGTGCTGGAGCCGATCTGGATCTTGCCGCCATCCGCCAAGGCCTCCTTCGTAATGCGCTCTCCGTTGGCAAACGTTCCATTCGTGCTGCCGAGGTCCTCCACCAGGAGCTTTCCCATGGGAAGCTGCCGCACCTGGCAGTGGCGGCGACTGATTCCCTCGTCCACGATGCGGATGCCGGCCTGCTTGTCCCGTCCGATGTCGACCACGCCCTCGATACGGTACATCTCTCCGACGTTGGTGCCAGCAATCACGACGAGATACGACTGCTGGTCCTTGAGCGCACCCATGAGCTCTTCGTCGGGCCCGTCGGTGACCCGCGTCGACTCTTCACCGTCGTAGTCGAACTCTCCGCCGAGTTCGTCGAGCTCATCGATCATCCAGATCCTCCGGAAGACACTGTAGCCTTAGCATCCGCCGCAAGCAAGATACAAAGCAAAATAAAGACGTATTGCGGCCTACTAAACATCCTCGGCGTCGTTCGCAGAAGAAGCACCCTGTGGAAACCCTAGGGTTGGCCCAATCGGGCTGTGGACAGAATCACAACCGGCGTCAGGGGCACGTCGTCGTAAGGTGGCACCGAGCCGGTCTGGACAGCCGAAATCGCCTCCACCACGTCATACCCGGATTCCACCGCGCCGAAGGCCGCGTAGTCGCCGTCCAGGAAGCTGTCGTCCGCCACACAGATGAAGAACTGGTTGGTGGCGCTGTTGGGAGCGCTGGTTCGAGCCATGGAGATGACCCCTGGCTGATGGCTCAAGCCGTCGAGGATCTCCAGCACGATGGGCGGCTGGGTGGGCGCACCGGTCATGTTTTCGTAGAGCCCGCCCCCCTGAATCATGAAGCCGGCGATGACCCGATGGAAGATGACGTTGGCATAGGAGCCGGCGTCCACGTAGGAGAGGAAGTTCGCAACCGTGATGGGCGCGCCGTTGCCGTACAGCGCGATCACGAAGCTCCCCATACTGGTCACGAGCTCCACGCGCTCGGTCACCGCGAAGGGGTCCGGTTCGATGTCGGCATCCACGGCCGCGTCCACGGCCGCATCCACATTCGCAGAGGCGTCCGTCTGGGTGAACGCATCCAGCGCGGAACAGCATGCGTCCCGCTGCGGGTCGGCGCCGGATTGGCAGCCGATCAGGACCATTGTTGCGGCACCCGATAACCACAAGAGCAGCTTGGTGTTCATCCTTCGTGAGCTCCAGGGAGAGAAACCTCCCCGCGGGTTTATCCGATGGATCGGCAGCCGTTGTAAAGGACCAACGAACGGCGCGCTGGAGAGAGCCTTCGACGTCCTGCGTCAATGGCTTGACGAGGGCGTTCGCCGCGGCGCGGCCGCCGGCGGCGAGGACTGCGACCCGACCTGTGCATTATCGAGGGCCGGCGCCACGGCGCGCCGTAGGAATGTCCCCTTTTTCAATCCTCCACAACCATTGCACAAAGCACCACTGACCGGGTACAAACAAGAAGCTGGCGCTTGACCACCGCGCGCGTACGACAAGGACTGGACGTTGATCGATTCGCCCCTGGCACGCCTGACCAAAACGCTGCTGAAGTACCGCTGGATCGTACTGGTCGCCTGGGTGCTGCCCATTCCGCTGTTCGCCTACGGCTTCCTGAACATCAACAAGAAGCTGCTCACCATCGTCGGCTCGAACCCTGAGGCGCAATCCACCTTCGTCTCCCACGCCAAGGGGACCGCCTTTACCTTGCAGGCGCAGTTCATCGCCCTGGTTACGCTGCACGACCCCAAGCACATCGCCGAGGACGAGAAATTCGACCAGACCTCCCGCGTGATCAACAAGCGCCTCCGCCCGCTCAAATGCGTCAAGTCGCTCTCCTCCTATCAAGACCTCCCCATCCGCGAGCTCTGGGTGGCCAAGGACGGCCACACCCAGGTCACGCTCATCGAGATGGAAGTTCCCATGAACGGGTTCCGTCAGGCCGCGCTGTGCGTGGCGGACCTGCGGAAGGCGATCCGGGAGGGGCGCGCCGAGATGTCCCTGCCTGAGATCGAGATCCTCGTGACCGGTCCACCGGCCATCGACCTCGACGTGGGACGGCTCATCAAGCGCGACAGCGGGCGGGCCGAGGCCATCGTCGCCATCGTGGCGCTGTTTCTCCTGGTGTGGATGTTCCGGAGCGCCAGCGCGGCCTTCCTCCCCCTCATCACGGCAGCCTTGGCCGTCTCCGGCAGTCTCACGGTGATCTACGCCGTGGCCGACAAGCTCGAGCTGTCCATGTACGTCTCCGTGATCGCGTCCATGGCCGGACTGGGGCTCGGCCTCGACTACGCCCTGCTGTACGTCTCCCGCTTCCGGGAGGAGCGGGACGCCGGGGCCGCCCCCCAAGACGCCATCCTGATCGCCGCCTCCACCGCGGGGAAGGCCATCCTGGGCTCCGGCTGCATCGTCATCATGGGCTTCGCAGGCCTGCTGATTCCAGAGCTGAACTTCCCCCGCTCGGTGGGGCTGTCCGGCATCCTCGTGGTGTTCTTCGCGCTGCTCACGACCCTGACCCTGCTCCCGGTGCTGCTGAGCTTCTGGCACCCGACCATGCACTGGCCCAACTGGCGCTGGTTCATCGCCAGCCACGCGGCCGTGGATCGGTTCTGGTCCAGGTGGAGCAGCGGCGTGCTGAAACGCCCTGTCCTGTTGCTGACCCTGGGGCTCGTCGTGGTGGGCGTTTGCGGACCGAACTTGTTCCGACTGAAGCTCAAGACGCCGCGCCACGAGGCGATCCCGGAATCGCTCGACTCCCGCAAGGGATTGGAGCGGGCGATCCAAATCATGGGCGAGGCGCGGATCTACCGGCTCATGGTGGTCGTGGAGCTCAACGACAAGACCAACTGGGATGACAAGAACCGGCGCCAGCAGATCCTGGGGGTGTTCGACGAGCTGCGGAAGTGGCCGGAGATCGGCAAGGTGATCAGCGCCGACATGCTGACCCGGATGCTCAAGTTCATGGGCTTCGCTGAAGGGTTTGCCGCCCGGTTCATCTCCCGGGACCGGAAACTGCTCTCCATCGACATCTACGGCTCCGACGGCTCCGACGAGGCGCTCAACAATCTCGTGGCCAAGCTACGCCGGGAGATGCCCAAGCTCCTCGGTGGGTACAGCGGCATGAGGGCGTACGTGGGGGGCAAATCGGCCGCATTCTACGAAACCCGGCTCGGGATCCAGAAGGCGATCCCCGTCATGTTCCCGCTGGTCGCCCTGGCGGCGTTCCTGTTCATGGCCTTCTTCTTCCGGTCCATTGTGGTGCCGAGCAAGGCGATGCTGCTGGCGGCGTTGTCGCTCTTTTCCACTTTCGGGATCCTGGTCCTGGTCTTTCAGCACGGTTATGGGCTATCGCTGCTGGGCTATCACGGGCCCACGCCGGGGGCGCTGAGCACGGCGACCCCCATCATCCTGTTCGGGATCGTCTTCGGCGTGTCCATGGACTACGAGATCTTCCTGATGACCCGGATCCAGGAGGCCTACCACCGGCGGATCGCCACTGCGGAAACCGTGGAGGATCTGGACGTGGCGCACCGCGAGGCGATCCACGAAGGGCTGTCCCGCACCGGCGGCATCATCACCAACGCCGCGCTGATCATGGTGATCACCTTCGCCGCCTTTGTGACTTCCATCGTCTTGCCGCTCAAGGAGATGGGCTTCGCCTTGGCCCTGGCAGTAGCCCTCGACGCCACCCTGGTCCGGATGATTCTTGTCCCCGCCGTGCTCAAGCTCCTGGGACGGCACACCTGGTATTCGCCATTCAATAAGAAATTCAATGGTTTGAAGTCTAGTTAACTCCCTCGCTGACGTCGCAGGACGACGACAACCCCGCTCGCCAGGCCATTAATTTGCGACAACTACCAGCATGTAGTACGATATCCTACATGGACCCCATCCAACTCTCAGTGAAGCACGGAGTGGCATCATGAAGAGAAAAGTGATTATCCGTCCCCGAACCCAGAAAATCTCAGTCGCCACGCCCTGGGGGCGGCGCCGCACCCGCCGTATCTCCATCGGCGAGACCGGCGAGCAACGAGGTCTGCAACGCAGCGCCGTGTCCATCCCGGTCCGCTGCGCCGCGCCCAACCTGGCCTTCTTCTGCGAGTCCATCGACATCTCCCGCACGGGGATCGCGCTGCGCCGCGGAGGCAAGCTGGAGCTGAAGCGCGGCACGTCGCTGGTGGTCGAGCTCACCCTGCCGGGCGAAGAGGGTCCCATCCAGCTCCTGGGCGAAGTGATCCGGGATCAGCCGCACGAAACCGGCCGCAAGACCGTGCTCGAATTCCATCCCTCGTCCCGCGCCACCAGCTATCGCATCGCCGAGTTCGTCGCCCGCGCGGCCTGAGCCCTCTCTGAATCGACTGCAGGATTCGTCCGCGTCAACACGACGTGGATGCGAAGATCACGGCGATCACAATCGCCGAAACGACCGCGATACCCACCGCGATCAACGGCAGGCGGCTCGGGGGCGCCGCCGGATCCAGAGCATGCGCCTCCAGACTGCCGAGCTCCGTGGGATCAAACACCGGCAGTTCCCCGGTGAAACCGAGCCGGGTGAGGTACTGGGGCAGCCGAAGACTCGAAAGCCGCACACGCTTGAGCAGAGCGTGCTTGAGCTGGCGGGCCGAGCTGTAACGGTCCTCCGGGTTCCGGGACATCCCCTTGAGGATCACGCGTTCGAGGGCAGGCGATATGTCGGGGTTGAGGGAGCCGGGCAGTGGGACGTCTCCCTCCAGAATCAGCGCTCGCAGAGCGTCAGGATCGGGCACCTCAAAGGGCGGCCTCCCGGTCAGCAGTGCGTAGAGAATCGCGGTCATGGCGTACAGATCTGCGCGGTGGTCCACCGCGCCCGCGCCGGCCGCCTGCTCCGGTGAAAGGAAGGTCGGCCGGCCCATGGCGGACCATGCACCGGCGAGGGACTCCTCGCTCTGATCCGGCTCCACCAGCGCCGCCGCGACCCCGAAATCGAGGATCTTCACGAAGTCCTGCCGCGTCCCCAGGGCTGTGAGAAACAGGCTCGACGGTTTCAGCGCGAGGTGGGCGACGCCGGCGTCGTGCGCCTGTTGCAGGGTCGAGGCCACCTGGTAGACGATGTCGATGGCCCGGTCAGCCGGGAAACGCCCCTCGGTGGCTTCGAGCTCGGCCGCCAGGGACCGTCCACGCAAAAGCGGCATGACCAGACAAGGTCGCCCGTCCTCGGTCTCACACACCTCGGTCACGGCGCAGATGCTGGGCTGCCGCAGCGCCTCGGCGTACCGCGCACTTTCGAAGCGCTCGCGAAGCTCCCGGAGTCGATCCGCGTAGCGATCATGCAGCACCTTGACCACAACGGATCGCCCGGCCTCCCGGTCCAGCGCTTCGTACACTTCGCCGACGCCGCCCGTACCAAGCGGCCGCGTCAGCTCGTACTTATTTGAGATCACTTCACCAATCATGTCTGGCGGCACCGTATGGAACATCGATTCCGTTGTCAACGCGGGCGCCGCACCACACTGTGCTCTCACATGCTACACTACACCGGAATCGCGTCGCTGAAGCACATCCATGAACGCCGCGCTCGCTCTCATGGCGGCCCTGGCCGCAACGCCGACCTCCGATCCCCACATCGAGCTGGTGACCATGGGGCCCAGTCCCCTGCTGTTTCACCGCTACGGCCACGCCGCGCTGTGCGTCGTGCACGAGCGCCGACCGCAGCGCGCGCTCTGCTACAACTACGGCACGACGAACTTCGAGTCGCCGCCGCAGGAGCTGGGCTGGAAGTTCCTGCGCGGCACGGCCCAGTTCCGTGTCTCGATCCAGCCGTACCGACAGATGCTGTGGCTCTACCGACGCGCCGATCGGACGATCTGGGTGCAGCGGCTGCCGCTTGGCCCTGCGCAGGTGCGCCGCATGGTGCAGCTCCTGGAGCACGACATGCTCGAGGAGAACCGCGACTACACCTACCACCACTTCGACGACAACTGCTCCACCCGGCTGCGGGATCACATCGACCGGGTGACCGGGGGGGCCCTCCGCAAGGGCAGCGGGAAGACCCTCGGGGTGACGTACCGGGAGCTCGGACGCCGCGGCATCGCCGATCAGACCCACCTGATCGTGGCCTCGCACTTCCTCCTCGGCCGGCGACTGGATCGGCAGGTCACCGTCTGGGGATCCATGTTCCACCCCGACTCCCTACGGCAGCAGGTGCACAGGCGGCTCGGCGCGGAGCCGATCCGGATCCATCAGCGCCGCGGCAGATCGCTCCCCACCGACGGTGGGTACAAGCTGGCCTGGGTCTTCCTGATCGCGGTGCTGCTCGCCCTGCCCATGGCGGTCACACGACTCCTCGGACGATTCGAGCGCGTAGGGATCGGTGTCACGTCCACGAGCTTGACCCTGCTGGCGAGCGCGATCTGGTTCGTCGCCCTCGTAACGACCGTGAAAGAGCTGCGCGTCAACGAGGCCCTCCTCGTGTTCTGGCCCTCCGACCTCCTGCTCGTGATTCTGGGGCCGCGCAGGAGACAGCGGTACGCCTGGGTCCGCCTAGGGTGGCTGTTGTTGGTGGCCCTGCTGCTCCTCTCGGGGGTGCTCATTCAGCCCTTGTGGGTCCCGCTACTCATCCCTGCTCTCCCCTGCCTGCTTCTCATATGGCCAATAAAAACGCTTAAAAACAGCTAGTTTTACCATTTTGGGCTTCCGTCCACTTGCGCCGCGTCCAGAATGAGACATTATGGAGTATGTCTATCCTTAATAACATCCGTGATGCCCAGAAAAAAACGCAAACGCGATGGCCAAAGGTCGCTGCCGCGCTGGGCCAGGGCGCTTTCATCATCGGTCTCGGCCTGGTGGCGCTGAGCCTGGTACGCTGCAACGGGGCACCGCCGGCGACACCCACGCACGCAAAGAGTCGGCCTCTGACCGGCAGGAGCTACGAAGTGACACGCACCGATTCCGAATGGCGCCGGATCCTGACGGCCGAGCAGTACCAGGTGCTGCGGCACAAGGGGACCGAGCGGGCCCACACCGGCAAGTACAACGCGCACAAAGACGCGGGGAGCTACCTCTGCGCCGGCTGCGGACAGCAGCTGTTCCACTCCACGGACAAGTACGACTCCGGCTCCGGCTGGCCGAGCTTCGTGAGACCCGTCGCCGATGCGATCCGGGAGCACCGGGATGACAGCCACAGCATGGCACGCACTGAGGTCACGTGCTCCCGATGCGGAGGGCACCTCGGCCACGTCTTCCCCGACGGACCGGCGCCCACCGGCCAGCGGTACTGCGTCAACTCGGCTTCGCTGACCTTCCGCGCGGGCGAAACCAACAGGTAGTCTCCCGTTCCCTCCAAGGGGTAGCCCGCGCTGCGCGCGGGGGCGCTGTGCCGTCTTCCACGTGAACGGTTACGCCAGCCCCTGCTGGGGACCGGTGTGGTGCAGCCGAGGTTTAGCTCCCGGTCATGCTATACTTCCGGCGCGAAAACCCCGGAGGATTCGATGCACAACCCACCGCCCCACCGACCGCGGCGCGCTCCGGCGCGCCTGCTGATTCCGACCCTGGCGATCGCGCTGCTCGCATTCGTTGCTCCACGGGCCGACGCCGCCCATGGGGCAAAGCTGATCGCCAAGTGGCGCGCCGTGAAGATGGTGGTGGACGGCAAGGAACACCCGGTCAACGCGCCGCGCAAGATCGTCTACGAGTATCGGGCGGGCGGCAAGTTCATCGTGGTGATGTCCCAGGGCAAGCAGAGCCGCACGCTCGAAGGGACCTGGAAGGCCACCGCGTCCAAGGTCACGATGACCGTCAAGGGCAAGACCGAGATCGCGCCGTACAAGGTCACGGGGGCTCGGCTCCGCATGACCAAGACCCTGGCCGGCAAGAAGATCGTCTTCTACATGAAGCGAACGAAGTAACGCCGCCATTCGCACCGAGGACGGCGTGAGGACGCTCAACGGGGAGCGGGCCCGGGATGCAGCTCGATCACCGGAGCTTCGGGGGGGCACCCCAGCCGGAAGGGAAACCAGTGGCCGTCGCCGGCCGAGACGAAGAGCTTTGACGGCCCTCGCCGATACTCCCCCCAGAGGTAGCTGTCGGGCTTGAAGGACTGCCAGAGCGACCGCCCCGCGAGGCCGAGCTGGCCGCCGTGGGTGTGACCGGCGAGGGTCAGGTGCACGCCCTCGGACGCGGCGGCTACGAACCCTTCCGGCCGGTGCGAGAGCAGGATCCGGAACCCCTTCGGGGGCGCACCCCGCAGCGCCTGGCGCACCGAGCGGTGCAGGAACCCGCTGTTGTCGCCGTGCATCCTCCGGGGATCGTCCACCCCGCCGATCCAGAGCGGAACGCCGCCGACGGTCAACCCGACGCCCATTGACCGCAGCAGCCGAACCGGCCCGCGGGCATGGATCCGGAGCACCTGATCCACGCCTCGGAAATACTCGTGGTTGCCGAGACAGGCGAAGCACCCCAGGCGGGGGCGGAGCCCGGCCGCCCGACGCAACGCGCCGGGAAGCAGCTCCAGGGCGTCGGCGATATCCCCGGTGAGCACGACGAGGTCCGGCGCGTGCGGGCGCGCCGCATCGATCATCGCGCCGAAGTCGTCGAGGTTCCGGTACACGCCCAGGTGGCTGTCGCTGATGTGCAGGATCCGCAGGCCGTGCAGCGGCTTCGGCAGCCCGGCAAAGGTCATCCGGCGACGATGGACCCGGGTCTTCTGAAACGCGCGCGCCACGCCCACGGAACCGGTGGTTACCGCGAGGGCCGGGATGGCCGCCGGGAGCAGCTTCAACAGGTCCCGGCGCCGGGTACCCGGCGCCGGCGCCGCCGCCGACGCGGCCCGGGTCTCGGGTCCACCGCGAAGGCGCCCCAGTCCGAAGTGGACCAACCCACTGACCGGGAGCGCGAAGACGAGACACACGATCGCCACCATCGCCACCGCCCCCAGGGTGGAGGAGACGTAGAACACCCCCGGCAGCCCCAGCCGATACCCGAGCATCATCAGCCCAGACAGCACGACGGCGGTGATCGGCAGCAGGAGGGTTGCCCGGCGTACGGTGCGCAGGCGCCACCACACCGGGTTCAGAAAGCGGAGCAGGGCCCAGAGGAGGACTCCCAGAAGGCCGAACATCAGCGCCCAGCCCACCATGCGCAGCACCATCCTCACCGGAGCACCTTCTCAGTTGCGTGACGTTCCATGCTCACCGGCCGTAATCCACCGCACCCCTGCGGCGACGGTCGAGTCTAGCAGACATACGTGACGGTTCAACGTTCCCCGCCGATCGTGATATTGTACGGCGAAGCCCGCGCCGGGCTCGGCAACGCTTTGGTCCTCGGACTCCGGAGACGACACCAACCCTGACCTCAGAGGAACCACATGTTCAAGACAAAACAGATTCTGTTTGCCGCGCTGTTATGCGGCTCGGTGGCCGCCCTGTCCATGGCGAGCTGCGGCAGCAGCTCCAAGGCCAAGAAGAAGGGCTGCGCAAAGCTCGTGGACCAGCTCGGTGACTGCAGCGCCGCCTTCCACTTGCCGGGAGAGGGCGCTGACGAGCGCGTCGCCACCTGTAAAAAAAGAATGTCGGCCAAGGACCCCGCCGTGACGGCCGCGCTGAAGTGCGCCAAGCACGATCAGTGCGGAGCCTTCGAAACCTGCATGAAGTCCGCGCGGAAGGAGGAGGAGAAGCAGCGGACGGCGAAGCGGCTGGAAAAGAGCTTTGCCGAGGCCCGGCAGAAGCTGAAGGAGGGAAAGTACCACTCACCGGACTGGTTCTGCACACACACCGAGGGGCTGACCCCCGAGATGACCGGCTGGTGCAAGGCCCTTCCAACGGCGATCCACACCAAGATGACCGCCGAACTGGTCCGGGCGCGGGACTCCGGGAAGGTCACCTGGAAGGAAACCAGTGCCTGCGACAAAATGCTCGGCTACGCGATCAAGATCGGGAAGAAACAGGGAAACGCGGCCGGCCGGCTCTGCCAGGAGTTGACCGCGGCCAAGGAGCTGCAGAGCGTGAAGAAATCCGTCGAGCAGCAGCTCGCCAAGGAGAAGCCGTACCACCCCTACAACTGTCGGCTTTCGACCATCAAGGAAAAGACCCAGATCGGCACTCCCTTTGCCAAGACGGTCAGAGCGCAGATGATCGAGCTCTGCTACGCCAAGCTGGGCAAGAAGCTGCTGGCGCAGAAGGTCCCCAAGCAGAAGCACTTCTGCTGGATCAAGCAGCTGTACAACGACTTCAAAGAGCTGAGTCTCCCGGACCCGGAGATCCGGAAGCTGATGGAGCAGGCGGCCGGGAAGTGCGAGCCCAAGAAATAACCGCCTGGTCAGAGAAGAGGATCGACGGCCCCCTCGCGGTTGGGCTTGGGCGCCCAAACATTGCTCCGCAGCCAGTGAGCTCGACGCAACACCGACAGTAGGGGCCCTCGGATCGGATAGATCCCGCCGATCGGCGTTGACACCGACCGAGCAGCCTCGATACGATCAGCCGCAATGTCGGTTCCGGGATCCAACCTCTTGGCCAGACTCGTCGGCGTCACCGCGCTCGCGCTGCTCGCGCTCGGCTGCGCCGGCAATGAGCTCCCCGACAAGGCGCCCGATTTCACCCTCGTGGACATCAACCCCAGCTCCCCCACCGCCGGGGAGGAGCGATCACTGTCCGAAACCCGGGGCAAGGTGATGATCCTGTACTTCGTCTCCTTTGGGTGAGGCTTCTGTCGATCACAGTATGTGATCCTGGACGAGCTGCTCACCGAATGGCGGGCTGACGGCTACGACGAGAACGCTCTCGAGGTGTGGTCCATCGGGCACGCCGGGAACGAGCCCGTGATAGACTACTACGCCGGGGACACCACGTCGTCCTGCTTTGCCGACGCCTCGCCCCTCGAGGAGAGCGTGTACACGCTCTACGGTGCCTTGCAGGACGATCTGTTGCTCCTGGACTCCTTCGGCGTGATCCGGCACCACGTCAGTACGTACAGCATGCCCCTGACCGACGAGGCGCACCGGGCCACGGTGGACACGTGGGTCCGCGAGCTCCTGCCCTGAGTGGAACCCGTGTCCGAGCTCCCCCACGACGCACCGACCTCGGGCGACCCCGACCTGGAGGCCGTGCTGCTCCGCTTCCCGGACCTGGCCGGGGGAGTGGCGCGCGTCTCCCGCCCCGACCACGCCGCCATCGCGCGTGTGTGGCTGCTGGAGGATCGGTTCGTGCTCCGGGCGCGGGCCCTGGCTGCGGACACCCTCCGGGAATTCCATCGAGAACAGGCGCTGCTGGAGCTTGCGCGGCCCGTGATCCCGGCTCGGCTCCCGGCCCCCATCGCGAGCGCGGACGGCGCACGCTACGTGATCCATGGGGACGCCCTGTGGACGCTGTATCACCAGCTTCCCGGGCGCATCCGGTGCCCCTGGCAGACTCTGCACCGGGCCCCCGAGTCGGAGCGCAGGTGCCTGGTAACGTCCCTACGCGCGCTCCACGACGCCACCCGGGGGAAACTCAATCCTGTGGGATCCGACTGGGTGCTGCGCGGCGTGCGGGCCCGACTGGACCCGGTCGCGTCCCTCCTTTCGACCACGGCTCGGGTAAGCGTTGAGCGTGCGCTGTCCGGGGTAGCCGCAGCCAGGACCCGGTTCGGCCGCTCCCAGTGCGCGTTCGTTCACGGCGACTTCCACTGGGGCAACCTGCTGGTGGACGACCACGGCGAGGTGGTGGCAATGCTGGACCTGGACTGGTGTCGCGTCGGGCATCCGCTCGAGGACCTCGCCTACACGGCGATGATGCTCCTGCGCGACTACGACTCGCCCACGCCCCGGTTCGACGAGCTCGATCGCATCCTCGAATGGTACGATCCCCAGGGTGTCGACCGGTCGCTCTTTGACGAGTACCTGGTGCTGTATGCGCTCTTCGACGTGCACCTGTTCTGGGCCGCCGCAGACCTGACGGATCGCTCGCGGTACCTCCAATACCAGCTCTGGTTTCTCGAAGCGCTGACCCAGCGCTGAGCGCGTCGATTCTGCGACCACGAACCGAATAGGGGGTGTCCCCGTTAACCGGTCCTTTTCTTCCGGCTCGACCGACTGCGTCATGACCACTTCCGGAAAAGATCGGCCCCTACTGCACCGCGAACTCGGCGCTGGTGACCTCGAGTGGATCCCCGTCGGTGGGCAGGGAGATACGCAGGCGGTAGCTCCCGCCGGAGAGCTCCGGGATCAACCCGGCCACCGGCTGCCGGATCGGCATGTTGAAGGTCCAGAGGAACTCACGGCTGGCGGGTCGCATCTCTTCGCTGTATAGCGGCGTCACGCTGAGATCCACCCAGAACCCGTAGCCGTCGCTGGTAACCGGCAGGCCGTTGGGCAGCAGCACCGGATCTCCGGCGCTGTCGATCAGCGTCGCCACGGGGGCGAGCAGCCACGGATCACTGCCTGCCACTGTCACCACCACGACATCCTCCACGCCGTACAGGGGCGACGCGTCCTCCACGATGGTCCCGAGGTCGTCGGGAGGGGTGGGAACATAGGCGTCGAAGCGGTCGGGCCCCACCACGAAGATCTCGATGGGCTCCGCGGCATCGGGATGGCGCGTCACCTTTGCCCCGTCCGCGTGGGTGAGCTCGAAAACAGCCTCGGCCATGTCCACCAGGTACTCGCCCTGACGCGGCCCCCACATGGCGCCCCCCGCCTCGTAGCCGCCCTGCCACCAATCGTCCTCCAGGATCGAATACCCGCAGTAGTCCTGGGTGTACCCGAAGAACATGACGTTCTCGTACCCGTGATCGTTTTCGAGCCGCTGGAGCAGCTCCTCGGCGAGCAGGGTGCCGGGCTCCCCAGGGAAGGTCACGAAGTACAGGGAGCCGATCTGGCCCGCCGACAGCACGGTCTGCCGGGGTGCCGGAATCTGCTCCGGGAACGGCAGGCACGCGTCGTCGTGCCATGGGTAGTTGTCGGTTGTGGGGTCGCAGTCCAGGGTTTCGGTGCCGTTGCAGTACACCCCACCCCATTCGTACTCGAACTCATCCTCGGCATAGCCGATCACACCCCGATGCAGCTGCACATTGTGCGACTCGGCAAATACTGTGGGGTCCTCATCCCAGGCGATGTTCGTCAGCGCGTCGTGCACCGAGTCCGCCACGCTGCGCCCCACCCGCAGCATTTTCTCGTATCCGTCCGGCTGCATCGCCGCCGCTTGCATCGGGACGTCCGGAGTGCCCGGCGCCATGTCCGCCCCCCAGGAGTTGTAGAACATCGCCATCACCGGGTGGTCGAAGCCCGCCTCCACGAACTCCTCGATGCCGCCGCTCACGTCCTTGGTGAGGGTGAGCTCGTCGATGCCGACGGCCGTGCCGTGCACGGCATAGGCGAACACCACCGCGTCGATCTGCCCCTCCCGCTCGACCGCGATCACGGGGAGCGCGTCGTTGGTGTAGTCGAGGCCGTCGTCGCATCGTCGATCGTGGTGTCCGTCGGTGTTGGCGCCCCAAGCGTGGCCGACCCTGGCTGGCGACAGGTCGGCGTAGGCGTCCATGATCACCGTGGCCGCGGTGTCCACGAGGGCCAGATAGTACTCTGGCAGGAACTCGTCGGCGATGATGTCCAGCACGCCCCCGCCGTCGATGATCCGCCCCGGTCCGCTGTGGGTGTGGGTTCCACCGAAGATGAGCTGGTCCCCGAAGGGGCGCCCGAGCCGCGCCTCCACCTCCAGCGCGATCGCGCGACGAACGTGCTGAAAAATTCCCACGGTGTCCGAGCGTATAAACACCACTTCATAGTTCGGGCCCTGGGAGAGCACCACGACCTTGAACTCCGGGTGGCCATGGATCCGCGTGGTGGCCGGATAGATCTCCGCGAAGGGCGATGGCTCAGCCTCGACATTGAACCCGGCGTTGCCCACGGTCCCGATGCCCACCGGCGCCGGAATCCTGGCCCGGGCCATGCCGGCCATCAGAGGCTCCGGCTCCGGCAGCTTGGGGGACTCCTCCTCGCAGCCCGGTCCGGTGAGCACCCAGGCAATCCCAGTGCAGAACAGTATGCTGAGACGTCTATTCATGCTTCGATCTCTCCTCTCCGTCATCGTATTTCGGCTGCCGGGGGATGTCTATCACCATGTGCAACAGCCCCTGGGACGGACCCCGACGAAGGATCGGGTCACTGGTGTGCGATCTCGTAGACTGCGCGGACGGCTTTCTCGATGTGCTCCTCGGTGTTGAAGGGGCCGATGGAGAACCGAATCGTGCCGTTGGGAAAAGTGCCGAGGTGCTTGTGGATGAGCGGGGCGCACTCGAGCCCGGTGCGGGTGAGGATTCCGTAGTCGACATCGAGAAAGGTCCCCACTTCTGCGGGGTTCCGGCCCTGGACGGAGAAGGAGCACACCGCCACCCGTCGCTCAGCGCGGGTGTGGCCGTGAATCGTCACGCCGTGGATCTCCTGGAGGCCCGTCATGAGCTGCTCGAGCAGGCCGATCTCGTGACGGTAGAGGTTCTCGATGCCCTGCTCGGCGAGCCAGTCCTGGGCCGCGCTGAGCCCGGCGATGCCGCCCAGGTTCTGGGTGCCAGCCTCGAGCCGGTGTGGCCAGTCATCGATGTGGAACGGGTCGGCGGAACGCACCCCGGTGCCGCCATAGAGGGAGCTGGCGATCTCCGCGTTGTCAGCCACACACAGCCCACCGATACCCGTGGGCCCGAACAGCCCCTTGTGCCCCGTGAACGCCAGATAGCTGATGTTGCACCGCTTCATATCGATGGGCAGCAGCCCCGCGGTCTGCGCCACATCGACGGCAAAGGACACACCTTCCCCGGCGCAGACCGCGCCGATGGCCTCGATGTCCTGCACCACGCCGATGACGTTCGAGGCGTGATTCACGATGACCAGGCGCGTGTTCGACTGAATCGCCTTGCGAATGTCCTCGGGATCCACGTACCCCTCGGCGTCTGTGCCGACGTAGGTGGCCTCCACGCCGCGCCGCGTCGCGTGATTCACCGGCCGGATGACCGAGTTGTGCTCCACGATGGTCGTGACCACGTGGTCTCCCGACTCCAGCACCCCGTTCACGATGAGGTTCAAGCTCGCGGTGGCGTTCGGGGAGAAGCAGAGCCGGTTGGGGTCCTTCTGGACGCCGGCCTCGGCCAGACTGCCGTTGAAGAAGTCGCTGAGCTTCTTGCGAGTGCCGAAGACCATCGCCTCGGCCCTCAGCCCGAGATCGCACCCGCTCCGACCGGGGTTCACGCCGGACTGCCGGCAAAAGCTGCCCATGGCTTCTCTGACCACCTCGGGCTTGGGAAACGATGTGGCCGCATTGTCGAGATAGATGGTACCGAGCACATTGACTCCTGCGGTGTAGGGGAGGCCCCACAATACCTGCCCTTCGATTTTCAAGCCAGATCGTGTCCGCGCGTTCACGATCCGGCTGTTAATAAATGTGCAGCCTCCCGGGCTCACCACGACAGGGATGTCAGATCCCGTCGCAATAGTCGCAGGCTCCGACGCGTGGAAAAGGCAGCCCAAACAAGTGAAAAATCAAGAATCACATCCCATGGCGCCAACCCGGCATGCACTTTGCTAAATACTCCGCACATGGACGTCGAACAGCTCATCGCCGAAGAATTGGACAAGTCCGGTCCCATCGTGCTCGCCAACAGACCGCTCCGGGTTCGCATGGGAGAGGACGGCACCTTCTTCATCCGGGGCTATCCCGCACACCGACGACGCAGCCGTGCCGACACCCGCCCGCGGGTCACCACCGTGCCCGCAGATCGCTAGAACGGCGACCGGTTTGAGCTCCCGTCGCCGGATCGGGCGGCATGCGTCCGTCTGCAGCGTCGTTCCTCAGTCAAATATGGCCCGATATTCTCCATCGTCTCTCCTCGCATCCGTCCGCATGGCGCTCCGCCC
>JBDRSE010000315.1:0-11166 GCA_043825095.1 bacterium
GCCTCCATCATCATCGACGAGCCCAGCCATGGCATGCTTCGGGGCCAGGTTGAGACCCAGAAGCACAACAAGATAAGCGGCATTGGCCGCACCTACGTGGTGATCCCGCCCGACCGGGAGGGTGGGTTTTGCATCCAGATCAGTGCTCGCCCCCCAACGAGCGAAGCGTCGCTCCCCCTGGAGGGGGGGGGTGAGGAGAGCCGCGGAGCGGCGGATCTGTCAAGTCAGGCGTCAGCGCTGTGCTCGTGTGGGCGTTCACGTGAGCGCAATCATCGAGCCACATGCGGTTGTCCGAGCCAATGGCCAAGCCGCATCTCCGGGGCTCAGGGGACTGCTCAGTATGGGATCCACACCCGACCGGCAGTGGGGGTTTGGATGCGTTCCCCCGGGGGCGCAGGTCTGCTGAGCGTGGATCAGTCGAGGATGACGACGTTGTCCAGATACCAGCCGGGGAACACCACGGCGGTGTCGGCGCGGAGCTCGAAGCGCAGCATGATGGACTGGTTGACGTACGCCGAGAGATCGGCCTGGAAGGTCTGCCAGCCGCTGTTCCAGCCGTGGCCCCCCCAGCACTGCTGCGTGTCGATGGTGAGGTTGTAGGCCGGCGTCACGGTGGTGAGCAGGGACCAGTTGGCGCCCCCATTGGTACTGATCTTGATGTTCACGCCGTCCCAGACCGACCCCTCGGTGTCGAGCCAGCTCTGAAAGGTGAGCGTCGGATTCGAGGCGAACAGGAGCAAGATGGACGGCGAGGTGATGGTGTTCGTGCCCCACGGCATGTTGTTCGAGTGATTGGCATTCAGGATGGTGCCCACGCAGGTGCCGCTGACGCAGGAGGCCGGGCCGACGTTGCTGGGCGTTCCACACTGCCAGTCCCCGGTCATGGTCCAGGTGGAGAAGCAGTTGTCGAAGGACATCTGGTAGATGGCGTTCCCGCAGTCCATCAGGTCCGCGCCGTCGATCAGGCCGTCGCCGTCGTTGTCGAGCCCATCGTTGCAGGTCTGCTCCGGCTGCTCGCAGAAGCCGACGCCGTTGCAGTCGGAGTCGGCGCAGTCCACGGCGCCGTCGCAGTCGTTGTCCAGGCCGTCTGTGCAGTTCGTCTCGGCCGGCAGACCGGCGCAGTCGGAGTCGTCGCAGTCGGTGTCGCCGTCCGCGTCGTTGTCGATGCCGTCGGTGCAGGACTGCTCGGGCTGCTCGCAGGGGGGTACGCCGATGCAGTCCGAGTCGGCGCAGTCCACGTGGCCGTCGCAGTCGTTGTCCAGGCCGTCGCCGCAGGCGGCCTCGGTCCCGCCGCCGGGACAGGTGCACTGCCCGCCCGTACAGGTCTGGCCGTTCGGGCCGCAGACCTGGCCGTTGCAGTCCGAGTCGGCGCAGTCGGCATCTCCGTCGCCGTCGTCGTCAGCGCCGTTCGAGCACCACTCCGCGGTGAGCCACCGCTCGTAGCCCACCACGAGCTGGTAGGGGAGCGCAGAGAAGTCCTGGTTGATGAACACCACGCCGTTGGAAGAGGCGCGGTAGTCGAATCCGTCCGTGCGGGAGCGCGGCAAGGCCACGAGGGTGGACGGCAGGGTGGTCTTGTCTTCCTTGGCCACCGCCAGCGTGAGGCTGATGGGGCGGTGGGGCAGGACGACCGAGGAGGCCGAGGAGATGATGTCCTCCAGGATCAGGAGCATGGGCTCGCCCAGGTCGGTCGGGCAGATGGAGTGGTTCTGCCCGCCCGTAGCGTTCACGATGTCCAGATACCCCTGCCCCGCCTCGAAGGCGCCCGCGCACTGCGTCGGCGGCCCCACGATGGCGTGTGCGCGCCCTGCCCCCTGCGGGTCGGATACGCCGTGCAGGAGATCCACCGTGGGCCCGATGACCGTCGCCATGCAGGCCGGATCGATGTTGACCCACCAGCCCGACGTCGCGCCGCAGTCGTCCTTGAGCTCCTGCGCCCGCTCGTCGCTGACGTAGATGATCGCCAGGTGCGCGTCCGGCCGGATCCGATCCGCCTGGTTCGCCCGCGGCAGGTGGTTGGTGATGGCCATGTGCCCGGTGGTAACGCCGAGCTCGAGTCCGAAGGCCTGGATGCCCGCGCCCCAGGGCTGCTGCACGCAGGCCTGGAAGTTCGCGAGATCCGCGGGGCCGAGGAAGGTGTCACCCGACACCCCGAGCGCCGTGCAGAACTCCCCGTTGTTGGCGGGCTCTACGTTCGTGACTCCGATGCGGAAATCGAGGCTGTAGGCCGCCGCGGTGTTGAAGAAGGTGCCCGCGTTGGCGGAGATGTTCGCCAGCTTGGTGTTCATGGAGCCGGTTTCGTCCATGACCCAGATGATGTCCGCCTGGGGAAGCGCCGTCATGTCGTAGATGTTGCACGACACGTCCGTGGATGCCGTGGCCAGGGCCAGGCCGCTGCCGCTCCCCGCGTCCGCGACGTGGATCGCGATGTCCCCACCCGCCTCGTAGTCCCAGAGCAGCGCTACGCCGCCCGTAATGGCCACTAGGGAGCCGCCCCGCCACTGGGTGGCAAAGGAGACAGCGAACTCTGTGCCGGCGTGCCCGAGCAGCGGGGGGAAGGTGAAGTCGCCCACCGGGCGGCCCAGCAGCTCGGCCACAATCAGGCTCCTGACGGCGCCGACGTCCAGGGTGTTTCCGGTCTGCACCGTCACCAGGGTCGACACCACGGTCGCATGATTGTCATGGCTCGTGACGAAGCTCCCCGGCGACCGCGTGGAAGTGGAAGTGACGCCCCCCATGGCTGCGATCCCCTGCAGGATGTCCAGGATCTCGCTGGGCAGCGCAGCGGTGACCGGCGCCCGGGTCACCAGGAACCCGGCCATCTCGTGGCCGGCGGCTGTCTGATCGTAGACCACGGCCGCCTCGCCCAACGCGGGGCCGTTGGGCCCGGCGTTGGTGACGACCGCGTCCAGCTCCACCGCGAGCTGCACGTCCACCGTGGGGTGCACAAAGAACTGGAGCGGTTTTCGACCGAGGGGATTGTTCGGAGACCGCACGGAACACACAAAGGGCTGACAGCCCGTGTCGTCAAAGGTGCACAGGGCGGTGCAGGCGAGGGTGCCTTGACCGTAGCCCAGGGTCCCGCAGCTCTCGCCGTTCAGCAGCGCGCCGTCGCACTCCTCCCCAGCGTCCAGCACGCCGTTGCCGCAGGTGGGCGGGCCCTCGCAGCCCGAGGTGTCGAAGGCGCACTGGCCGTCACAGGCCAGGGCCCCCTGGGCAAAGCCCTGGGTGACACAGGTTTCACCCCCCAGCTCGGCGCTGTCACACTCCTCGGGCCCATCGATGCTGGAGTCACCACAGGTGTGGCAGTCGGACTCGTCAAAGGTGCAATCGCTGGCGCAGGCCAGGGTGCCCTCGCTGTGCTGGGCCACGGTCCAGCAATTCCAGGCCCCGAGATCCGCGCCGTCGCACTGCTCGCCGGTTTCGGTGATCCCATTCCCGCAGCCCCCGACACAGGAGCTCAGATCAAAAGTGCACTGCGCCGTGCACGCGAGGTCACCTCCTCCGAATCCGAGGGACTGGCAGTTTTCGCCGGCCAGGTCGACGCCCTCACACTGCTCCGGCGCCTCGATGACATCATCGCCGCACACTGGCCCCGTGGAGCCATCCGGGCCGACATTGTTGTTTTCGTTGATGTTCTCGTTGTCGTTGACGTTTTCGTTGTTGTTCCCCGCAATACCGACGCCCTGCTTGCACCCCCCAACCAACGCCAAAGCCACCAGAGCAACACTCACACGCAACGTATGCATCACTTCCTCCTCCTGGAAATGCTAATAGTGGGGTCTGACCCCGCTATTAGCATTTTGTGGCTATCACGTTAGCAGCCCTATTGAGCGTCGTAAAGCGAGTCCGCTCCGGTGCTACGGCGCGCCGGCGTCCACGGGGGGCATCTCTTCCGGCGCGCAGGTGGAGACCCCGGCGCCGACGACCTGGAACGGGAACGTCGCGTGGTGCTGCACCGACCCTCCGGAGACGCGATACACGTCCCCGGACGAGCCCGCCGACCAGAAGAAGAAGAAGTCACCACCCCAGTGCGCCACGGCGGTGCCCTGATCGCTGCTGAGCTGCGGCAGCTCCACCACGTCGCTGAGGGCGCCGCTGACCTTGTCGATCTGGGCAAGGAACTTGGGCTCGTCCCAGCCGAAGAACCCCCAGAGCTCTCCGCGGGAGTTGCCGGTCATCTCCGCCTGGGACTGGGAGGGCAGCTGGGCGATGGGGGTCACGGTGCCCTCCTCGGGATCCAGGGCCGCCAGGCTCGGCGACTGGCTCCAGCCGGCGGAGATGTAGAGCGTCTCCGCGTCGGTGTCCGGTCCGTCGGTGGCGTACCCCATGCCAAACAGCTGAAAACCCGCGGGATTGTCACACCTGAAGTCGGTCTGGCCGAGACACTCTCCGGTGTCGATGTTCACTGCGTTCAGCCCGACGCAGGTCCACGAAGGCGATGGTTCATAGTACAGAACGTAGGCGATGTCCTTCCGGGACACGGCCATGGAGAACGGATATCCCGGCCCCGGACACTCGATGGTGGCCACCAGGGTGAACTGTCGGCTCGGGGGATCGAACCGGTACAGTCGCTCGTCGTGGCTGATCACGTAAACCAGCTTGCCCACCTCGCTGCAGGGATACGTGGGCTCCGGCTCCACGTCCGGCGCGGCGTCCACGATCACCGGCCAAGGCCCGTCCGGCAGGGGCAGCGCGTCCGGGTCGTAACCCACCACCTGTCCGCCGCAGTCGCTGGCAACACCCGCGAAGAGCAGCACGACGAACGCTCTCGAAAATCGTAAACGTCGCGACATCAGAAGAGTTCAGACCTGATCAACGAGCAGATGCCAGTATATCACGCCCCAGGTGCGACCGCAGGGTCGGTCGATGAAGTCGGTCGGGCGCTGCAGGGCCTGGCAGACCGACAGCTCCCTCCGAAGGGCGGCGTCCCAGCGGAGCGACTTTCCCTAAGTGTTCTGATTACTACGGCTTTTAGCCCCGCGCAGGATGACCATTCCGCGCGCGGTGCTCCGGAGTGCTGAAACAGCGCGCTGGACGCTGCTCCAGATCTCTCTGAACGCCAGGCTTTCAGCATAGGTCTGTATGGGCTCCATGGGTTGTGCTGCCACCTCGCGTGTTGTACGAATGGCACTATTGCGGTTTGGAAACCGTTCACGCGAACCAACGCAGTCCGACTATCCAGACAGGAGCTGGCCCTGATCTGGGACAAGGAGCCGTCGACATGGCAGTGGTCAACAACGAGTACATCGATCTCGCATCCGAAGCGTTGACCGACTGGCAGAGGCACGGAGCTGGCGCGCAGCACGACACGACCCTGGAGCCAGACTGTTCGTTCACGATCCACGGCGAGCTGTCCACCGACAAGTGCTTCCTGATCGAGGCGGTGCTGTCGGCGGACGCGGCGGAGCCTGACAGCGCAAGGCTGTGGGCGAAGTTCCACAAGCACGACGCGACAACCGACCTCAGGAACGCCTACCACGTGGAGGTGCGTCTGGAAGTGAACGCCCCGTACAACCGGCTGGCGCTCTATGACATGCTGGCGACCCCTGCTCCGGTCGCCGTGGCCACGGTGGATCTCAACGCGCAAACCAACTGGACGAACAAGGAACCCCGGGTCCGGGTCCGCTTGCGGCTCGAGGTCGATTCCGCGGGCGCCACCCGAACACTCCACCTGGAGGCCGAGGCCTCAGAGGCCGACGGCGAGCTCCAGTTCGAGAACGCCGGCAACACCCTCGCGGACTCGGTGGACGTGGACACGCTGAGCACCGAGGCGGGCTCACTGCAGGAGCTCGGGTTCGGCAACTTCGGCAGCCAGCGCTCCGAGTGGGAGAGCGTGCACGTCACCGTGGCCGACAAGGGAACCGCCCTTCCCTACTGGCCGCCGGCGATCCCCTACGACGCCGACGGCGCCCTGGAGACACCGGGCTTCCGCGTGACGAGCCCTTCGATCGGGATCGCCACGGTGCAGCTGAACTGTCAAAACACCGAGGACGAGCGCTACCTTTCGACCGACAGGCTGACCCTCTCCATGGACGTCCAGAAGGGCTCGGACCCAGCGGACCACGAGTACCCGAGCGTGCCCTTCGGGTCGACAGTAGAATATGATTTCTTTGGCATCAATGACGAGCAGGACATCACGCTTCGGGTCCGAATCACCGACCTCTCCGGCCGCACCACCGACACCTCCCACGCCCGGCACGTGGACCACTCCGGCCCGTCGCTCAAAATCGTCAGGGTCGATCCGCCGCGGGTCAAGGAGGGCGACACGGTCTCCGTGGAGTTCACCGCGAACGAGGCGCTGAACGAGGACACCATCACGGTCACTGTTGCCGGCGAGCCGGCGGCGCGCGTGGGCGCCGGGACCTCACCGTACACTTACCGGTACACCGCCCGGCTCGGTGATGGGGAAGGCGACAAGGACGTCACCGTGCAGGCGGACGACCCGGCCGGTAACACCGGCTCGGACACCTACTCCGCCGCGGTCGTTTTCGACTTCACGGGCCCGGCCATCTCGATCGAGACCGCCCCCGCCCCGCTGGCGGGTCACAACGACCGGGTCGCGGTGACCCTCAACGTCCAGGACCCCGCCCATGTGAACGAGTCCTCCTTCGATGTGAAGATCGACGGCGCGGCCATGGACGAGGGCAGCTTCACCCTGCCGCTGTACAGGTTCACCTACCTGACCGACAAGGCGCGGGACACCGAAGGCGACAAGACCATCACGATTACGGTGGAGGACGAGCTGGGCAACAGCAGCTCGGAGAGCTTCCCCAACCTGGTTACCTTCGACTTCACCGGGCCCACCGTGGCGGTGGAAACCGCCCCTGCGCCGCAGGTGGGTGACGGAGCCACAGTGTCCCTCCGGCTCGACATCCGAGACGCCCCCGCCGGCGTGAACGAAGGCTCATTCGAGGTCCGCATCGGCGGCGAGCTCATGCGCGAGGGCACTCACAGGGCGCCGATCTACGAGTTCACCTACCTGACCGACAAGGACTCCGACACCGACGGCGACAAGACCATCAGTGCGACGGTCCAGGACACCCTCGGCAACACCACCGCCGACGCGAACCTCGCGACCGTCACCTTCGACATCCGACAGGACCCGGCGCTGCTCCGGAACCAGATCTCCCTCTTCGCGCACGTTCCGGCGGCCGGTCCCATTGTGCACCAGCACGCGCCAAACCTGCAGCTCTCGCAGCCACCGGACAGCGACACACCCTGGAGCTGGGGGGTCGCGGAGCACATCACCGCGAACGCGGACTTCGGCGGCGTCGTGCCGACCGTGGACATCGAGGGGTACTCCGCCGCGGAGTGGGGCGCGCTGGACGACGCCGATCCGCTCAAGGATCTGATGCGCCTGGGCATGCTGGTCAAGGTGCACATCTCGGACATCGACCCGGTTTGGCAGGCGCTCGCCGCCCCCGGCGCGGCGCCCGAGCCGTCCTTCACCTTCGAGGTGTCGTTCTCCTCGGCAGCGACGGAATCCGCCGAGAAGCACCCCGTGACCGTATCCCTGCGCACCCTCTCCGGCGTGGACTTCCTGGTGTTCGACAAGCAGCACCACGCCGGGCCGATGACGATCACCAACGCGACCCCATCCGGCGAATCCTACCGCTGGAGCGTCGCGTCCCTGTCGGACGTGGATCCGGGATTCACCGTCTCCTTTGCACACGACCCGACCGACACCAATCACCTGGGCGGCCGGATCGTGGTCGAGCACTCCGCGGGCCCCTGGCCCGCTCTGGGTGGCGACGTGTTGTACGGTGCCAAGGACCTCGCGGACGCCAGCTTCGACCTCATCCTCGAGCGCGACGATCACACCGTTTCCGCCATCCCCTGCACGGCCCGGCTGCGCAAGCTCATCGGTGCACACCACCTGGTGTTCCCCAACCAGGTCTTCGAGGACACAGACGAGGGCTGGCTCGAAACCGCCATCACCTCCAGGGCGGGGGAAACCGTCTCCGTCACCGTGGTCGACTGGACCGACGCGCCGCTTCCCACGCAGCCCTTCACCTTCAACGGGCGGGCCGGATTGGCGTCCGTCGCCCCGGCCACCGTGCCTCACACGGACCCGTGGTACGAGGAGCAACAACATCACCTCCGCCTCGTGGACGGGGCGAACGACGCGGTGCCCGCGTCCTACGTTCAGGGCCGCGCGTTCCGCTTCCGCCAGTACGCCGCGGATCCCTTGGTGATCCAAGATCGGCTCACGCCGGACTACCAGGCCCACGACCTCGGGGATCTCACCGAGGATCTGCAGATCGCGAACAGCTCGGAGGTGTGGCTCTGGAGCTTCGTGCAGACCTTCGGACTCGACTCGAACCTCGACCTGGTGGACGGAAGCATCAACACCCCGCTCCAGGAGCTCACCTTCACGTGGATTGCGGGCGAGCTCAAGCCCTTCGAAACCGGGACGTTGGCCACCCTCCTGCACAGCTCCGACGGCGCCGCGAACCAGCTCAGCCCGACGGTCTGGGTGGAGCCGACCATCGAGATCCTGCGGGACGTGGGTGTGGTCGTGGTACACGGCGACACCGCGACCACCGGCGACCAGCAACTCCCGGACGCCTACCAGAGCCAGCGTTGGAGAGGAGACCTGGAGGCGCTCGTCTTCGACCTGCAGGACGGCGACACCCTCACCTGGGACCTGGTGCTCGAGCCGTCTCTCGCGGCCAACCCGGCGCTGCGTCTCGCGCTCATGAAGACGGGGGACCTGAAGTACGACCCGGCGGATCCGGAACTGGCCGCCAACGGCAACGCGATTCAGACCGCCGAGCACCCGGTGGCCCGCATCCCGGAGATCCTGGACGCGCAGCATGGTCCGGGCTACCAGATCCTCGTGGACGTCACCCACTCCCGGGCCGGGAAGATCCTCGCCGGGGGCAACCAGATCAAGCTCGACTTCCCGGTCCACAGGACCTTCTCCGACCTCGACATCGCCGTGCTGCTCGACCGCTCCGGCTCCATGGCCGGCGACCGCTGGGATGCGGCCTGCAACGGCGCGGACGCCTTTTCCAAGCTGGTCGCCCGGGCCAATGAGCACACCGCAAAACACAGCCGCGTCGGAGTGTACTGGTTCTGGGGCGACGCCGACCCGGCCTTGCCAATCGCCGGCACCACGGGCACGAAGCTGCTGACTCCCCCGTTGGACACGGCGTTCGAGCTGTGCCAGGCCAAGCCCCCGGGACACTTCACCGCGCTCGGAGCCGGGCTGCTCCACTGCCGTGATGAGCTCCTGGCGCACGCCGAGCTGGACGCCGGAGCACCCACCCGGGGCCGTGTGATCCTGGTGCTCTCAGACGGCATGGAGAACCGCCCCCCCGAGCTGCGCCAGGTCTTCTTCGAAGATCCGGCGAGGGCAACCGACCCCGAGGGCCACTGGAGCTACTTCCAGGCCACCGGAGCCGCAGGCAAGGCGATCCACGAGAACGGTCCGGAGATCCGTATCTTCCCCGTGGCGCTGCCCACCGGCGGTGGCTGGGCGGACAAGCTGCGGGACGTGGCGGCCGAAACCGGCGGTATCTGGGCCCTGGACGCGGGCTCCATCGACCCCAGCGTCGGGCTCGAAAAGTCCCAGACCCTCACCATGGCGTGGTTCTGCGACGCCTTCACCAAGCTCGGCGGCTACGAGCTGGCGGCCCCCTTCGAAGACTCGCCACTGCTGCCCAACCAGCTGGCGACCCGCACGATCTCGGTGAGCCAGAGTCAGGACTCAGTGGTCTTCTACCAGCTCGCCTCCAAGCCTGAACCGAACGCCTGGGACTTCCGGGTGAAGCCGCCCGGCGCCGACTTCTGGCTGGACAAGGACAACGCCGGAGCCCTCCCGGGTGTCACCTACGACTGCGGCACCATGTACCAGATGTTCACGGTGCGTCGGCCGTTGCAGATTCCGGGGCACGAGCACCGCTGGGCCGGGGAGTGGGAGATGAGCCTGACTCGGGCCAAGGGAGCCGGGAAGGGGTGCTTCGGCATGGGTGGGCTGACCCACCAGGACCTGCAGCTCGAGGTGGACGTGCTGGCGCGTCCGCGTCCGCGGCCGGGCGAGGAGGCCACGCTCCGGGTGCGGGTCGCCGACAACCAGGGCAACCCCATCCGCAAGGCGGACGTGTGGACCGAGGTCCAGACCCCCGCCCCGTGGATCGGAGACCAGGTGGCGCACCGGGTGTCCGCGGATCCCTCCCTCGTCAGGAAGCTACGCAGCTCCAAGTCCCAGGCGAGCCGGGACACCGGCGCGACCGGGGACCGGGTGCTCCGATACATGGTCGAGCACAACGAGCTCCAGCAAGGCGGCGCCTATATCCGACGCCTGGACGAGGTGAGGCCGGGGATCTACGAAGCCCGGATCGAGCTCACCGAACCAGGAGTCTACGACCTCCACACCTCCCTTCTGGGCAGATCGCACCAAGCGTCCGCGCGGCAGTCCTTCAACCTCGGCGCGACGAGCCGGGTTTCGGTCACCTTCACGCCGGACCCGGCGCGCTCGCCGTCAGAGGGTTTCTTCCTGGACGACCGGACCATTCGGCTCAGCGTCACGCCCACCGATCGGCAGGGACGGCTGCTGGGGCCGAGCTGGAGCGAGCGCGTCGTTTTCGAAGGCCCGGCCGCACTCATGGGAAGCTGGCCTTCCACAGATGGCAGCGACGGGCGCTACTGGGTGGACCTCGAGCTGAAGGCAAAGCACCCGAGGTTCGACCGCCACGAGCCGGCGCTGTGGGCCGACCACCTGCTGCTCAAGCATCCCTCCGGTGACATTCGCCCCATGGGAGATCGACTCCGCTTGCTGGACTTCAGCGCGGTGGCCCTGGGCACCCGGATCCCAATCACCGTGCGCGCGCTGGTGGGCAACCAGCGCCTCTGCGAGGTGCACCTGGCCACCTGCCCCCACACCAAGCAGATACGGCCCAGGGACCGCGTGCTGTTCCACGATCTCGACGATGCCTCCGACGCCGGGTACGACACCTGCGAGGAGTGTCTGCCGCTGATCTGCAACATGCATCCGGGGCGCATGGAGGCGCACCTGCCCTTCTGCTCCCACGGCCGGAAGGTCCCGCCCCAGGATCGGCTAGATGTGGCGAACGTGCAGGAGGCGCTGGCGCTCGGCTTCCACGGCTGCGAAGCCTGCCTGCCCCACTACCACAAGTAACAGGAGTCGGCCGACAAGAC
>JBDRSE010000316.1:0-13607 GCA_043825095.1 bacterium
GCAACAAACAGCGCCCCCCAGTGTCTTCGGGGTATATGCCATGTATACTGGAGCCCACCAGCACGACCGAGGTCAGCCCATGCACATTCCCCCTGATCGGGCCCACACCCGGTTGATCCCGACGCTCCTCATCCTCACGGCCGCGGCCGGCTCCGACTCAGCGTCCGCGGCCACGAACGCGGGCGCCCGCGCCGGCCTGCCGGTGCCGGTCAGACTGGCCCTCGACCAGCTCGAGCGGCAGGCGGGCGCCTCCGTGCGGACCGTGCTGCGCAGCGTGCAGCGTCGGGCAGGCGCCCCTGCCGCGCGCGTGACCTTCGTCGGGGGACTGCGGCTCCGCGTGACCGGCCGCACGCCGGAAGACCGCGCGCGGACCTTTCTCCAGGCGCACGGCCGCGTGCTGGGCATCCGCGCCCCGCTGCAGCTCCGGCTCCACCGCGTGCACGCCTGGGCCGCGGGCCGGGTGGTGCGGTTCCGAATCGCGGTGGACGGACTCCCGGTCTTCGGTCGATCGGTGGTGGTGCTGCTCCGGAACGGCCGGGTCACCGCTGCCGCGGGCGGCGTGCCGGAGCTGCAGGAGATCGCCGATTCACTGCCGGCCCTCACCCCAGCCGAGCTCCGCAGCGCGCTGTGGGCCCGCACCGGGGATGAGCTCTACCGGGTGCTCGCCCTGGGGTATTGGATCCAGGCCGGCCGAGCCCATTTGACCTACCGTGCGGACCAGTACCGCGGAGCTCCGCGACGCCGGTGGATCCTCCTGCTGGACGCGGGGACCGGCGACGTGCTCTCGTTGGCGCCCGGCTTCCAGGAAGCCCAGGGGTACGTGTACGATCCCAGCCCGGCGACAGGGCCCTACCAGGCAGTGGACCTGCACGGCCTGACCTCCACCAGCTCCCTCGAAGGAACCCACGCCCGGGCGTACCAATGCGTCGGCCCCCACGGGGACGGCTATGACTATCCGACCTGCAGCCAGCGCTCCCACTGGGCGTCGCCCGACTCCAATGGGAACTACCTGATCCTGCCCGTGGAGCCCTCGCTGACCGACCACTTCGCCGAGGTGCAGGGCTACCACCACGCCACCGAGTTCAACCTCTGGCTCGAGAACCGCTTCAACTTCGCCTGGAGCTGCGCCGGGAGCCGGGCCATCGACGTGCACGTCAACTGGAACTACGCCAACGCCCAGTACTCGGACGGCGACGGCGACCCGAACGAGTGCGGTGACATCACCCTCGGAGAGGGCTTCATCGACTACGCCTACGACGCGGAGGTCATTTTCCACGAGTTCGGGCACGGCCTGGTGCAGCAGGCCGCGGGACTGGGCTGCGAGGACGTGGGGGTCTGCATCGACACCCAGGGTGTGAACTGGATCCCCAACGGCCTCAACGAAGGCATGGCGGACTACTTCTCCATGACCTACACCGACAGCCCGACCCTGGGCGAGCACGCCGGCCAGGACACCGGAGACCCCTACATCCGCACCGCCCTGAACAGCGCCGTGTGTCCCTGGGACGTGATCTCCCAGTCCCACTACGACGGGCACATCTGGATGGGTGGAGCCTGGGAGCTGCGCCAGGGGCTCGGAGCCTCCAAGGCCGACCAGCTGATCTACGGCGCCCTGGCGGCAATGCCCGAGGACGCGGACTTTGCCGACGCCGCCGCCATGACCGAGCAGGTCGCCACGGATCTCGCCGCCCAGGGCCTCCTGGGAACGGCAGACCTCGCCCTCATCGGCCAGGTGCTCGGCCCGACCGGCCGAAACATGGTGGACTGCCACCGGATCATCCCCCTGGACAACCGGCCCGCATCCCACCCCTCGCATCTGGTGTACGCCTTCCAGACCTTCCCCGGGTACATCGACGAGTTCCCCCTCGGGCTGCAGTTCACCCTGGACGCGCCGGCCAATGCCACGCGGCTCAACGTGACCCTGCAGGCCCAGTACGGCTGGAATTCCGCCTGGACCGTGTACCTGCGGAAGGACCAGCCGGTCTACATGGAGTTCGATCTCAGCGGGGTCAACGTCACCGCGGATCACACCTTCACCGGAAGCCCGACGCACATCGAGCTGGCGCCGGCCACCAATCCGCCCCTCGACCCGGGCACGCTCTACCACGTCGCCCTGGTGTACTCCGCCCCTGACAGCGAGCTGTTCCAGCTCTGGGGCAGCGTGGACACCGGCCCGGTCCAGCCGGACGCAGGCGTGCCCGACGCGGCCCACATTCCAGACGCAGCCCCCCACCCAGACGGCGCGCTCCCCCCGCGGGACGGCCGCGCCCGGGCCGACGCCATGGTCGGATATCAGGTGCCCGGCTCCTTCGACCCACGAGCCGGCTGTAGCTGCGCCTCCCCTGGCAGCGGCTCGGGTGATCACACGCCGCTGATCTTTGTTATATTCTCCATGCTGGTCGCGCTGCTTCGCAGACGGACCAGCTGAGGAGACCTGCCAGATGATCAAGTGTCCCCGCTGCGGCCGAGAGGACGACGGCTCGTCCTACCAGTGCCCCGGCTGCTACACGGTCCTGCAGCAGGATCTCGTTCCGGCGCGCAAGAAGGCCCCGCCGGCCGGCGCCATGCCGCCGCCCGGCTCCTGGCCGCCCCCTCCGGGCGCGCCCGGGGCTCAGCCATTGCCCGGACCTACGCCCGACAACCCCTACCACCCTCCGCTGGCCCAGCCGCCACCGGGCTATCCCCCCGGGTATCAGCGGCCCCGTCCCATGGGCGTGCCCGACGTGCCCACCTACCTGGCCCACTCGATCGCCATGACGCTGCTGTGCTGCCTGCCCTTCGGCATCGTGGGCATCGTCTACGCCGCCAAGGTGGGCACCATGCAGGCGGCCGGGCAGTACGAGGAGGCGGTGGAGGCCTCGGACAAGGCCCGCATGTGGTGCTGGCTCTCCTTCGGCTGCGGGCTCGTGGGGATAATGATCTACATCGCGGTGATGGCCACGATGGGGGGGACGCCCTGAAATGTCCCTGGCCCGCCTATCATCGCCAATCCTGACTCGCGCCCAGCTCGTCGGCCTCTTCGCCGCAGCGGTCGCGACGGCAGCGGCGGTGCTGTTCGCCCACGATCCCGCTGCCGGCGGATTGTTTCCCCCGTGTCCGTTCCGAGCCGCCACCGGGCTGCTCTGCCCAGGCTGCGGAAGCCTGCGGGGACTGCACCGGCTCCTGCACGGCGAGCTCGCCACGGCTCTTCGACTGAATCCCCTGATGGTGGTCGCCCTCCCTGTGCTGCTGGTCGCCGGACTTGCAGCGGCCTGGACCCGCCTGCGCCGCCGCGTCGCCGGGCGATTCCGTCACCGCGCATGGGCGTGGGGAACGCTCGCCGTGCTCCTCGCCTACTGGGTCCTGCGCAACATGGCCTGACCCCCCCCTCTTCTTCTGCTTCTTTTTCCAATCCAAAGAAACTTTCGCCGGGCAAGGGTGTCGCATCAACCTGGGTACGCTGCAACCGGCTGCAACCGGACCCGGGCGCCCGACGCCCACTGCTATAGATCCACGGGCGCCCGGGGAAGCTCTCGACCGGCCGCGGAGTACCACGGACAGATTTAGATCTCCTTTGCGACTCGAGCGTTTCTGGTTACACCGGCAGCAGGAGTTCTCATGACCCCACGCGAGCTTCCCGATCTCACAATTGGCGACCGCCCTACCATGAGCCCCGAGCTCCACGGCGGCTCCACCCAGCAGCGCTCCAGGTGGCTCATCGCCTGCTCCATCGCCCTGCTCGTAGCCGCGGGCATTACGGCGTCCCTGGCCCTGCAACCCACGAAAACCACGACAGCGCCGCGCGCCGCAGTCACGAGGCCCGCGCCGGACGTGAAACACGAGCTCCCGCCGGCCGCCAAGGCCAACGCCAAGCGCCCGAGCCGCCCCTGAGCCGTCTCTGAACTGCCCCCGAGCTGTCCCCGAGCTGCCCCTGAGCCGATCGCAGACCCCCATGGGAAAGACCCCCACTCCTTGGGAACGCGCTGCCGACAGGCGTCCGGGAATAGCTTTCGCCTCCCTCCAGTTACTCTCCTGACAGGCCGCTCGTGGCCTCGGAGAGGTCAACCTTGAAACAGTCACTGAGTCCCAGGCGCCCGCAACCGCGGAGCCGCCTCTGCAAGGCCGCGCAGGGCCTCCTCCCCCTCGCCGTGTTCGCCGTGATCCTGCTGACCGCCCGGGCGAGCGTGGCTGACCACTACCGGGTGCCGAGCGGGTCCATGCTGCCCACCGTTGAGATCGGGGACCGGGTGCTCGTGGACAAGTCCGCCTACGGCATCCGGCTGCCGCTCACGAGCCGCTATCTGGCCGAGTTCTCCGGCCCGCGCCGGGGCGACGTGGTCGTGCTCGAATCCCCGGAGGACCGCGAGATCCTGCTCAAGCGGGTGGTGGCCGTGCCCGGGGACCTCGTCGAGGTTCGGGCCGGGTTGATCCGGCTCAACGGCGCCCCGGTGAGGGTCACCACCGGACCCGACGGCCCCCTCGAGCACCTCGGGCACCGCGCGCACCGCATCCGCTTGATCGGCCACCCCGGTCCGGCCCTCGGCCCCCTGCGGATCCCCCCCGGTCGCTACCTGGTGCTGGGCGACAACCGGGGCGACAGCCACGACGGGCGCTACTTCGGCCTCGTGCCACGCGAGGCCATCCACGGCCGCGCCCTCCGGGTCTACTACCGCCGCGGCTTCACGTGGAGGAAGCTCTAACTGAGCGAGCGCAATTTCTGGACAGCCCTCGCGGTCCCCTCAAGGGGGAGCCCGCGCTCCGCGCGGGTGGCGCTCTGCCGCCTGACACGTGAACGGACACAAATCTGCAACAACTGAGCACGCCTCGTGTCTGGGTAGAGAAGACCGAAGTTCCCCTGCTTTATCGGCCGAGGGACTTGGAAGGCACTTGATTCGATGACGCTGGACACGATGAATCGTCCGCCGAAGTTTCGGTGGCTTAGATGACAAAATTGCTCGGCAGGGACCGGGTGACACTGTCGATTGGCCACGTCGGCCGCAGAGATTCCCCTTGACCAAGCCTGTCGCATACGTAATTATATGAAGTCGGAATTGTTGGTGAAAACAAGGAAATCGAACGTGTCGCAATCGGATCTGCTGTCACGAAAGCTCGTGCAGTCAAAAGACATCGTGTTCAGGGAGGTCGCAGGCGAGACACTGCTGGTGCCGATCCGCAGCACGGCCGGCGCCGTAGACTACGTCTATAATCTGAACGAAGTAGGGACCTACATCTGGGGCCTCCTCGACGGATCCCGCCCTGTGCGCGAGATCGTCGACGAAGTCGTCAAAGAGTTCGAGGTGAGCGCGGAACAGGCGGAAGCCGACCTCCTCAAGCTCGTGGAGCAGCTGGTGGAGGTCGAGGCTGTGAGGGAGGCTTGAGTTGAGCTGCCCCCACATCGCCGTGCAAGGAATCACCGCTTTCTACGCCGAGCGGTTGAGGCGCAAGACCTTCGTCAAGCGCGTCCCGGTATCCGGCAGCATGGAGCTTACGAACCGGTGCAATCTCCGGTGCGCTCACTGCTGGATCTCTTCGCCCGACTGCTACCCGGACCCAGCGCCGGAGCTGACGACCGGTGAGTGCATCGAGATCCTCGATCAGCTGGTCGAGGCGGGCTGCTTGTGGCTGCTGCTCACCGGTGGTGAGCCCCTGCTTCGACCCGACTTTTTCGAGATCTACACCGCGGCCAAAGAGCGTGGGTTCCTCGTCTCCTTCTTCACCAACGGTACCCTGGTTTCCCCGTCCCTCGTGGACCGGCTCCGAGACCTCCCCCCCCATTGGGTCGAGATCACGCTCTACGGCGCCACCGAAGAGACCTACGCGCGGATAACGGGCGTTTCGGGAGGGCTGGAGCGCTGCCTGCGCGGAGTCGAGCTGCTGCTCGACCGCGGCATCAAGCTCAAGCTCAAGAGCGTCCTGCACAAGCTCAATGTAGCCGAGCTGGACGAGCTGCGGAAAATCGCCGAGGGGTACGGAGTGGAGTTCCGTCACGACGCGCTGCTCAACTGCGGTGTGCAGGGGGAGCGCCATCCGCTGCAGTATCGCCTGGCGCCGGAGCAGGTCGTCGCCCTCGACCTGTCCGACGACAGGTGGGTCCGTGGTACGAAGTCGTTCATCGAACGATACGGCCTGATGGCCAGCCCTACCGAGACGGTGTTCGACTGCGGCGCGGGGGTGAACACCGTGCACATCGATTGTCACGGACAGATGACCCCGTGCATGACGCTCAGGCATCCCGCCATCGACATCCGCGGCGGCCGCCTTGCCGCGGTGTGGGAGACCGATGTCAAGGAGCTGCTGCGCCGACCGTGGACCACGAGCTCCCGGTGTCGGACCTGCAAGCTGCTGTGGCTCTGCGAGAGCTGCCCGGCGTGGGCCTGGCTCGAGCACGGTGATTTCGAGACTCCCGTTGACTTTTTATGTCGAATAGCCCATTTAGTATCGGACGAATTTGGCTTGATGGATGGCGGGGAGGACGGAGATCATGAACAGCGAGAACCCCGGCGACGTCAAACGGCCCTATGAAACGCCCATGCTGACGATGGTGCACCTGGTCGTGGATGAAATCATGGTCATTGCCTGCAAGGCAGGCGGCGTCGGAGGCACCGGTCCGAATTCCTGCCCGTCCGGTGCCAACTGCGCGACGAATATGGGCTCCTGAATACCGTGGATGAAAGGCAAAGAGGACGACACCTATGAACAGCAAGAAACAGAACGAAGTCAGACGGGCCTATAGCACGCCTGTGCTGGTGAAGGTGCACCTGGTCGTCGATGAGGTCATGGTCATTGCGTGCAAGGCAGGGGGCGTCGGAGGCACCGGTCAGAACTCCTGTCCGGCCGGTGGTAACTGCGCGACGAACATGGGCTCCTAGACCCGGCTGATGGAGGCGTTGCAGCTCCTGGTGGCGGACGTCCTGTGCAACGTCCTTCCACCTCACCACCGAGATCTCTCGAGCCTGGACCAATCGTTTCGCGACTTCGTCGTCACCTCCCCCCCCGACGATCCGGGGGTCCCCGTGGTCACGGTTCGTGGCCATTACGACGGCCTACCCGCCCGGCCACCCCGGGCAGAGAGCCTCGTCCTGGATCAGGGGATCTTCTTCCGTATCCACTTTGAAGATGGGCAGTACCTCCTGCCGCTGACGCGGAACGGAGGCACCGAGCACTTCTGCACCGCGATCTTCGGCCAGGACTTCCGAGAGCTGAACGTCCACCACCTCCCCACCGCGTCCGATTCCATCGTCAGGCACTCTCTGACCCATCCGATTCACGCCCTGCTGATGGCCTCCGTGCTCAGCCAGGGATACGGCCTGTCGCTGCACGCCTGCGGCGTTGCCGACGAGGGGCGGGGCTACCTCTTCCCGGGCCACTCCGGGGCCGGCAAGAGCACCATGGGCCGCCTGTGGGAACGCCACGCCGTGGTGCTCAACGACGAGCGCATGGTGCTCCGGGAGCGACATGGGCAGCTCTGGATCTACGGGACGCCCTATCGGGGAGAGAACAGCCAATACGCCAACGCCGGGGTCCCCCTGGACAAGATCTTCTTCCTCCACCAGGCCCCCCGGAACGGCGTCACGGCCCTCGGCGCCGCCGACGTGGCGACGAGGCTGCTGAGCCACACCTTGCTGCCCTACTGGAGCCGCTCCGGGATGCAGTTCGTCACCGACTTCTCCGCCCGGTTGGCCGAGTCGGCCTCCTGCCACCTGCTGGACTTCGTGCCGGACGGATCTGTCGTACCGTTCATCCGATGCGTCCCCTGACGCTGACGCAGGAGGAGCTGGGCGCGCTGACCCAAGAGGTCTTCGAGCGCGCCGGCACGATCCACATCGAGGCCCGGGGCGCCAGCATGCGGCCCCTCATCCGGAGCGGCGACCTGCTGACCCTCGAGCCGGTCGACGGCCGCGCGCTGCACGTCGGTGAGGTGGGGCTCTACCGCACCCCCGCAATGAAGCTGGTCGTGCACCGCTTGGTGCGCAAGACCGTGGCGAGCGCGAACACGATCCTGTATTTCCGGGGAGACGCGGGCTACGGCGGGCTGGAAACCGTTGCGCCGAGCTGGGTCCTGGGCCGCGTCACTACCATCGAGCGCGACGGCCGGGCGATTGCCCTGCAGAGCGACCGGTCGCGCCTCGCGGTGAGCCTCTGGCGCGTCGTCGCACCGGTCGGGACCCGCGCGATTCAGCTGGGCGACACGCTGCGCGACCGCGCCGCGCGCGCAGCCCGGGAGGTGCAGGGGACGCCGACCTACCGTCGGCTCGGTCGCCGGGTGGCGGCCGGGCGGGTGTGTTACCGCGTCGGCACGGCCGAGGACGCCGGCCGCTGGGAGCGGTTCCACCGGGTGCGAGGCGTCGGAGCCGCGTCGCAGCTCACCCGCGGCCCAGACTCCGCGTTCTGGACCTCGGAGCACAGCTTCACGGTGCTCGCCACCGTCGCCGGCCGGCTTCTCGGGGTGACCGACGTGGTCCACCCACACCAGCGATCCGAGCTGTTCCCGGACTGGTGGTTTTTCGGCACGCAGGTCGACCCTCTCTTCCGCGGCCTGGGCATCGGAGAGGGGGTCCTGATGGAGTCCCTGCGCCAGCTGCGGCGACGAGGAGTGGAGCGCTGCTACCTTCAAGTCTTTTCGGACAACCGCCGGGCCCAGGAGTTCTACGGCAAGCTGGGCTTCACCCGGGCCTCCCCATCGCTGCACGAGGCACATCTTGTGGCCCACCAGGGGAGCCCGGTGTATCGCAGGATGGTGATCCTGACCCGCCTAACCAGCGCCTGATTCCTGCAGGCTGTTCCATCGGAGCCTCGCCCGGTTAAAACCGCGCGGCCAGCTACGGCGTGAAGGGTGTGATGAACTCCGAGAGCGGGATCTGAGAGGTCATACCGAAAAATTCGCCGTTGAACGCCGAAACGTGGGAGCCGAGCACCGCGGTGTAGAGCTCGCTGTAGAGCTGGGACAGCGGGATGTTCGGTGACTCGCTCGCGATACGCCAGAACTCGTAGGCGAATTTGTCCGCGACGAAGATCCCCAGGTCGACGTCGTAGTTCGTGGCCTTGGAGGTCTCGCTGTACTTCGCCCCGGTCATCATGAAGACGTGCTCGATTTCCTCATCCTCCAGGTTGTTCCCCATGACGCCGCTGTGGCAGGTCTCGATCGCGATCAACATGCGCCGGAAGCGTCCTTCGGTGCTCATATCCTGGATCGTTGCGGTCAGCTCTTCCGGTTTGAGGATGAACTCGTCCTCCACCGCGATGCTCGACTCGGAGACGTGGATGAAGAGGCCCTCGGTGTTGCCGTGACCGACCCAGAACAAGTACACATTCTCGGTGTTCGTGCTGTCCACCGTCACGGGCAGCTCGGCCGATCCGCGGCCGGCGATGATGTCCAGCAGGTCCTGCTTCGTTAGGTCTTCGAGATAGTAGTCGATCGCGTCGGAAGAAAACCCCTCGAGCAGGTTGGGGCCGCCTTCGACGTTCCGCACCACGCCCGGCTCGGGGTTGTCGTCGTTGTCGCTCAGATCATCGGCCACGATCAGGATGATTCGGTCGTCGGTCATGCCGTTGGCCTTCAGGAGTTGGTACTGGGCCAGGGCGTCGGCTTGGTGCCGGTAGTTCTTCCACAGCGCCGAGGCTGCGATGATCACCGCCCAGTTTCCGGTCTGGGCCGGCGGAGGGGTCACATTGTCTCCCCCGCCGATGTCGTTTTGATAGCGCTCGTCGGCGAGCGCGCTGAACACGCTGTCCACTGACATCGCCATCCCGGTCGCCGCGCCTGAAGTGTCCCCGGTGGTGTAGTAGTCGAGGTCCACGAACTCACCGTCCTGCACCTGCCAGTGCACGTACGTTGTCGACAGGGGATCGACGAAGTAGTCGTCGGCGTACTCGAGCGGCCCGGTGGCTCCGGTAATGTCGGGCAGCTCGCTCGGGTCCGCGGCGTCCCGGATGAGCGCCAGGGCCTGGGCGATCCCCTCGGCGTCCCAGCTCACGAGCTCGCCCCGCCCGCTCACCACCTCCTGGATGCCGTCGACGAGCGCTCGCCCGCCCTCACCGCCCGACCGCTCCAGCCCATAGGCGAGCAGCAGCACCGCGTCGTAGATGTTCGCCGAGAAGACCCCGGGGTTCGTGCCGTTTCTCTCGATGTACGCCTCGCGGTACCCACTGGTCGGATCCGCGGCAGGCGCTGTCCCCTCCAGTCCTTCGGCGTCGTACCCCAGCGCGGTGATGAGCTCGGGGAAGGGGGCCCCATCGGCGAAGATGATTCGCGTCTGCGGCGAAAGCAGGTCCCTGGTTTCCACTGTGCAGACGGCGTCACTCACCGTGCCCGGGACTGCAATCAGCGCATCCGGGAAATTCACCAGCGCCTCCTCCACGTCTCGTTCGCAGTAGGTGTAGTCCGTGCGGACCACGTTCTTGGTCTCCAGATTCAGCTCCGTGGCAAAAAAACCGAACCAGTCGAAAAAGGTTTCCCCGTACAGGCCGCTGTCGGTCAGCAAGGCGACCTCCTGGGCGCCGTCCCGGGCCGCCAGGTACAGCTGGATCTTGATCTGAGCGAAGTCGGGCTCCACGGTTCGCCAGATGTACTTCTTGGAGGCGTAGGCAAAGGAGATGGCTCCGGCGGTGGACTCCGGCGTAATCATCGGCTTCATCGCGTCCAGGAACAAGGGCGCGACCTTCCAGGTCTGATCCGACCACTCCGGGCCGACCACGCCCATGATGGTGGGATCATCGATGAGCTCCTGGGCCCGGGTCTCCAGCTCGTCGTCGGACACGTCGTACATGTCGATCTTGACGAACTCGAGTCTCTTTCCGGCGATCCCTCCCGCGTCGTTGATGTTCTCCTGGACCCAGTCGAGGGCCTGCTCGTACTCTGCCGAATCGGGCCCCTGGAACGAGAGCATCACGCCGATGCGGACCGTCTCCTGGGTTTCCTCTTTGGGACACCCTCCGCAGAGCACCGCGGCTCCCAAGGCTAGCATTAGGGGTAATTGAACACACTTCATGATCGACCGACCTCTCGTACACCATGCAAAGGGGAATAACTCCGCGTCTGGGTTCTCCTGAAGGAAACCATATCGCGATGCTAGAGGCCTCAGCGTCCGGCCCGATCATTGTAACGGAGCGCAAATGGGTGGGCAAGGATGATCAGGGCTTCATTTTGGCGTATGCACGCACACGATGAGTTCACGCCAGAACCAAGCGGCCTGGGCAACCGGTGGGTCGGGGGCCCCGATGGAGCCTACCCTTGCGCGCGACGTGGGTGTCTCCCAATCGACGCCGCCACCAATTTGGTGCGAGCCGGAAAAAAGATATGGAGCGGTAGGACAATCTGGGCGCACGGTTTTTACTTGAGGAAGCCGTTGTCTTTTTGTATGGTTAACTGGATTACACAATTGCCACCCACGGAGATGGCCTCTGTAGGCCATCACGTGCAGAGGACCCATTATCTCAATCAGCACCTTCTGAAGGAAAAACGTAACCATGGTCGACCCGAGCCTGTTCCTGAGCGCTCCGAAGGGCGGCCGCGTACACACCGGATCAATCACCCGGTTGCGATGGAGGAACCCGATGTTCAACAGACTCGTTTGGATGACCGCGCTGCTGCTTGCCCTCGGTACGGCCGCCTGTGGAGACGACGATGATCCCCTGACCTTCGACGACCTGGATCAGTCGGAGCAGGTCAGCAACCTCACGTCCGAAGAATACGAAGTGTTCTGTCAGTGGGCCAACGACAACAACACCTTGAACCTCGGCGAGCCGTTCATGCAGATGGTCACCGTCGACCAGTGCTTGGATCTCGCCAAACCGGACTGCGCGCTGAGCCTCTTCGTCGACTGCGCCGAATCCGTCGACGCCAGCAGCACCGCGTGTCTTGACTACGCGGAGTGCACCGGGCCCACCTACCCGTCGGAAAACCGGCCCTGCGACGCGAACCCGGTCGAGTGTCCCGAAGACAACCTTCTGAGGTCCTGCCACCACCAGCTGTACCAGAACGGCGCTTGGATCGTCACGACACTCGAGCCGGTTTACATCTGCCTTTCCCGTGAGCACAACCACCCCTGCCTGTGTGAGATCAAGAACGCGGCCGCCCCGCAGACCTGCCCCCATGACAGCTCCGATTATTCGAAAAATCCCCAGGAGGGGAACTGCTGCTGGAACCCGTGGCCCTGGCCGTAGCGATTAGCGACCTGCCCTCTCTCTACCACGCCGTTTAACGGCGTTTAGTCCTCATCCCCAGCGCCCTGCAACGGCGCCATCTGCTCCCCAATTGCGTCTCAGGGCGTGTCACGGCATCCCGGGCTATGGCGCGGCATGTCACGACGAAGTCACGTTGGCGACGTCCATCGTTCCGGGCTGACCCTTTGAGGCCAAGGCGGGCATATCCAGGCAACTAGCTGTATTTGATTGGTATTTGTTTGATCTCAGGGGTTGGCGAAGGGAGCGCTGCCTTCTGGCATGGCTTCTGCACTACCCGAGTGTGTCCAGCATGCAGGATTCGCCAGGTGGCAAATAGCGCCGGCGAGCTGTCGACCGAAACCCCGGCGACGTCAGTCGGGCAACGGGTGGACAGCCTCGCCCACGCACACCGGAGCGAGACCATGAACCAGCGCTGCGCTCAGACAGCGCCTCGGGGGCGGTTTCGCGCAGAGGACATTGTCGTTCGATAAGCACCTTTCGTAGCCGTTCACGTGGTAGACGGCACAGCACGCCCGCGCAGCGCGGGCTACCCCTTGAGGGGACGGGAGGGGTGTCTTGAGCCGCGCAGCGGCGGATCTGTCGGGCTGGTTTCGGCACCGAGCAAGGCTGGGCCCCCTTCCGGAGATCGATCCGCCACTTCGTGGCTCACTTCGCCCCCTACGCCCCCTCCGGGGGAACCTCGCTGCGCTCGGGAGGTGCTGCAAACAGCCCCCCCGTGAACACATACCACCATTCAATGGTGAGGTTCCATAACCCTGGTCGCCGCGGAGCCCCAGGGCTCCCAAGGTCGGCCGCAGCACACCGGTATTGTTACCCGGTGAAGACGGAGGAATCGTATGTTTAACAGACTTGTATGGACAACTGCGCTGCTACTTGCACTGGGCACGGCGGCCTGCGGGGATGACGACGATCCCCTGACCTTCGACGACCTGGATCAGTCGGAGCAGGTCAGCAACCTCAGCGCCGAGGAGTACGAAGTGTTCTGTCAGTGGGCCAACGACAACAACACCCTGAACCTCGGCGAGCCGTTCCTGCAGATGGTCACCGTCGACCAGTGCCTGGAGCTCGACAAGCCGGACTGCGCGCTGAGCCTGTTCGTCGACTGCGCCGAATCCGTCGACGCCAGCAGCACCGCGTGTCTTGACTACGCTGAGTGCACCGGCCCCACCTACCCGACGGAAAACCGTCCCTGCGACGCGAACCCGGTCGAGTGTCCCGAAGACAACCTTCTGAGGTCCTGCCACCACCAGCTGTACCAGAACGGCGCTTGGATCGTCACGACACTCGAGCCGGTTTACATCTGCCTTACCCGTGAGCACAACCACCCCTGCCTGTGTGAGATCAAGAACGCTGCCGCCCCGCAGACCTGCCCCCATGACAGCGCCGACTACTCGAAAAATCCCCAGGAGGGGAACTGCTGCTGGAACCCGTGGCCCTGGCCGTAG
>JBDRSE010000317.1:0-11572 GCA_043825095.1 bacterium
TGCTCACGGGCGTTCCCCACTCTCCGGATGGCGAATCGGCGGCGGACGCGTTGAAAGACGCCAGAATAGCGCTGGAGGCCCAGCAGCGCAAGTTTCGAGCATCGATCCGCCACTTCGTGGCTCACTTCGCCCCCTCCGCCCGCTCCGGGGGAACCCGCGCTGCGCGCGGCGGTTGCTGTCTGCGGCCGCTGGGGTACGTATACAAGCACATGGCCAACGCCCCGGAATCCCGCGCTTCGAGTTCGGGCACCCTGTCCCTTCGGCGATCTGCACCCTCAGCGGCGGCTCCGCCGGGGGAGTTATGCCCCGGGAACCAGACGCAAATCGATCTAATGATTGCAGGCTTGTCGGACGTTTTTTCGCTGCATCAGGGCGATCACCAGCACGATCCAGGCCAGCAGGATGCAGTGCCGGAAGACGACGCCGAAGCCGTAGCCGCGCGCGAGCTCCGAGCCCAGGGTCTTGACGATTGGAGCCACGGTTCCGAAGTACAGCATCACGAGCGCCGCCACCCGGAGCAGCGCTGCGGCGCAGTAGACCGCGCTGAGCCGCGGAGCCCACTGTCGGTAGGTCACGGCAAAGACGCCGGCCGACAGCTCGAGTCCGTCCACCACCAGCCCCGTCACGGCCGACACGAGCTGAAAGGTCCGGAGCGGCCCCACGTGGACCGCGCTCACCTGGATCCCGGCCAGCGTCCCCAGCTTGGTGAGGCTCGCCGCAGTGAACGCGATTCCCAGCCCCGCAAAGACGATCATCGCGATCCCCAACACCCGCGGGATCATCGTGGTCGAGGGTTTTTCCGCCATGATGCTCCGGACGATATCACAATCGGGCCGGCAGGAGCGCCTTGACAGGTGAGAACTGCTGCCGATACCGTGCGGCGCATGTGTGCGATCCGAGTCATCACTGTTCCGAGCGAGCTGCGCGCCGCGAGCCGGGACTGGCGGTCCCGGGACCAGACCGTCGGGTTTGTGCCGACCATGGGCTACCTGCACGAGGGGCATCTGAGCCTGGTGCGGCTGTCGGCCGCGCGGTGTGACCACACGGTGATCTCGATCTTCGTCAACCCGACCCAGTTTGGGCCCGGCGAGGACCTGGGCAGCTACCCCCACGATCTTGCGGGCGATCTGGAGAAGGCCGACAACGCGGGGGCCGAGCTTGCCTACGTGCCGGACAAGAACACGGTCTATCCGCCCGGCTATCAGACCCGCGTCACGGTACCCGAGCTGGCCGCGCCGCTGTGTGGCGCCAGCCGCCCGGTGCACTTCGGGGGCGTGGCGACCGTCGTGACCAAGCTGCTCAACGTGGTGCAACCGGACGTGGCGGTCTTCGGCGCAAAGGACTACCAGCAGCTACAGATCGTGAGGCGGCTGGTCCGGGACCTCGAGCTCCCCGTCGAGATCCTGGCTGGCCCCATCGTCCGGGAGCCGGACGGTCTCGCCATGAGCTCCCGAAACGCCTACCTTTCAGACGAGGAGCGGGTGCAGGCCGTGTGCCTGGTGACCGCCCTGCGGGATGCCTGGACCCGCTACGACGCGGGAGAGCGGGATCCGGCGCGGTTCATGGCTGCCGCCGCGGAGCTCATCAGCGTTCGCCCGGCGGCCCGCATCGACTACGTCGAGCTGCGGGATCCCGACTCGCTGGCACCGCTTCACACCGTCACCGGGCGGGCGTTGATGGCCCTGGCGGTGTTCGTGGGCACCACGCGGCTCATCGACAACACGGTGCTCGGTGGAGAGTGTCGCCCGTGAGCGCGCAGCGACCCGGTGGGCTGGCAGACGGCCTCGCGGCGCTGCCCGAGACGCGGGTCGAGCGGAACCTGTCCCTGGCGCCTCTCACCACGTACCAGGTCGGCGGGCCGGCCGACTGGGCCGTGTTTCCGCGGACCCCGGAGGCGCTCGCCGCCGCCGTGGCGCTGCTCCGGGAGCACGGCCTGCCGATCCAGGTCCTCGGCCGGGGCAGCAACGTGCTCATCGGGGATGGGGGGCTTCGGGGCGTGCTGCTCGTTCTGCGGGAGCTGGAAGGCGTCGAGCGCCTGGAGCACCGGCTGCGGGTGGGCGCCGGCGCTGACTGCACCGCGGCGGCCGCCGCGGCCCTCGAGGCCGGGCTCACGGGGATCGAGTTCTTCCACTATCTGCCAGGCTCGGTCGGGGGAGCGGCGTTCATGAACGCCCGGGCCTTCGAGCAGGAAATGAGTCACGTGTGGCGGTCCGCGCTGGTGGTGACGGCGGAGGGCTCGCTCGCGGAGCGGCGATTCGCGCAGGGGGATTTTGCGTACAAGAGCTCACCGCTGCAGACCTCCCGGGAGCTCGTGGCCCGACTGGATCTCGAGCTCGCGCCGGGGGCCCCGGACGAAAGTCACGCCCGGATGCGCGCCAACGAGGAGAAGCGGCGGGCCAACCGCGAACTGGACTACCCGTCGTGCGGCTGCGTGTTCAAGAACGACCACGCCTTCGGGGCGCCGTCGGGTCATCTCATCGACCGGTGTGGACTCAAGGGCTTCACCATCGGCGGCGCTCAGGTCTCAGCGCACCACGCCAACTTCGTGATCAACCTCGGCCACGCCACCGCCGCCGACCTCCGCGCCGTCATCGAGCACGTCCGCCGGGTTGTGCACGAGCAGACCGGACACCTCATGGAGCCCGAGGTCCGCTTCGTGGGAGAGTTCTAAACGGTGCAGACAGACGGGTCCCTGGGGGGACCCTCTAGACTCTTGGATCCGCGCGGCGTGGGACAGTGGTGTCCTTGGCGCGGGCTCCACGCTTCATCTTGGCGTCCCGGGTGACTGAAATGACAGCCTCTTGGGCGGCGCGGGCGGCCGCGGTGGCCGGGATGTACTCAGGCCGCGTTGCGGCGCGATACACCTGCCCTGCGAACGCTGCGATCAGGACGACGATCAAGAAGCGGGTCACGATGTAGTCCACCCCGAGGCTGATCCACCAGCGCTTGTTGTCGCGGTGGCGGAGCATGCGCGAGGAGCGCTCGATTTCATTCGGATTCTGCATGAGTGACCTCCGACTCGCCTCTGGGATTCCTGGGCCGTTTCCGTCTGGCCGCTTGGCATATATACGGACTACCCGCGAAAAGGATCGATTATTCCCGCGCGGTGCTCTTTGGGCTGCGTTGCTGGTAGACCGATTCGCTGCTACAGTCGTTGAATTGCAGGCCCACCCGGGGACGCCGGGGCAACGGAGCGACCATGGCTGATATCACGCTCGTGAACATGAACATGCTCTACGTCCGCTACTTCGATCAGGTGGAGCGGGAGTTTCACGTGCCCCTGGGCACCCTCTACCTGACGCGAGTGATGGAAGATGCGGGCCTGGACGTGGACTTCCGTGACTACCAGCTCAACAGCTACGACAACCCGTTCCTGGCGGAGTCGATCTGCGACTTCCTGGAGGGAAGCGCGGACCTGGTGGGCGTGTCGGTCATGGCCAACCTGCTCCCCTTCGCGCTGTTTGCCATGAGGACGTTCAAGGAGCGCCACCCGAACAAGACCGTGGTCCTGGGGGGCGTGGGGCCGGCCTCGGTGGAGCGAAAGGTCCTCGAGCGGTTCCCCTGGATCGATGCGGTTTCCTCGGGGGAGGGCGAGCGGATGATCGTGCCCCTGGTGGAGGCGCACCGACAGGGCGCTGGGTTTGCCCAGGTCCCGAACGTGTTCTGGCGGCGGGAGGACGGCGCCATCGTCGGCAATGCCCAGGCACCGAGGATCACCGATCTCGACACGATCCCTTTCCCGGCCTGGGATCGGATCGAGCTGGGACAGTACGAGGGCTATGGGGTCATGACGTCCCGGGGGTGTCCGTACCCCTGCACCTTCTGCTCGGTAGCGCCCATCTGGGGGCGCCGCGCCTGCCACCGCTCCCACGCGAACATCGTGGCCGAGATGGCGGAGCTGAATCGACGCGCGGGCGTGGACCTGTTCCTGTTCCAAGACGAGTTCTTCGTGAGCGCCCCGGACAATGTGGTGGGGTTCTGTGACGAGCTGGAACGGTCAGGTCTGGGCGTTGACTGGAAGGCCTTCGGCCGGGTGAACCTGAGTGAAGGCAACATGATGCAGCGGATGGCCGAAACAGGCTGTATCGAGCTGCGGTTCGGCATCGAGTCCGGATCGGATTCGGTGCTGGAGCGGACCCGCAAGGGGTTTGACTCCGAGGCCGCGGTGTCCATCGTCTCGGAGGCGGTCACCCTTTTCGATCGGGTGGACGCCTTCTACGTCTGGGGATTTCCCTTCGAAACCATGGACGACTTCTACCAGAGCGTGTTCCAGATGGTGTCCTTCCGGATGCTCGGCGCGCGGGTGCTCCCGAGCCTGCTGTGCTTTCTGCCGCAGACGGACATCTACAAGGAGCACGCTGACGAGGGGCGGGCCCTGGAGTTCTGCCCGGAGCTGTTCCCGGAGTACATCCTCACCGGGCACGAGATCTGTCGCTCTGCCAAGGTGCAGCTCGACCCGGTCTACGCGGAGCTGTATGAGTTCATCACGGCACATCCGGACATCTTCCCGGGCTTCTTCCATTACGACCTGGAGGGGAACGTGCTGCCCAAGCTGCGCGTGATGCAGGAGATGGGGTTCTACCCCCTGGACGCCGAGGACGTGGAGGCGAGCGACTCCTGTGGGGCGCACTCACCCCGGGTGGCCCAGGCGACGACGGCCAAGGCGCAGCTCTCGGCCTCCACCGGGGATTGAGGGACGACATGAGCGACGGAGCTGGAAAACATGCCGCCGTACCGCCGATTCCCGTGGGGGTCGAGGAGCTGGTGTCCATGGCCGCGGCGAGCGACGAGTATGCCCGGGAGCTGGTGGTTCGTCGAGGCGAGGCCGCGGCGGCCAGCGGGGTCGAGCTCACCCCCACGGAGCAAGCGATGCTCCGGGCCATCGATGACGCGGCCCTCAGAAAAGTGATCCAGGAGTGGAAAGGGAAGCTCCCCGCACCGGAGCGGCGGGAGTTTCTGGAGCGGGCTTCTGCGGCGCTGGTTCTCCTGGTCGGCGGAGGAGTGCTGACGGGCGCGGCCGGCTGTGAGAAGCAGAAGTCGCCCACGGGCTCCCAGCGCCCGCGCGCGGAGCCCGGGGGCCAGGCGGTGAAGGGGATCCGGCCGGGGCCGCAGGACGCGGCCGTGCGACGGCCGAGGGGGGCGGACGTGCGGGCGGGAATGGAGGCCGTTCGCGGCCCCTTCCACATTCAGGCTGGGATCTCACCGGCGCCTCCGGACCGGCCCAAGCGTCCCGAGCAGCCCGGGTCACCCAAGACCGGCAGTCGCCCGGATCGGCCGCGCAAGGAGCGGCTCGACGTGGACACCGGCGCCCGACCGGACCTATCTGGAGACGGAGTGGTGAAATGACGAAGCAAAAGTCGATGGACAGCCGCACCGCGGTCAAGACCACCATCGTCGGGGGGCAGCCGCTCGGCAACGAGCGGGTCCTGGCCGAGGTGCCGATCGGCCTGGAGCAGCTCCTGGCCATGGCGGCCAGCAGCGAGGAGTTCCGCAGGGCGCTGCTCGACGATCGGGAGTCGGCGGTGGAGGTCAGTGGGGTCACCCTGACCCGGACGGAGCGGGCCATTCTGCACGCCACGAGCGACCCCGTGCTGGAGCGGATGGTGTCCCAGGTGGACGTGCGCCTGCCCAAGCCCGAGCGTCGGCAATTCCTCGAGCGGGCGGCCGCGGCGGTCGTGCTGCTCGTCGGTTCTGGTGCCGCCGCGGGTTGCCAGGGCAAGGGCGCCACGCCCTCCAGGCGCGGCAAGGCCGAGCCGGTCCCCAAGGACCTGCGCCCCATGGATTCGGTGCGGCCGGACGCGGGCGTGCAGCGGACACATCCCCCGGCCGGCATCCGTCCGCGGGTTCTTGAGCCGCCCAACAAGCCGCCCATGCGTGAGCCCGACCAGGCCGGTGCGCGGCCGGATCGACCGGCGCAACCCCTGGCCGGGGTACGCCCCCGTCGCGACCCCGCGCCCGCCGGGAGCGCCGGGGTCCGGATCTCTCGACCCGGGGGGCCGCGCGTCAACGCCGGCGCCAGGGTCGGTCCGAGCATGGTCCCCGAGGAGCGCCCCCGCCCGCGGAAGGTGCCCCAGAGCCGTGGCATCAGCCCGCGCCGTCGCCTACGGAGGCCGGTCTCCCCCCCGACCGGGATCCGCCCGGGCCGGGGAGACGACGACCTCGAGTAATCGGCAGCGCCTTGGCTCCTCAACGAAGACAGCACTTCGACACACGTGACCGCGCCGATGTGGAGGAAGCGGCCCTCTTTCGGCCGCCACCCGCGGAGCTCATCGCTTTTCTGCGCCGATTCCTCATGGGGTGGGAGCTCTGGGCGTCGCCGCGGTTCTACGGCCTCGAGCGGCTCCCCGCGGAGCCTCCGCTCTTGTTCGTCGGCAACCACACGCTGATGGCCGCCTACGACGTGCCGTTCCTGGCGCTCCTGGTCTGGGATCGATATGGGAAGTTCGTGCGCGGGCTCTCGGATCATCTCCACTTTCGGGTGCCCCTGTGGCGGGACTTCATGACCTACTTCGGCGCGGTGGCCGGGACCCGGCAGACCTGCGGTCGCTTGATGCAGCAGGGAGAGGTCCTCCTCACCTTCCCCGGCGGGGGGCGGGAGGTGGCCAAGGGTCGCGGCGAGCAGTACCAGCTCCACTGGCGGGATCGGGTGGGCTTCGCGCGGGCCGCTGTGGAGCACGGCTGCACCATCGTGCCCTTCTCCATGGTGGGCGCGGACGACGCCTGGGACATCGCCGTGGGAGCGGATCAGCTGCTCGATTCGGCGGTGGGCCCGCTGTTGAAACGGCTGGGGCTGGATCGGGAGCGGATGATGCCGGTGGTCTTCGGCCTCGGGCCGACCATCGTGCCCAGGCCGGATCGGCTGTACTTCCATTTCAGCGAGCCTGTATCCACTGACCACCTTCGGGGCCGTCAAGCCGAGGACGACTTCGTCTTCGAGGTGCGCGACCAGGTGCGGGAGGCCGTGGAGGAAGGGATCCGGTTCTTGCAGGCGGAGCGGGCCCGGGATCCCGGGCGGACCCTGCCCGGTCGAATCCGCACCGGGGAGTGGCTGGACCTCCGCTTCACCGTCTAGCGCCGAGGACCTCTGAGACACGGTCGGACACCGAGCACAGAATAAATCGAACCCTTGGCGTGAGGGCCTTGCGGCCTTAGGTTGCTCAGACGAGGTGAACCGATGAGCTTTCGAGAACCGACGACCCTGGGACGCACCGGCCTGCAGGTGGGACGGCTCGGCATCGGTGCGGGCTACGGCGTGCCTGCGGTCGCGGTGGAGCGGGCGTACCGCGAGTATGGAGTGAACTACTTGTACTGGAGCCTGCGGAAGCGGACCGGGATGACGCAGGCGATCCGAACCCTCGCGCCCACGGAGCGGGACAAGCTCGTCATCGCCATGCAGACCTACGATCACACCGGCTGGTTCATGCGGCGCTACCACGAAAAGGCGCTCCGAACGCTCGGGATCGACTACGCCGACGTGCTCATCCTGGGCTGGTTCAACAGTTATCCCAAGGGGCGGGTCCTCGACACGGCCCTCGAGCTCCGGGAGCGGGGCCTGGTGCGACACCTCGCCATGTCGGGCCACAACCGGCCGACCCACGGTGAGGTGGCGCGCCGGACCGACTCCCCCATCGACATCCTGATGGTGCGCTACAACGCCGCTCACCGCGGCGCGGAGCAGGACGTCTTTCCGCACCTCCCGGCGACGAATCCGCCCGGGGTTACGACCTACACCGCCACCCGCTGGGGGCAGCTCCTCAAGGCGAAGAAGATGCCCAAGGGCGAGGCGCCGCTGAGCGCAGCGGACTGCTATCGCTTCGCCCTCTCGAATCCGCACGTGGATCTGTGCATGAGCGGGCCCAAGAACGACCACGAGATGGACGAAGCGCTCCGCGCCCTGGAGGCCGGCCCGCTGTCCGACGAGGAGCTGGAGCGCGTCCGACGCATCGGGGATTTCGTGCACGGCTGATGTCTCGCTGCACGGCATCTGCGCCGTGGCCGCGACACACGGCAGGTCCGGCCGCTACATCATGCTCCAGCGGCGGGGGATGAACATCTCCTGCCAGAGCCGCAGGGCGTAGCGGTCGGTCATGGAGGCCAGGAAATCACCGACGGACCGCTCCGGCGTGGCGCGGAGCGAGGCGGGGCAGTCGGGCCAGGTGATTTCGAAGAAGCGGTCGAGATCGCCGAGATAGGCGCCCCAGAGACCGGTGAGAATGCCTCGGACCTTGTCGAAGGGCTCGTGTACGACGGGGTTCTCGTACAGGCGCTCGTACAGGAAGGCACGCATGGCGTGGATCGCATCGTGCGTGGTGTCGCTGCACAGGACCCGCTCCTCCCGGTCGAAATCCGTGGATTGCAGCACGTCGGTGACCATGAACGCGATGCGGTCGCTCGTGGTCCGACCCACGGCGTCGAGGATCTCGGCCGGCACCTCGCCCGGGTCGATCACCTTGCCGCGGAGCGCGTCGTCCAGGTCGTGGTTCAGATAGGCGATGATGTCGGCCAGCCGCACCACCTGCCCCTCCAGGGTGCCGGGTAGCCGCGCTGGATCCGTGGTCAGGATGGGGCCTTTGCCTTTGGAGTGGCGAACGATGCCGTCCCGGACCTCGTCGGTGAGGTTCAGCCCGCGGCCGTCCTTCTCCAGCTCGTCCACCACGCGCAGGGACTGCTGGTAGTGGCGGAAGCCGCCGGGCAAAAGCTCGTTGAGCACGGCCTCACCGCCGTGGCCGAAGGGGGTGTGACCGAGATCGTGCCCCATGGCGATGGCCTCGGTGAGGTCCTCGTTGAGACGGAGGCCCCGCGCGATGGTCCGGGCGATCTGCGACACCTCCAGCGTGTGGGTGATGCGCGTGCGGTAGTGGTCCCCCTCAGGGCTCAGGAAGACCTGGGTCTTGTGCGCCAGCCGCCTGAACGCCTTGCTGTGGATCACACGGTCCCGATCTTGCTGATAGGCCGTGCGAACCGGGCAGGGGGGTTCGCTTTTGCGTCGACCCCGGCTGTCGGCGGCTTTGGCGGCCTGCGGGGCCAGGAGCGTTCGTTCGGACGCCTCGTAGCGCTTTCGCAGGCTGTCGTCTGTGGTTGGGTCGGTCACTTCGTTTTCCTGCCTCGTCGCCCCCCCGAGCCTTCGCGGCGCTGTCCGCTGATCCGGCGCCCCCGCCCGGGGCCGTGGCTCCGGGAGTGGCGGGGGGGCGGCTCGGGTGGGTTCGCGAGCTCGAAGGTGATTTGTCGCCGCACCACCGAAACGTCCTGCACGCGCACCTCGAGCGGGTTGCCCAGGCCATGCCGCTGCCCCGAAGATCGGCCCACCAGGGCGCCGCCGTCGGACGACAGGTCCCAACGCTCCCGACCGAGACCCTCGCGCTTGAGCAGTCCTTCCACGAAGGGCGCGTCGAGCTGCACGAACAGCCCATAGCTCGCCACGCCCGTGATCCGACCCTCGAACACCTCGCCCAGGTGCTCTCGCATCACGAAGGCGCGGTACATGTCCACCACGGCGCGCTCCACGCCCACGGCTCGGCGTTCTGTCTCGGAGCAGCGCGCCGCCACCTGGGCGACTGCCTCGTACGAGGGCAGCGGCCCGGGATCGTCTCCCGGAAACTCGGTCGTTCCACTGAGCGCGCGCTTCACCGCCCGGTGGGTGATGAGGTCGGGGTAGCGGCGGATGGGCGAAGTGAAGTGCAGGTAGGCCGGTGCGGCCAGGGCGAAGTGTCCGAGGTTTTCCGGCGCGTAGCTGGCCTGGGCGAGGCAGCGCAGCATCGCCACGGACAGCGGTCCCTTGGCCGGGTGGTCCTCGATGGACCGGAGCAGTCGCTGAAACGTCTTTGGATCGGGGTGCTTGGCCCGACCGGTCTTGACCCCGAGCCCCCGGAAGAGGATCAGGAGCTCCTCGAAGCGCTTCCCCTGGGGCTCCTCGTGGACGCGCCAGGGCACCTTCAGCTTCCGGTCCCGGCAGAACCGCCCCACCGCCTCGTTGGCCGCCACCATGCACTCCTCGATGAGGCGGTAGGCCCGCGCGATCCACGGGTTGGGCTTGGCTCGGCACACGTCCCGGACGCTCAAGGGATTGTCCTCGTCGAGGATGACCTTCGCCTCGGGCAGGTCGAAGTCCAACCCCCCGCGAGCGACGCGTTCCCGGTGCAGGGCCGCCGCCATGTCGGTCAGTCGCGCCAGCTCGGGTCGCCAGGCGTCGCTGGCGCCGTGAAGGTCGTGCTGGCCGGCGAGCACCGCGGCCACGCCCTCATAGTCCAACCGCTCACGAGAGCGGATGACCGCAGGCATCACGCCCTCGTCGTGCACCGCTCCCTCGGCGTCCACTCCCATCTGCACCACCATGGCCAGTCGGTCCGTGCGCGGCGCCAGGCTGCAGATGCCGGTGGAGAGCTGTTCGGGCAGCATGTGGATCGCCCGATCGGGCAGATAGACGCTGAGTGCACGATCCGCTGCCGACTGGTCGGTCGCCGAGCCCTCGGTCACGTAGTGGCTCACGTCTGCCACGGCCACGTGGAGCAGCCAGCCGGCCCCTCGCTCCTGCACGCAGACCGCATCGTCGAAGTCCCGGGCGTCTCCCGGATCGATGGTGAAGAAGTCCAGGTCGCGCAGGTCCTCCCGGCCGACGAGATCCCGGTCGGAGAGCTCCAGCTGCAGCGACGCGACCTCCCGTAGCACCGCGGGTGACGGCTCCTCCTCGATGTCCTCCATGATGAGGATCTTCTGGACCTCGCCCCGGGGATCCGCCGGGTCTCCGAGCCGGACCGTGACCGCGGCCTCGAGGCGGTCGTCCGGCCGCTCGGGATAGCGCGTGATCCGAGCGACCACGCTCTCCCCGACGAGCCCCTCGTCTTCGTCCTCCAAGGAGATGGGCGCCGGCAGGCGCGGATCATCCGGTTCGAGCTCCAGCCCGCCGCCGTGCCGGTGCACGAGCCCGGTGACCCGCTTGCGACCCCGCTCCAAGACGTCGAGGACCCGGCCCTGGGGGCCGTTCCAGTCGCGCCAATGATCGAAGGTCACCAGGTCACCGTCCAGGGCCGCGCCGCGATCCTCGGGGCGAATCCGCACCGGGCGCTCGTGCTGGTCTGGCACCACCTCGGCCCGGCCAGACGGGAACACGCGAAGACGACCGGTGGAGCGCTGCTCGTCTCGGTGCCCCGGGTCCGCGCCGGCGGCGAACCAGCGCCCGCCGCGGCCCCTGAAGGCCCGTTGCGCCGAAACCAGCTCGGCCAGGGCTTCCTTGAGGGCCGGGCGGCTCTTGCGGGTGAGCTCGAGCTGGCGCTCCAGATCCGCCAGCTTCAGCCCCTCCGGGGCGGCCTCGGTCAGCAGCACGGCAATGGTTTTCGGTTCAATGCTCATTCGCTATGCCGCCGTTCGTTTGTGCTGATCACTGTGCAGTCGTGCTCGGGGATCGGTGATCTGTTGTTTTTGTGCACGCGCACGACAGAGTGTAGCGACCTTCAGATCAGTTAGCTACGTCTTGGTCACCGCGCGGCCCTTCCGGAAGGCGTATGTGTTCACGGGGGGGCTATTTGCGGCACCTCCCGAGCGCAGCGAGGTTCCCCCGGAGGGGGCGGAGGGGGAG
>JBDRSE010000318.1:0-23629 GCA_043825095.1 bacterium
GGTGCGCGATACCCTGCCTGACCAGAGCACCGGGATGGACGGCCGGGGGATCGCGGCTCAGTGCGACCCCGAGGCCGGGGTCTGCGGGAGCCTGCGGGTCTCCTCCTGCCTCGTCTCGGGCAACCGGGCTTTGGGCATCACTGCGAGTGGCGTGGACACCTGGGTCACCGCCACCGTAGTACGCAATACCCTGCCGGCGGAGAGCACCGGGACGGGCGGCCGGGGGATCAATGCCCAGTGCCACTCCGAGACCAGGGCCTGCGGGAGACTACGGGTTTCTTCCTGCCTCGTCTCGGGCAACCGGGATTTGGGCATCTTTGCGTTTGGCGTGGACGCCGAGGTTACGGCCACCGTTGTGCGCGACACCCTGCCGGAGGAGAGCACCGGGATGTTCGGCCGGGGGATCAATGCCCAGTGCTTTTCGGCCGGGGCCTGCGGGAGCCTGCGGGTCTCCTCCTGCCTGGTCATGAGCAGTGAGAACGTCGGCATCTTTATCTCCGGCGTGCCTGCCATCCTGGAGGGTGTCGCGGTGATCGACACGCGACCCAATGCCCAGGGGCCCTGGCAAGGCCTCCACGGCCAGGGGATCTGGGCGATGTGCGATGAACGAACCAGCGACTGCGGCGGCCTGCAGATGACCTCCTGTCTGGTGGAGTCGAGTCACAGTGGCGGCGTCGCCGTGGACGGGGTCTCCGGCTTCATCGCCTCCAGCGTGGTGCGCGACGTAGTGGCACAGCCGCTTTACGGCAAGTATGGCTACGGGGTCCAGATCAGCGGCGTGGAGGGGGAGGAGATGTCCAGCTTCAACGTGAACGACTGCGAGATCCGCGACGCCAAACTGGCGGGGATCCTGTGCTACAGGGCCCGAGGCACGCTGGCCAGGTCGGTGGTGAGCGGCGGTGAGAACAGCGTGGTCATGAACGAGGGTTCCATCCTGACCGTCCTGGACAACAACGACCTTTCGGGCACGGTAGAGGACGAGCCCACGTGGGCAAACCTGTACCCGTCCCCCGCGCCAGCACCGGCACTACCACTGGAGCCGACACAGTAGCCTAGCCTGTCCTGGTCTGCCTACGGGCCCGGATCTCACCCGTCCAATGGGGCTGTGGGCCTCCTCTTTGGCCCCCCAGTCCGTTGCAGCGAAGGCCCCGAAGTATCTCACCGCGTTCCTGTTGGGCTCGGGGGGTAGGTGGACAACTACCTGGAAAATCAATACTATTAAACATGCTTCACAATGAGCTCCTGATGATCCTGGGCGTCACCCTCTCCTTTGGTCTATGGAACGCCACGGGTTGCGCCAAGAAAAAAGAACCGCCGACACAGACCGACAAACGGTGCCTGAGCTACTGTAAGAGCATCGGTCTGTGCGCCTGGAGTAAAGGCCGCTGCGTCGCCGCCAGCGACGCGGACTGTCGCGCCAGCGAATCGTGCCGAGTCAGCGGCTGGTGTGCCGTCCGGAAGGGGACCTGCGTAGCAGTCAGCGATGCGGACTGTGCCCTTACCAAGGCGTGTCGGCTCTTCGGCGACTGCGCCGCAGTGCAGGGCGATTGTCGGCCGACGCAGAAGCGGCACTGTGTGGCGAGCAGCGGATGCAAGGCGGACGGAAGATGTAGTTTGAGGAAGGGAGCCTGCGTCGTGGCCACGGACGCTGACTGCGAGAAGATTGATGACTGTCGTCGCTATGGCCACTGTAGCGCCAGGGCGGGGAGTTGTGTACTTGCCAAGGATGATGACTGTCGCCGCTCAGATCGCTGTCTGGAACGGTGTTTGTGTAGCCATCGAAAGGGCCGCTGCGTGCTCGCCCGCGACAATGACTGCAGATTTTGTCACCCGTGCCGACGAAACGGCCCCTGCATTGCCCATCTGGTCCCCGGTGAGAAGGGCTGCGTGAAGGGTAAACCGAAACAGTGCAACAAGACCAAAGCCTGCACCAAGCGCGGCCTGTGCACCTCCATCGGGGGTAAATGCGTTGCCTTTGATTCCCGCGACTGCGCCAAAAGTGACGGCTGTGTCAAGAAGGGGCGCTGCACGGCCAGGAAGGGCAAGTGCGTTGCGAAACGCTGATGGTGGCTGTCGCCAATCCGTGGCTCAGCGGAGCTTCCTTAGGGGCCGCTGATCACCCGTACTGCGAACAACAGACGAATCCATGCGTGAGGACTGGATGCGACGGATACGACGAGACCTCGTGATAGTGGCTTGTGGGCTGCTGCTCGGAGCGTGTGGCGACAGCGGCGACGACCAGAACAACAACTCCGGCTGTCCTGAAGGACTGGAGCTGTCGGGGCCGGCGTGCGTGCCGATTTTCGACGACTGCCCCGGCTCGGCCGAGATTTCGGTGCTGGGCGGCGGCTGTCAGCAAGTTGGGGTGGTTGCGTGCGCCCCCGGGCTCTTCGTGTCTGACGGCGACGGCGGGTGCGAGCCCATCCTCCCGGACCAGGGGTGCCCCGACGGCACCATGGAGGTACTGGGGCTGACCGCGTGCCAACCCGTGGGCGTGACCGGGTGTGCCGCTGGGTTCGTGCTCGACGGCGAGGGCGGGTGCAGCGCCATCCTGCCTCCGGGTCCCGATCCCTGCCCCTCGGGCACCGTCGCCCTGCTCGGCTACAACACCTGCCAGCCCCTGGGGAATTGCGGCACAGGGACCTGGGGCAACATCGCCACCGACGGCACAACGGTGTTCGTGGACCAGACCGCCGACGCCACCGGCGCTGACGGCTCCCAGCAGGCGCCCTTCGTGACGGTCGGGGAGGCGCTGGCCGTGGTCGTGCCAGGGGGACAGATTGCGGTGGCGGCCGGGGACTACAGCGAGCGGCTGAACATCAACCAGGAGGTGCGCCTCACGGGACGGTGCGCGGAGCTGGTGACGATCCGCGGGCGGACCTTTCTGGGCGACGCCTACGCTCCGTTGAACATTACAGCGGGTGGCGCCGGCACGTCGATTCGCGGCGTCACCCTGACCGGTCCGGCCAGCGGATTGGTGGTCACGGGCGCAGCGCAGGTGGTGGTGGAGCAGGTGCAGGTGCGGGACGCGAGCGGCATCGGTGTCGATCTCTTCGATGGTTCCGAGGTGAGCCTGCAGCAGGTCGTGGTGACGGGTTGCGGCACCGCGGGGGTGATGTTCAGCGGCAGCTCGGTCGTGCTGGCGGAGAGCGTGGTGCAGGACACGCGATCCCGGCAGGGCACCCAGCGCTATGGCCGGGGCATCGAGGCCCAGTGCTCTTCCAACGGGGCCTGTGGGAGCCTACGGGTCGTGTCCAGCCTCGTTTCGGGCAATCGAGATTCGGGCATCTACGTGTCGGGCCCGGACGCCGAGGTCAGCGCCACCGTGGTGCGCGACACCCTGCCGTTGGAGATCGACGGGACCGGCGGCCAGGGGATCAACGCCCACTGCAACACGGCCGGGGCCTGCGGGAGTGTGCAGGTGTCCTCCAGCCTCATCTCGGGCAACCGGGACAACGGCGTCCTCTCCTTCGGCGTGGATGCCGAGCTCACGGACACCGTGGTGCGCGATACGCTGCCGCAGGAGAGCGACTTGACGGCCGGCTGGGGAATCAACGCCCAGTGCTATTCCGCCTCTGAGTGCGGGAGTCTGCGGGTCTCCTCCAGCCTGATCAAGGGCAACCGGGACGTGGGCATCTTTGCGTCCGGCCTGGGCGCCGAGATCATCGACACCGTAGTGCGCGATACGCTGGCGGAGGAGAGCACCGGAAGGTCCGGCCGGGGGATCAATGTGCAGGTCGCGTCGGCCACGGTTCGGGGCAGCCTTTGGGTCGAATCCAGCCTCGTCTGGGGAAACCGGGACATCGGCATCATGGTCTTTGGCGCGGACACCGAGATCACGTCCACCGTGGTGCGCGATACCCTGGCGGAGGAGAGCACCGGGACAGGGGGCCGAGGGCTGGTCGTGCAGTGTGACCCCGCCTTCAATGCGTGTGGGAGCCTGCAGGTGTTCTCCTCCATCGTTTACGGAAACACGGAGCTGGGCATCCAGACGACCGGTTTCGACGCCGAGATCACATCCACCGTGGTTCGCGATTCACTGCCAAACCAGCTCACGGGCCTGCTTGGCCATGGAATTGCGACCCAATGCTACGACGTTGGGGCCTGCGGGAGTCTCCGGATTTCCTCCAGCATCGTGGCGAACAACCGGGACGTGGGCATCGCGTCGGTTGGCGTGGACACCGAGGTCAGCGACACCGTTGTGCGCGATACGCTGCCGGACGAGAGCGACGGGACCGGAGGCCGGGGGATCACTGTCCAGTGTTACTCCCAGGCACAGTCCTGTGGGAGCCTGCGGGTTTCCTCCAGCCTCGTTTCGGGCAGCCGGGAGGTGGGTATCCTGGCGATCGGCGTGGACACCGAGGTTACCGGCACCGTGGTGCGCGACACCCTGGGGGAGGAGAGCACCAGGATGATCGGCCATGGGATTGGGGCCCAGTGCTATCCGCTTATGGGCTTGGTTTGCGGGACCCTGCTGGTCTCCTCCAGCCTCGTTTCAGCCAGTCGGGAGGTGGGCATCATTGCGTTCGGCGTAGACACCGAGGTAACCGCCACCGTGGTGCGCGATACCTTGCCGCAGCTGAGCAACGGCTGGGGCGGCCGGGGGATCAATGCCCAGTGCTATCCTGAGAGAGAGTCCTGCGGGAGCCTGCGGGTCTCCTCCAGCCTTGTTTCCGGCAGTGAGAATGTAGGCATCTTCATCGCCGGCGTCCCGTCCATTCTGGAGCGTTCCGCAGTGATCGACACGCAGCCCAACGCAGTGGGGCCCGGGCAAGGCGTCTACGGCCAGGGGATCTGGGCGGTGTGCGACCGCCTGATCGGCTCCTGCAGCGGCTTCTCGATGACCTCCTGCCTGGTGGATTCGAGCCATGGCGGCGGATTGGCTGTGGAGGGCATCTCCGGCTTCATCGCCTCGAGCGCCGTGCACTCCGTAACGTCCCAGCCACTGGACGGCAAGTACGGATACGGCGTCCAGATCGGGGGCATCGAAGGCTTCGAAATGCCCACCTTCAACGTCAACGACTGCGATATCCAGGACGCGAAGCTGGCCGGAATCCTGTACTACCGGGCGCGGGGCGCACTCGCCAGGTCGGTGGTGGGCGGCGCCGAGAACAGCGTGGTCATGAACGAGGGCTCCGAGCTCACCATCCTGGACGGCAACGACCTGTCAGGTACGGTGGAGAACGAGCCCACCTGGGCGAACCTATATCCGTGCCCAGCGCCTGCGCCAGCGATGCCAAGTGATTCGGCGGAGTAGCCAATGCGGCGTGTCAGTGCTTGTGGCGCGCAAGGAGAAACAAATGAAGCAGCTTACCGCCGTACTGTTCGTCCTGATCTTTGGAGCCCTTGCGCTCGGCGCGTGTGGCGATCCCTGTGAGAAGTCCTTTCGTAAATTCGAGAAGTGCGCCCTGAAGGAGCTGCCCGAGCGCTCTCACGCGGAGTTCAAAAAAGGCCTCAACGTCACGAAGGACAAATGGATGAGCAAGTGCAGCAAGGCCAAGAACGAGGTAAAAGACTGCAACAAAATCGACGACTGCAAAAAGTTCGAGGAGTGCGTAGGCAAGATCAAATAGCACTGCTTACGGTTTTGCTTTGGTCAACGGGGTGCTCAAAGGGCCACTCCCCGGTTGATGACTCGCACGAGAACAGCACCGCCGGCCGCCCGGTGCCGGTGAGGACGGCACGGACGGCGAGGTCGGCGAGGTCGGCGAGGTTGGATGCCCCCCGGCAGGTGGTGATGCGCCCGGCGACCGGCAAAGACGACACGCAACCGTCGTTGCAGCGCCCTTGTCACCACCGGGTCCCTGCAGGGTTCGTTTCCCTGCGGACCGTGCCTGGGATCCGGCTGGACATTCGTTATCACACCCGGAACAACTTCATGCGCCGCCCCCTGCCGGGGTACGGCGCGCCAGGCGCCTGGTTGATCGCGCCGGCTGCGCGGGCCCTGGCAAAGGTGCAGCGCGACCTGGCGCCACGTGGGCTCGGCCTCTGGATCTTCGACGCCTACCGACCGCGGCGGGCAACCCAGGCGATGGTCAGCTGGGCGCGCAAGGCCAACCCGGCCCTCATCGGCCCCTACATCGGCGCCCGTTCGCTCCACAACAACGGCATCGCCGTGGATCTCACCCTCTACCGACGCGCCACAGGCAAACCGTTGGACATGGGCAGTGCCTTCGACGCCTTCTCCACGCGAAGCCACACGCGCAATGCCACGGGAGCCGCTCTGCAGAACCGCCTGCGGCTCAAGCAGGCCATGGCACGTCGCGGCTTCAAGCCCTACGCCGCGGAGTGGTGGCACTTCCACTACCCCACCGCGGCTCGACCTCGTGACGTTCCGTACGGATGCGCCGAGCGCTAGAACTTGGGGACGCTCTGCGCTCTGCTTGTCCCCGCTCTGCTCGTCACCGCTCTGCTATTGGCGCGGAGTGTTTACGGGGCTAAGCTCTGGACCCATGAGCGCCCTTCCCACAGGTGAACACTCCGCGGCGGCGGCGGACAGGCGCCCCGAGCTGCTCGCTCCGGCCGGGGATCGGGAGGCGCTCAAAGCTGCCCTGCTCGCCGGCGCGGACGCGGTGTACCTCGCCGGTCTGCGGTATGGCGCCCGGGCGTCGGCGGCCAACTTCGACGGGGAGGGGCTGGCCTGGGCGCGCCGGGTCACCCGCGCCTTGGACCGCCGGCTGTACGTGGCGGTGAACACCCTGGTGGAAGACAGTCAGTGGGATGACCTGGAGGCCTACCTGGGCTACCTGGTGGCGCTGGAAGTCGACGCGGTGATCGTGCAGGATCTCGGCGTGCTGACGACCCTGCGGCGCGTAGAGAAGGCGCTCGGGATCGCAGCCGACCGGCGGCTCCCCGCGCACCTGAGCACCCAGGCGGCCTGGGACGGAGCGGGAGGGGAGCGGGGCGCCGCCGCGTTGAGGGCGCTGGGCGTGACCCGGGTGGTGCTGCCCCGGGAGACGCCCCTGGCCACCATCGAGGAGCTGTGCGCTGACGGCCCCGGCCCCGGCCCCGGCCCCGGCCTCAGCCCCTTCGAGGTGGAGGTGTTCGTGCACGGCGCGCACTGCTACTCGGTGTCGGGCCGCTGCTGGTGGTCGGCCGCCCTCGGCCCCCGCTCAGGGAACCGGGGGACCTGCGCCCAGCCCTGTCGTCGCTCGTACGAAGCCCGGGACATGCCCCGGGGAACCGTCGCCGACGCGCCCTGGTTGAGCCCTCGGGATCTGCGCCTGCTCGATCGGGTGCCCGCGCTGGTGAGCGCCGGGGTGACCTCACTCAAGATCGAAGGTCGGCTCAAGGACGCGAAGTACGTCTCGGAGGTCACGCGGACCTACCGCGCAGCCCTGGGCGCCGCGCCCGGCAAGACGGGCCACTCGGACCTGGATCGCGTCTTCGGCCGGGAGTGGATCCGCGGCTTCCTGGACGCCCCCCCCAGGGACTGGAACACCGTGGCCTCTGTCGGCTCCGCCGGCGAGGAGGTGGGGGTCGTAAGCAGCCTCGACGCCGGTGACGGCCTGGTCCGCCTCTCGGTTCTGCGCGACATCGCTCCAGGGGACGGCCTGGTCTGGGACGCAGCAACAGGTGCGGCCGGGGCCGGTGCGGCCGGTGCGACCGGGGCGGCCGGTGGCGCGCTACCCAGCGCCCGGGTGACGTGGATCGACGGGGGCGTGGGGAGTCGCCTGGTTCGGTTGCGCGGCGACCGCCCCCATCGGGTGGGGCTCACCCTACGCCGCACTGACCGGGGGCGGCCCGCGGATCCCCTGGCGGGCTGGGATCCCGCCTGGGAGGACCGGACCGTGACCCTCCGCTTCAGTGGCCGCGCCGCCGAGCCCCTGACGGTCGAAGCGGCACACGAGCGCCGGACGGTACGCTGTGCGTCCCTCTCCACTCTCGAGCCCGCGCGTGGTCAGGGTCTCGAGACGCTGCTCCAGGAGCGCTTCGGCCAATTCGGTGACGGATTCCGCGCGGTCGAGCTGGACACTGCAAATCTGTCGCCCGGGCTCTTCCTGCCCCCCAAGGCGCTCAAAGCCCTGCGCCGGGACCTCGACGTCGCCCTCCGACAGACCCTCCCCGTCCCGGAAACGACCAGCATCACATTCGCTGCTGTGTCGCCAGGTGCACGTCGTTCTCGCTCCCACTCCCTCCCCCACCTCCAACCCACGACCTGGATCCGCCTCTGGCGCAGGAGTGATCTGGCGCCCCTATCCGACCTACAGCCCACGGGCGGCTGGATCCTCCCGGCGGAGGACGCCTCCCTTGCCGAGGACAGCGCGCCGGGCCGCCCGGTGCGCTACTGGCTTCCGCCGCTCTTCGGACCGGACGCGGCCGAGCGTCTGGCGCCCCTGGTGGCCCGCCTGCCCTCCGACGAGCTCCTCTGCTTCTCGTGGGAGGCCTTCGCGCTGGCGGCGCGCTTCCCCGAGCGTCGTTTCCGGCTGGACTGGACGTTCAACGTGAGCAACACCCGCGCCGCGGAGTGGCTCGCCCGCCAGGACATCGGCGTAACCTGCGCCCCCGAGGCGACGCGCCCCATCCCGGGCGCCGTGGCCCTCTGGCGCATCAACCCCCTGGTCTCCCTCTCCCGCTTCCCTCCTGCCGCCGACGCCCCGTCCCGGTTCGTCAATCCGCACGGCGATCACTTCCACCGCCAGGCGTTGCACACCGGCTGCTGGGGCCTCTTCCTGGAGCAGCTCCCCAACGCACCCGACGCCACACGCCACGATCCAGGGGCCACTGTCCAGGTCGACGTCTTTCTGCCGCGCCGCAGCCCCCAGAACGTCGACGCCGTGCGCGCCGCCATCCTCACGCTCCCGGGCGTGGTCCCGTAGAGACGCGAACCGCATACCTCCCATCGCCCCCCGCGCCAACGACAATGATCACAGGTCAGATGCCTGAAGTGGCCCAAGCAGTCCCCTTCCGCGCCCCTTCCGATACATCACCCAGCTCCTCCAACCCGAGCGAGCGACTTGGAAACCGTGATACAGTAGAGGTCGTGGTTGGTTTCGGATGGGGGCCTCTCATGAAACGACTCGCACACAGTGGGATCGCGTTTTTGCTGCTAACGGCACTGCTGCAGGGCCGTGACGCTGTCGCCCAGCCCTGCGGCGTCACCGCCCTGGACGCGGAGCTGCTGGACGACGCCGGCAGCGCGGTCTACATCGCGATCAATCACCTCACCGGGGACCCGGCCGTGGTCTGGGTGGCGGACGACGACCTCGTCTACCTGAGCCGGTACGGCGCGGAGGGCTGGTCCGCGGCGGAGCTGGTGGACACCGGCGGGATCATCCCGGTGACCTCGGAGATCGATACCCACCACAGCCTGCCGGGCATGGCCCTGGCTATCGACTCCTACGGTGCGTACCACCTGATCATCGCCGACGGGAGCTTCTTGCACCACTTCGAGAACACCGGCACCGGGTGGAGCGCCGGGCAGATCATCGTCGACACCGCGGCCCCGGACCCTGCCGATCCCCACCTGATCGTGCGGGCCGACTTCGACGCCGACGACGTGCTCCACGTGGTCTACGCCATCGACAGCGGCAACGAAACCAGCGGGCTGGGGCTCCGCTACGTCCGGCTGGACAGCGCGGGTTGGAGCCTCCCCTACTTCGTCGCCTCGGGCCCCTTCATGCACATGAGCCTGGGCTACGACGGCAGCGTCCACGTGACGTCCCTGCAGTTTCACGGGATGGTGGGCGCCTGGCGGAACTACCAGGGGCACTACCGCCGGCGCGCGCCGGACGGCACCTGGACCCCAGACGAGCAGGCCACCGACGAGGCCCCCATCGGCACCCTCGGCCCGGTGGCCATCCGCCCGGCCGTGGCGGCCGGGCCGGACGGGGAGGTGCACCTGATCTACCCGGTGGACCCGCCCGACCCGGGCACGGCCCCCAACGAGGCCGGGCACGCCTCGATCATCGAGCGCACGGGAAATGGATGGACCCAGCCGCTGGAGCTCTTCCCCAACGCCATCCACTCGGCCTTCGTGGAGCTCGCCGTCGATCCCGCGGGCGTGATCTACGCCTTCGGCATCAACTGGCAGAAGCGCTACCGGGTAAATCTCGGCGCCGGCTTCGAGCCCGTGGATTACTGGGACGCAACCAGCGACCGGTGGTTCTCCAGGAGCGTGGTCGCCGGCCCGGCCGGCGGCTGGATCGCCTACGCCGCCGCCCGCCGGATCGGCCCCATCCAGGTCGTGCAGCTCAGCCGGACCGGCGACTGCGGCGCCTTTTGCGGCGACGGACTGTGCGGCGCCGACGAGGACGGCTGCTCCTGCCTCTATGACTGCACCGACCAGTGCTGTATCGACGGCTCGGCGTACGCCCCGGACGATCCCAACCCCGCCGATCCCTGCGAGGTGTGCCGGCCTCAGCTCGACCGGCGCCACTTCACGCCGGATCCCTCGGCCCCGGGTTGCACCCCGTGGTGCGACGCAGGTCTGGACGACGGCTCCACCACGAATCAAGACGCCGCCCCCACCACCTCCGACGCCTCCCCCACGGGCCCGGACCCCGGCATCCGCAGCGGCTGCTCCTGCGGCACCAACGGCACAGACGGCACCGGCGACCGCTCCACGCCGCTCCTGCCCCTGATCCTCCTGCTCACCTTCGCCCTGCCGGCCGGCCTGCTCCGGACGCGGCGGACGCGGCGAATGATCCGGTCGTGGCGGACGCGGCTCTAGAAGAACGTGCGGCAGTTGATGGTGTCCGGGGGATCGGCGAGCAGGCTGACGGAGCAGAGCTCGTCGTAGAGGGTCTGGTCCACCGGGCCCGGCGGGTCCCAGAGGCAGGCCTCCACGCCCGGGCCGCACTCCGGCTCGTTCTCGCCGCAGCTTACGCCCGGCGCGGACTGCTCGATGGCGGCCGCCTGGGCCGCGTCGTCCACGCAGACGAAGACGTAGTCGCAGAAGGTGCCCACCTCGATGCCGTACTGGTCGTCCCAGAAGTAGAAGCGGCTGGGGTCGCAGGTGAGGTCCACCTCCTCCCTGCTGGACGCGACGTAGGAGACGTCCGCGCCCGGATCGTCCGGGCAGGGTTGATCCACGTGGGTGGAGGCGAGGTTCATCACCGTGAACTCATCGCCCATCACCGGGAAGGTGGCGCGCTCGCCCTGGGCCACGCGCACCTCGACGACGGCGCCCCCGGTGGAGGAGTCGAAGCGGAGCTCGTCGCGGTAGAGCGTGCCGCCGCAGTCCGGGTCCGGCTCGGTGGGGCAGTCGGGCCGCGGCTCCACGTACACCTTGAGGGGCGACATGACCATGTCCTCGGGGTCGAAGGCCCGCCCGGCGAAGCCGGCGTCACCCACGAAGAGCAGCACCGGGATGCCCGCGGTCAGCCGCTGGATGATCAGCCCCACGGTATAGCTCGTGAAGGCCCACCGTCGGCGGAAGAGGAAGATGTACTGCCCGCCGAGCTCCACCGGCAGCGTCACCCCCGGGGGCACGTAGTACTGCAGGACCGCGGTCTGCCCGTCGAACAGCTCGAGCTGCGCCTCCCGGTTGAACGCCGGGTTGGTGGCCAGCGGCATGGTGATGGGCCCCAGGTACGTGAGGGTGCCCGAGACTTCGTAGTCGTCGATGTCCGGGTCCGGGTGGGTCGGCTCCCGCTGGGTCTCGAAGACGAAGCCCAGGTGCAGCCGCTCCCCACCGCAGGTCACCACCCCGCCGTCGGGCCCCACCGCGGCGTCCACCGCGGCATCCCGGCCCGCGTCGTGCCCGGCGGCGTCCGCTAACGAGGCGTCCTGCCCGGAACCGACCGCCCGCTCCTTGCACCCCGATCCCAGGGCGAGCAGCCCCATGATCGCGAGCACTGCACGATGTGCTCTCCACACCTGGCTGCTCATCGTCCACTCCTTTCCCAGCCCTGCACCCAGACCAGTATCGGCCCGATCGGCTGACGAATCAATCTCGGGCAGGCTCAAATCGCTTGGGGTTCCGATCGTCCGGCGGTCCATGGGCCGAGCGGGATTCCTACTCGGCGAGCCGCCAGACCGTGCGGCCCGCGACGTAGCCGACCCCCGACTGGGGATCCACGACCCCGGCGCCGTAGCCGAGGGATCGCGGCTCTTCGCAGGCTGTGGTGCGGGTGAGGGTCACCGCTCCGGGGGTGAACGACGCGGTGTAGAGCGCCACGCCTTCGGGCTCGGGCGACAGGATCACGAAGGCGGTGGGCAGCGCCAGGCCCGACAGATACGACGCGGGCTGGGTGGGGAGATCACCGCTCACGGTGAGGGTTTCCACCGCGCCCGTGGCGGTCGTGATCCGGTAGGCGTCCATGAGGGCGCCGGGATCGCCGCTGCTGTTGACCGTCGCGCCCAGCAGCACGTACAGGTCTGCGCCGCTGTTGGCGAGGTGCAGCAGGGGCCGCGCCCGGCCGGTGGGCAGGGTTGCGACTGTGCTCCAGGCCAGGGTCGTGAGGTCGAGGGCCATGACGTCGGCGTAGTGGGTGTAGGTCGCGCCGTCCAGACGATAGCCGCCCACCACGTACATGGTGTTGGTGGTTGGATCCACGACGGCGCTGTGATCCCGGCGCGGCGTGGGCGGTGTGCCGCTGGTGGTCGCAGCCGTCCAGCTCGGGGAGGGGGCGCCCAGGGCGATGGTGTAGGTCGCGTTGGTCGCCTCGGAGGTGTAGTCGCTGACGCCGCCGAAGATCACCGCCCGGTCGCCGCCGGCGTCATAGGCCAGCGCGTGACCCCAGGCCGCCTCATGGGGGAAGGCCGCGCCGCTGTCCGCCGTGCGCCAGAAATAGTCCTGGTTTCGCACGGCCATGCTGAGAAGCCCGTTCGAGGAGGTGGCCAGGAGGTGGCCGCGCGTGGTGTCGAAGACGGCGCGATTGACGCCGGCGGAAAGGACCGCGTCCCCGAGAGGGATGGAAATCCCCTGCCCCTCCTGGCCCTCGGCCAGGTCTACACCGCCCAGCCCGTACCACGCGGCGTACAGCAGGCGCCGGTTCGCGTGGTCGCCCACGCCCCACCACATGTTCGTGCAGCAGCTCCCGGTGTCCTCGTTGATGACACTCCACATCCCGGCGTCCGACTGCGCCCAGATTCCGGTGACCATGATGTCGTCGCCGAACCAGGGATCATAGACCCAGTGGTCGAGCAGGGTCACCAGGCGCGCGCCCTCGTCGTCCCAGATCCCCTGGCTGGAGAACATGCCGTACTCGTCCTCGAGCCGCGGCGGCGCCTCGCCCGAGGCCATGATCCGCGTCCAGGTCGTACCCCCGGCCAGGGATAGCTCGAACACCACCGGATCGAGGAACATCTGGAAGTCCGGCGGCATGCCCTCGATGGTGAGCTCGCCGTACACCAGCAACCGGTTGCCCGTGGGGTCGTGGGTGAAGTAGTTCCAGTCGAAGTCGCCCTCGGTGGTGATCGCCGCCTCCGGCTCCCAGGTGGCCGAGCCCCCGGACACTGCCACCCGCTGGGAGGCCTCGGCGTAACGGAAGGCCCGGTAGTGCACGCCGTCTCCCTCCGGGTAGATCATGTTGAACATGAAGCCCTGCGAGGTGGGCGGATTGATCGGCGTCAGACGGGTGATGGCACCCGAGCTGCCGCTCACCGCGAGGGTCAGCAGCTCCATGTGATCCCCCAGCCCGCCGTCGCCCGGGCGCGCCATGGCATAGGCGAAGATCACCGTGTGCCCGGCCACCGCGTCATAGGTCGCCGACACCACCTTGGCCAGGGGCGCAGCTCCGGTCACGGTGATGGACACCGGCGCCTCGCTGCCCGGGGTCAGGATCACCCCTGTCAGGTAATCCGTGGACGGGCTCAGGTACTCGGGAATGGCCAGCAGCAGGTCGTTGTCCGAGTCCACCACAAGCTTGGCGTAGCTGACATCGCTGGTGAGCAGCGACGTGGACAGCGAGGTCGTGCGGGTGCAGTCCCCCACAACAGTTCCCCCGTCGGATCCGCCCCCGTCGGAGCCCCCGCCGCCATCCGGATTCCCGGCATCGGATCCGGCGGCGCCGTCCGACTGTCCCGCGTCAGGATCGTCCCCACTCTGTCCCCCGCCGCACCCTGTCCAAGCCGATCCAAAGCCGCCGATGCAGATCAGCGCCAGCGCCAATCCCAGCCCTCGTTTTACGTACATGCTCGTTGGCCTTTCGTTAAATTTTCTTTGTTTTCAGATTCTTATGCAGGCAACTCCCCGCCTTCCCGGCGAAAATCGAGGGCGAGCGAGCTGCACGTTTCCTTGGTTTCTCCCCATGGACACGGCTCGACCAGTGCTGTTGCGTCATTCCGACGAGCAAATCAGCGTCCATTCGGTCTACGGGGTGTCCCGCAGCTCGTCCATGAGGGCGTAGTAGGCAGGCTTGGGCTCGTAGTCGACGTCGAAAAGCAGCGGGGTGGACCAGCCATCGAAGAAGTCCAGGATCCAGGAGTCCACGTCTCCCACGCCCCAGGTGAGGAAGGCCACGCAGCTCGACGATGCGAGGCAGGCGTGCATCAGGTCGCGGTAGCTGTCCGCCTGGTGCTCGAGGAGCTCCGGGGACAGATCCTCGGTCCAGACAGAGAAGTCGGCTTCGGTGATTTTCGTCTCGAGGCCCAGGGCGCCGAGGCGCTCCATGTTCTGCAGGATGTCGTCGACCGGAGGCATGGGGCCGAAGAGCTCCTCGGAGTCGACGACGAAGTGGGACTGGAGCCCGATGCCGTCGAGCGGAACACCGTCGGCAACGAGGCCGGACGCGAGCTCGTACAGCTCGTCGGATTTGTCGTTCAGACCTTCGATGTGGAAGTCGTTGATGTAGAGCTTGGCCATAGGCGACACGGATCGCGCGGTCTCCAGGGCGATCCGAACATACTCCAGCTCGTCGACGCCCGCTTCGAGTCCGATCCGGTTCCAGGGGCAGGAATCACCGCGAAAGGACAGCACCTCGTTGACGATGTCGTAGGACGCGATCCGCCCCGGATACGCTGTCTCATAGTGCCCCACCACCGTGGTGACGAAATCCACCAGAATCTGCTCGAGCTCCGGGCCGGTGAAGCCGCCGTCCACGATCCAGTCTGCGAGCAGGTCACAGTGCAGCGGGCAGTGGACGCGGAAGGCGGCCGTGAGCAGCGCCTGGTCGGCGGCCTGGTCGGGGATGGAGAAATCGAACTGGCCCTGCACGGGCTGCACGATCCGGAAAAAGGCCGGCAGGGTGTAGATGTTGAATTCCCGAAGCGCCGTCTCCCGGTGTCCGGAACCGGGAATCTCGTCCAGGGACCACACGAAGGAGCCGACGCGAATTCCGCGACTGCGGGCAAGGGATGCCAGGGTCTCTCGCGGTCGGAACACGACGGTGTCGTAGCCGCGCTCTCGGATCTCGGTGAGGAAGGCGTCGAGCATCTCCACGGTCTGCGGCTGGTATTCGTGGAACAGGACGATTCCGCTCCCCTCGGCCTCCACGGCGTCAACGGCGTTTGTCAGGAGCTCGGCGGCGTCGGGGGTCAACCAGTCCTCGGTGATGATGTTGGCCTGAAACACGGCCAGCCCGCGCTGCGCGGCCGCGGTCATCAAGTCCTCGTTGGACGCGAAGAAGGGGAACCTGAAAAAGGGGAGGTAGGACCCTGCTCCGGCCGCGCTCTCGACGGCGGCGTGGCCCTGTTCGAGGTTCGCCACGGCCTCGGGCAGCGGCAGCTCGGTCAGATCGGTGTGATCCCAGGAGTGGCTGCCGAGCGCGTGGCCCCGCGCGAGGATCTCCCGGGTGAGCTCGGGATGGGCCTGGGCGTGCAGGCCGATCTGAAAAAACGTGGCCTTGACCCCGTGGTCGTCCAGGATGTCCAGGAGCGGCAGCGTGTGCTCCGGATCGGGCCCGTCGTCAAAGGTCAGCGCGAGCTGCCCCTGCTCGAGGTCGCCCTGGATCAAAAGCCGGGTCGTGATGGGATCGACCACGACCTCCAAGCTCCCCGCGGGGGGGGGACCTTCGGATTTCCTGCACGCGACGCAGCTCGTGGCTACGACGCAGCAGACCGCCAGGATCCGGGGCGAGCTCATCGCGCCTTCTGAGTTCCCTGTGTGAACTCCTCCTTCCTATCACGTTTGTGGAGCGCAGTGAATTCCCTGGCGCCACACTCGGCGAATGCTCGACCGATGAGATCCACCTGCAGGGACTGGAGATACTCACCCACGGTTGTGTCATCGGAATGCATGGATAGCCTCCTCGCCGGTACGGTATAATTGAAGCTTGTCGGAGGACGGGATGAACGGACGCTCCTGGATCGTGGCGCTGACGCAAATGGGCGCTTGCCTGACAATACTGCTGACGGCTTGCGGCGACGACGGCGTCGGCGACGGCAACAACTCGGCGTGCGCCGAAGGGCACCGGCAACAGGGGGCGGCGTGCGTGCCGATCTTTGACGACTGCCCGGGCGCGAACGAGATCCCGGTGTTGGGCGGTGGGTGCCACGAGGTGGGAGTGACCTATTGCGCCACCGGGCTGCTCGATCCCGACGGCGAAGGGGGCTGTGCACCCATCCTGCCGCCCGACGCGGGCTCCTGCCCTGCCGGGACCATGGGCGCGCTGGGGCACACGACCTGTCAGCCGGTGGGCGTCACCGTGTGTGGCGACGGGTTCGTGTCCGACGGGGACGGCGGCTGCGACGCGGTGCTGCCGCCCGGCCCGGATCCGTGCCCGCCGGGCACCATCGAGCTGCTCGGTTACACCACGTGCCAGCCCCTGGGTGACTGCGGCAGCGGGCCCTGGGGCAACATCGTCACCGACTCGACCACCGTGTACGTGGACCAGACCTATGACGGCACCGCTCCGTCGGACGGGAGCGCGCAGGCGCCCTTCGTGACCATCGGCGCGGCGCTGGTTGCCGCGCCGAGCAACGGGCAGGTCGCCGTGGCGGCGGGCAACTACCAGGAGAGCGTGCGGATCACAGACCCGGTGCAGCTCACGGGGCGCTGCTCCGAGCTGGTGACCATCACCGGTCAGCTACTGCTCGGAGCCCCTCAGCCGGCGCTGAGCGTCGCCTACGACGCGGTCGGAACCGCACTGGCAGGAGTGACCCTGACCGGCCCCGGGTATGGACTGCTGATCGCCGGAGCGACCCTGGTGACAGTGGAGAACGTCGAGGTGGTGGACACGGTCAGCGATGGGATCGTGAGCCTGTACGAGTCCGAGGTCAGCTACCGCCGGGTGAAGGTGGCCGGGGCGGGCGGCGCGGGAATCCTGGCTTCCGGAAGCACGGTAGAGCTCACGGAATGCGTGATTCGCGACACCGTGCCCGACTCCGACGGGTGGTTCGGTCGGGGGATCAACGCGGAATGTGACCCCGACATCGCGCTCTGCGGCAGTCTCAGCCTCACGGCCAGCGTACTGTCCCGGAATCAGGAGATGGGCATCCAGGCCCAGGGCGTGGACGTCGAGATCACTGCCACGGTGATCCGTGACACCCAGCCGCAGGGGTCCGACGGAACCGCCGGACGCGGGATCAGCGCCCAGTGCGACGGCGACTACTCCCTGTGCGGGAGCCTGCGCGTCACCGACAGTCTCGTCGTCGGAAACCGCGACGTGGGGATCCTCGCCCACGGCCTTCCGGTCACCATCGTGTCCACCGTGGTGCGCGATACGCTACCCCAGTGGCTCGACGACACCTACGGCGCCGGCATCAGCGTGCAGTGCGATGAGGACGTGGACCGCTGCTCGACCCTCAGCGTCACCGACAGCCTGGTGACCGGAAATCGAATGTTCGGCATCAACACGGGGGCCGCCGAAAGTACGATCAGCAAGACTGCGGTCCGAGACACCCTGCCGGAGGTAAGCAGTGGCACCTACGGCTGGGGCATCAAGGCGTCGTGCCACCTGGATCCGTGCGGAACGCTCCTCATCGCCGACAGCCTGGTGGCCGCGAACCAGGACGTCGGCATCGCCCTCGAGGGTGTGGACACCACAGTGGTCGACTCGGTCATCCGCGACACCGTGGAGCACCAGGCGATCAAGGACGAGTCGACCGACGGCAGAGGGATCAACGCCCAGTGCAACATCGCGCTTGGCCGCTGCGGGACGCTCGACATCCTGAGCAGCGTCATTTCACGGAACATGTCCCTCGGGATTTTCTCCGCCGGGGTGACGACGACCGTGACCAGCTCGGTGGTCCGGGACACGTTGCCGCAGACGAGCACCGGGGAATACGGTCGGGGCATCAACGCCCAGGACGAGCCGGACCTCGGCGTGCGCGGCGCTCTGGAGGTCAGGGGCTGTCTCATCACGGGCAACCGTGACATCGGCATCTTCGTCGGCGGCACCGACGCCACGGTGACCGACACGGTGGTCGAAGAAACCCTGTCCCAACAGTCCGACGACACGGCCGGACGCGGGCTGAATGCGCAGTGCAACCCCGCCTCGGGAGAGTGCAGCAGGCTCACCGTGGCCCGCTGCCTGATCGCCGCGAATCGGGACGTCGCGATCACGGCGCTGGGGACCCCGCTCACCGTGACCGACTCGGTGGTTCGCGACACACTTCCGGACCAATCCGATGGGACCGCCGGTCACGGCATCAGCTCCCAGTGCGACGTGTTTGAGCCCCTGTGCGGAAGCCTCCGCGTAACGCGTAGCCTGGTTCAGAACAGCCAAAGCAGCGGGATCTTCATCATGGGCGTGCCCTCCGTTCTGGAAGGAGTTACCGTTTGGGGCACGACCGCGAGCCAGGTGGGGGCATGGCTCGGTGAGTACGGCCAGGGCGTCTGGGCCCGGTGCGACGAGGACTACGAGATCTGCGCCGACCTGCAGATGAGCGGGTGTCACGTGGAGTCGAGTCAAAGCGCCGGCGTCGCCCTGGACGGCGTCTCCGGCTTCCTCCACTCCAGCGTCGTCTTCCAGGTGGACGACCAGCCGCTGGACGACCGGTATGGCTACGGCGTGCAAGTCGGGGGTCTGGAGAGCCAGCAAGGGGCAGCGATGCCCAGCTTCCACGTGACCGACTGCGAAATCCGGGACGCCAAGCTGGCAGGGGTTCTGTACTTCCGGACGCGAGGCACCCTCGCCCGGTCGGTGGTGAGCGGCGCGGAGAACAGCGTGGTCATGAACGAGGGCTCTGAGCCGACCATCCTGGACGACAACGAGCTGTCGGGCACAGTCGAGGATGACCCCACCTGGGCCAACCTGTTCCCCTCCCCCGCGCCCCCTCCCTCGCTCCCCGCGAATCCGGCACGGTGACGCACCTACGAGCCCACCGCTCCCGGATCGCCCGCACTCTGTCGCCCGTGCCGGAGCGCGATCGCGACAGGCGATGGACTGCGTTGCCGTGCCCGAGCCTACTGTACGACTGTGGCGCAGCCGTACGTGACGTCGACGCGGCCATCGGTGCTGGCCTCGACGACGGTGCAGGTGTCGGGGCAGAAGAGCACCTGGGTAGGGGCGGTGGGGTCGTCATAGTACCAGCCGCCGCTGGGGCCGCAATCGTTCAGCCCGCCCGGGACGTTCGGGATCAACTCCGGGGGCGCGCCCGGTGACGGCACCCACTCGACGTTCACCTCGTTGTAGTCGATCTGGCCGCCGCCGGGGGGGTCGGGGATGTCATAGAGGCAGGAGACCTGGGCGCCGCTGATGACCTCGGTCGCCATGTTCTGGAACACCGGCAGGAAGTCCTGATCGCAGAGGTCGCCTTCCAACCCCCCGGTCTGGCTGACGAGATCCCGATACACCTGACCGTCGCCGTCGGGATACGCGGTGCAAGCGAGGGCGAGGAAGGGGTCGGGCCCGCAGCAGCGATCACAGCCGGCGGCCACGGTGCATTCGCCGGGGCCGATGGGCGGCGGGATGAGGCACTGGAGGCAGTCGGTGTGATCGATGTTGTAGGGGGGGATGATCGCGTCGAACTTGAAGCCGGTGAACGTGGGATCCAGGGCCACGAGCTGGGAGGTGAAGGCCGCGGCGCTGAGCCCCGAGTCGTCGTCGCTGATGATCCCGATGGTCTTGGTTGCGCTGGGCCGCAGGTACTGGGACCACTGCGGATACGTGCTGAGGACACGCTCCAGGCCGTTGCTGCTGCCGACGTCCTGAACGATGTGCACGAACGTCGGCGGCTGGGTGTCGTTGGGGCAGCTTCCGCTCCCCACGGGGGCCGGCACACAGATGCCCTGCGCGTCGCTCGAATCGGCCGAGATGAGAATCACGTGGGCGTCGATGCCGCTGGCGACGATGCTGCCGACGAAGTCGTTCATGCTGTTCTGTACGAAGCCGGCCTCGTCGGTCATGCTGTCCGAGTTGTCGACGACGAGGATGATGTCCGCGGGAAGCACGCCGAGCTGCGCCTCGGATGAGGTCGCCACGCAGGCGCTGTCGTCGCACTCCCCGGCGTTGCACACCTCGCCGCCGGCGCACAGGAAGCCGCAGGTGCCGCAGTTCAGGGCGTCCGCCTGGAGATCGGCGCAGAACCCGCCGCAGTTCGTCAGCGCGCCCTGGCACTGGGCCGTGCAGTTCCCCTGGCCATCGCAGACGTCGTTCGGGTCACACGCGTTGTCGCAGGAGCCGCAGTGGTCTCGGTCCGTGTTGGTGTCGACGCAGATCCCGCCGCAGTCTGTCTGACCAGGGTCCGGACATGCTCCATCATTGTTGTTGTTGTTGTTACCATCGCCCGTCGAGCTTGGCCCACACGCCAGGACCATCGCGGTCCCTGCAATCACAAGGCAGTGCCTGATCTGTAGTTTTGACATGCTCTCACTCCCGTCCTTCCCAGTAGTATATAACAAATCCCGACCGGCAATCCACCTGGGCTGACAACGTTGCTGGTCATGAGCGCCGTCGAGGTACAACGGGAACATGAGCCCCGCCGTCCGGGCTTTGCTACTGGGCCACGGGCCCGATGTAGCCGGTGGCGATGACCACGTTGTCGATGTAGAGGTGGATGTCGTTGTCCGGCACGCCGGAGCCGCCGTGATAGAAGTCCATCCAGATCTGCTCGATCTTGAGCGTGTCCACGGTGCGGAAGCGCCAGTCGGTCTTCTCGTGGGCGAGCCGGCCGTCGATCCAGGAGCGGATGACGCCGTCGGTCTGGCCCGGCGTGTTCAGGCGCAGGTACTGCTCCACGCTGTACCAGCGATTCTTGGCCAGGATGCCGCGGCAGTCGTCGATCCAGAACCAGACGTCGCCGTAGATGCCTAACATGTCGGCGTGGTAGACGTAGTTGCCGATGGGCGTGTGCAGGCCGAAGGGGTTCCCGTCGTCAACCACGGGTTGGTAATAGGTGCCCCGGGCCGACCAGCCGTTGGTGCCGTCCGAGGGCCGACCGCCCCAGCCGGCCACGCCGTAGGTCCCGGAGATGCCGGGCAGCTTTCCGTTGTCGGTGGGCCACCAGTCCTCGGCGATGCGCAGGTAGTAGCGGAAGTAGATCTCCTCGGGCTCCTCGCCGAGCTCGTCTAAGAACTTGAAGGCGAAGCTCGCGCCGTAGTTGTCCCCTGCGGCGACCTTGATCCGCAGCGCCGCTCCCTGGTGCTGCTCGAACAGTCGGCCGGGATCGTCGGTCACGGTTTCAAGATTGGCGCTGTCCGTGCCGATGGTCCAGTCCTGGCCCCAGTCCGCGGACTCGAAGTCGGTGTAGAGCAGCACGTCCGGATCACTCCCGATGCCGCTGTCCCCCGGGTAGGCCGCGGAGATGCCGTACTCCGGATCCGTGGGGGGCTGCTCCACGCCTTGCGATGAGCGGAAGACCCCGGCGTCGAGGGTCCCGCCGCCGTAGTCCTCGTACTTGAACAGGCGGAGCACGGCGCTCTGGACCACGGTGGTGCTCCCATAGGACGACAGGTCGAACCGCACCAGGATGGGGCGCTCGTCCGACAGGGAGAGCTGCACGTCGTCTCCCATTCCCTGGTACGTGGACGGCGCCAGGTAGGTGTCCGCGTCCGGGGACAGGGTCGCCGAATCCAGGTCGGTCACCACCACCAGCTCCGGCCGCTCCCCGGCGACGGGATGCTCCTTGCTGTAGAAGTTGTACGTCCCGCCGCCGCCCACGGCCCGGAGGTGGAAGCCCTTGGTCGTGTAGGTGCCATCGATCCACCGCTGCACCAGGGTCGTGACGTCCCACTCGACATACTCCGGCGTGTTGTTGTCCACCAGGGTCGTCATGGCGAAGGGGGTGTCCCCCTGGGGGATGTCGCCGGCGTCGTGCCAGTCCCCGAGGTAGTTCCGCCAGGGCAGCGCCGCGCCGCGGTTGTAGAAGTCCCGCGTCGCGCCGCCGTCGCCGTCCATGGTGCCCTCCACCCAGGCGCCGCACTGGGAGGCCACCACGGGCTCATTGCCATTGACGTTGCCGTTGACGTTGCCGTTGACATTGTCGTTCGTGTTGTCGTTGGCGTTGCCGGTATTTCCGTTGTGGTTGTTCTGCTGCCCTTCGGTGTCGTCACCGCAGGCGCCCAGGGCAAGCACCGCGGCGAGCAGCCAGCGGCACGAGATACTTGCGACAGGTTTCAAGGATTCGCCCTCCGGTGACGGTTTGTACCCAAGGGATCGTAGCCTACGCCGTGCGCGCGTGTCCAGCAGTAGACCTTGCCTCCGACGTCCGTTCCCGCGATGATGGATCCGGTGATCTACGGCGAGAAGATCGGCGGTTTTCACCCCCAGCCCTCCGATCTCATCGAGCGGATCAAGATCATCCGGGGGCTACCCGGAATCGATGATGAACCACGCCCCAGGCCGGAGCCCCGTCCCGGACCGATGTCGCGGCCTCATCGGACGATGTAGCACAGCGTAAAACCCAAGTCCTTCCTCCCCGGGTTGTCGGCTGGTATCATGATGGGTGCTGGCTGGGACCAGCAGTAGGTGAGTCATGAATACCATTCGATTAGCGTTGCGGTCCGGTTGGGCCGCGGTGGGGTTGTGCTGGGCTGGGCTGATGTTGGCCGGCGGCTGTGGGCCGTCCGAGCCGGTGGTCGGGGACACGGTCTGCGGAAACGGGATCCTGGAGGAGGGGGAGGCCTGCGACGACGGCAACACGGTGAGCGGGGACGGCTGCTCCTCGACCTGCCGCACGGAGCAGCTCGGGACCTGTGGAAACGGCATGGTGGAGCTGGGCGAGCAGTGCGACGACGGCAACACGACCGAGGGGGACGGCTGCGGCCCGACCTGTCAGCTCGAGCGGTGTGGGGACGGCGTGGTGCAGACCGGCACCGGGGAGGAGTGCGACGACGGCAACAACTCCGACGGAGACGGGTGCAGCTACGCGTGCCGGGAGGAGTACTGCGGCGATGGAATTCCCCAGATCATCCTGGGCGAGGAGTGCGACGACGGCAACAATGACGACGAGGACGGCTGCTCCGGCGCGTGTGTGCGCGAGTCCTGCGGCGACGGCATCACCCAGGGCGGGCTCGGCGAGGACTGCGACGACGGCAACACCGTCGACGAGGACGGCTGCTCCTCCACGTGCCAAAACGAACAGTGCGGGGACGGCGTGGTGCAGCCCACCTTCAGCGAGGAGTGCGACGACGGCAACAACGTCGACGGCGACGGCTGCAACGCCGACTGCGAGCTCGAGTTCTGCGGGGACGGCATCGTGCAGTCCGGCATCTGGGAGCAGTGCGACGACGGCAACACCACCGACTGCGACGGCTGCTCTTCCACCTGCCAGGACGAGCCCACGCCGAACTGCGGGGACGGCAACCTCGAGTGCGGCGAGCCGTGCGACGTCGGCTACTACGGCGACGGCGCCGGCTGCCACG
>JBDRSE010000319.1:0-11716 GCA_043825095.1 bacterium
TCCGAGTTGTGGTTGAAGGTGCTGGTGGATCCCGGTGAGAGCTTCGAAGACGGCAATTACGCGGGCTACGTCGGCTGCTCGGCAGACTGCCGCTCCGAGGAAACCTGCGTCAACGGCATCATCGACTTCCAGACCGGGGAGCAGTGCGACGACGGGGACTCCGCCAGCCACGACGGCTGCTCGAGCGGCTGCGACTACGAGCGGCCGCGCTGGACCGAGCTGGGGACGATCCCCGAGGGCCGCACCGGCGCGAGGATGGTCTACGATTCGGCGCGGGATCGGGTGGTGATGTTCAGCGGCGAGAGCCTCGCCGACACCTGGGAGCACGACGGCACGGCCTGGATCCGGATGTCGCCCCCCACGTCACCACCCAAACGCGAGCGCTACGGCCTGGCCTACGACGTCGCCCGGAGCCGGGTGGTGCTCTTCGGCGGCTGGGACGGCGCCGGTTTCCTCAGTGACACATGGGAGTACGACGGCCGCACCTGGACCTTGATCCAGCCCACGAGCTCCCCACCGGCCCGGGCCGGACTACGCATGGTTTACGACGAGGCGCGGAGCCGCATCGTGCTGTTCGCCGGCTCCTCCGCCGGCGGGACCTTCCACGCCGACACCTGGGAGTACGACGGCGCCGCCTGGATCCAGGTCACGCCCACGACCTCACCGCCCTCGCGGTCGAACCACGCCATGGCCTATGACGCCGCGCGCAACCGCGTCGTGATCTTCGGCGGCTACGAGTTCGGCGGGTTCGTGCTGGGCGACACCTGGGAGTACGACGGGACCACCTGGACCGAAACGACCCCCGCCGCCAGCCCGGTGGCCCGCGAAGAGCACGACATGGCCTACGACCCGAAGCGGGGCCGGATCGTGCTCTTCGGAGGCGAGGCCGCCTCTGCCACGCTCCGGAACGACACCTGGGTGTACAATGGAAGCACTTGGTCTCAACAGATCCTCTTCGGTCGTCCCAGCGCCCGTCGGGGCCACGCCATGGCCTATCACGGCTCCACCGAACACATCGTGCTCCACAGCGGCAGCGACGGCAACTTCGACGACGAAACCTGGTTCTTCGACACGACCTGGACCGAAGCCGTGCCCAGTGCCCCTCCCATACAACGGAACTACACGGCAATGGCCTACGCACGCGGCTGGGACCGCGTGGTGCTCTTCGGCGGCATGGACCCATCCAACCAGTACCTCGACGACACCTGGGAGTTCGACGGCCGGGACTGGGCGCAGCAGAGCCCGGCGCACGCACCGGGCCCCCGCGAGCGGCACGCGATGATCTACGACGCGGGCCGGGACCGCGTGGTGCTCTTCGGCGGGTACACCACGGGGACCCCCTTAAACGACACCTGGGAGTGGGACGGCACCGACTGGACGCAGATCAACACCCCGGTCGCCCCTCCGGCGCGCAGCCGCCACCGCCTCGCCTACGACGCGGTGCGCGCCCGCGTGGTCCTGTTCGGGGGGGTCTTGACGGCGACGGCCTTAAACGACACCTGGGAGTACGACGGCTCCACCTGGGTCGAAACCTCCCCGGCGTCCTCGCCCTACGGGCGCTACGGCCACGGCCTGACCTACGACACCGCGCGGCAGCGGGTCGTGCTCTTCGCAGGCACCTTCGGCGGCTCGGAGACCTGGGAATACGACGGCGCCTCCTGGACCCAGATCTTCACGTCCGGGTACCCACCGCCCCGAGCGGAATTCGGGATGGCCTACAACGAATCCCTTGAGCGCACGATCATCTTCGGCGGCGCTACAGACATGTATGACACCTGGCAGTACGACGGCCAGACATGGCTCGAAACCTCCCCCTTCCTCTCGCCTTCCCCCCGCTACCGTCTCAGCCTGGTCTACGACTCCCTGCGCCGCCGGATGGTGCTATACGGCGGCTACTTGAGCAGCAACTACCTGACCGACACGTGGTTCTACACCTCCGAGTCCAGCTGGCCCGACGAGATCTGCGGCAGCGGCCTGGACGATGACGGGGACGGCTTCACCGACTGCGACGACGACGACTGCGCGCCGCAATGCGCCACCTGTGGTGACTCCACGTGCGACCCCTACGAGAGCTGCAGCATCTGCCCGGCCGACTGCGGCGCCTGCCCGCCGGTGTGCGGGAACTTCTCCTGCGACGCCCCAGAAACCTGCACCGACTGCCCTGGTGACTGCTGCTGAGACACCTGTCGTCGTGAACCCCAGCCTTCGCGCGACCGGGAACGTCAAGACTCCCGACGAGTGGCAGGTGATCCGGGGCGCGCGGTTCCGCCCAAAATCCTTCTGATCGCCGCTCCGGTGGCCAAAGGGCGTGCGCTGTGTTAGCCTCCGTGGCCGACGTCAAAGTCGCTATGCAACTCCGACCCGGATCCCGACGCAGCTACTGAAGAAGCCGATGTCCATGATCCCAAAACAAACCGACACGCTCTCCGAAAGCGGAAACCACCGCCTCCCCACGCTCCCCGTGGAGCCCTCCTCCTCCAACGGCGGGAACATCGCCAAGCACGTCGGTTTCCGGCTGCTCCTGTGCCCGAAGTGCGAGGTGGCGCTCTCCCCGAAGGCCCGGTTCTGCCACCGCTGCGGCATGCAGGTCACGCCACTGCCGCCGGAGTCCCAGAGCTCCGGAGAGCCGACCGGAGAGCCGACCGGAGAGCCGACCGGAGACTCGGTGACCGAACCTGCCCAGTCAGGCAGAATCGTCGTCGTGACGCAGGACGACCAGGGCCTCGAGCAGGTGATCGACTCTGCGCGGCACGTTCAGGGGTCCCGGCCCGTGACCGGCAAGGACCTGCTGGCCACCACCCCCTACCGGGGGCTGGACGTGCAGTGCGAGGACGAGGCGGTCTTCTTCACCGAGGAACTGGAGCAGGAGAAGCCCGACGACTTCTCCGACCTGTTGGGGCGTCGACCCTCCCGGAAGAGACGATCATCCATCCGGCCAGCTCTGCTCACCGGCGCCGTCGTGGCCTGCGCCCTGGGTGCGCTCGCCTGGGCCTTGACCCGGAACGACAGGCACACGGGTGACGACACTGCCGCCCCGCAGCCCACCGCCATGGCCGCACCCATGCGTAGGCCCACTGTGAAACGGGCGGCGCCTCCCCGAGTCGCTCCTGGGCCGGCAGCGACACCGGCCCCGGCTCCCATGACGACCTCACCGGCCCCTTCGCCCCCCGCCGTGGCAACGCCTGCCGTCGTTGCTCCGCCGGCGTCGCCGCCTCAGGCCCCAGCCGCCCTACCGGCGCAGGCCATGACGTCCCCCCCGAAACGCGCCGGAGACGCCGTAGCTCTCCGACGTACGGCGCCCCCCCCGCGCGATGTCGCGGCCCAGCCCGCGCCCGAGGACCCGCCTCCCGCCCCCGCCGCGTCGGCCGGCCCCAGCGCAGCCCAGCTCGCCGCTTCGGCATCCAACCTCGTGCCCACGAACGCGCAGCGAGCCAAGCAGCTGGCCCTGGCAGCGCTCCGGATGGATCCCGCTCAACCCACGGCCCGCAGGGTGCTCGCCAGGCTTCAAGAGCTCCGCGCCAAAGAGCTCCTGTATGCGGGAAACAACGCCGGCGCCGTGGCCGCTGCCTCCCAGGCCATCCGCCGCGACCCCGCCTGCACCAACGCCTGGTTCTACCGCGGCGTGGCGCTCAACGGGCTGGGGCGACGCGCCGAGGCCACCCGGTCCCTCACCCGGTTCCTGGCTCGCTGCCCGAGCTGCGGCTACAACTCCCTGTATGCCCGCCGCATCGTCAAAGCGAACACCCGCGTCGCGGCCAGTAAAAATCCCAAATAGCGCGCATCCAGAAGATCGAAGCCCTCGAGCCGTAACGCGTCCTGGTGAGCGGAGCTCAGGCGCCCCCGCCGTTCCAGAGCTTCTTCTTGGTCCAGTCCGACACCTTGCCCAGCTCGCTCAGCAGGTAGGGCATGCCGGCGTTGCTCAGACCGCGGAGCTTGTGCTCCAGCAGCCACTTAGAGCGCTGGAAGTCGTTTGCGCCGGTGGTCGTTCCGGCCGGCAGCACCTCGAGCATCTCGCCGATCTTGGCCAGGGCCTCCAGGGCGTAGCTCATCTCAGCCCTGGTGTGCGAGGCTGTGATGTTGCACCGGAGCCGCTCCGAGCCGGGTGGGACCCCGGGGGAGATGAAGGGCATCATCATGATGTCCCCGCCGTGGAACAGATAGGCGCCGAACTTCATGGTCAGCATCTCGTCCCGGATCATGATCGGCGTGATATGGCCCACGCTGGCGCCGAGGTCGTACCCGAGGTCCAGCAACCCCTGGCGGAAGAACTCGCCGTTGTCGTGCAACCGCTTGAGGTGCTGCGGCTCGGTTTCGATGATGTCCAGAGCCGTGAGGGCCGCCTCCACCTGGGCGATGGGCAGCGACGCCGAGAACATGAAGGCCCGCGCCTTCAGCATCAGGTAGTCGATGAGGTCCCGGTCGGCGCAGACGAACCCGCCGATGCCCCCAAAGGACTTCGAGAAGGTCCCGATGACGATGTCGATGTCTTTCTGAACGCCGAAGATCTCACCCACGCCACGCCCGGTTTCGCCGATAGCCCCCAACCCGTGGGCGTCGTCCACCACCAGCACCGCGTTGTACTCCTTGCACAGGTCCACGATGTCGTCCACCGGACCCAGGTCCCCGTCCACGCTGTAGTAGCCCTCCACCACGATCATCTTCTTGTCGTGCTCCGCGGTGCTCAGGCACTTGCGCAGAGACTTCATGTTGTTGTGCTTGAAGAACCGCACCTCCAGATCGGGGTGCTCCCCCTGGGAAAGCAGCATGCCCTCCATGATGCTCGCGTGGCTCAGCCGGTCCAGGATCACCGTTGTGTCGTCGTCCAGAAACGAAGACAGCGTGCCCACCAGGGACTGGTAGCCGGTCGTGAACACCATGCACGCCTCGTGGCCCAACCACTGCGCCAGCCGGCGCTCCAGCTCCTCGTGCCGCACGCTCGTGGCCTGGGGACGCGCGCTCCCCAACCCGGTCCCATACTTCGCGATGCCGTTCACCGCCGCCTTCATCACGCGCGGATCCCGCGAAAGCCCCAGATAGTCGTTCGACGTGAAGTTCACGTAGCTGCCGTTCCCAACCTTCACCCGCGAGCCCACGTTCTCCATGGGCCGGAAGAACGGGTACGCCTTCGCCGCCTTCACCTCGTCGACCCGGTCCAGGATTTCCCTTGTTTTTTCATGGAGCCAGCTCACAGTCTCTCCTTTGCCGACCCTGTGCTCGGCCTCCAGCTTGGGGGGGTAGTATAGAAAGTCCGGGCAGCGGGTCAAGCAGCGCGGTCGGGCCGGCCCCCCTCCGTACCCCCAAACGTGATCGAGATCACTTCCCAGCACCTGTCTCAGGGACCCGGCAGATTGTGCTAGTCTTGTAGTCCGAGTCAACGCACCGGAGCGGTCTTGGTGAAGGAAAACAACGGCAACATCGTGCCTGAGCCCACTGGAGTGGATGCGCTGATCGCGTCGCTGGGGTCGGAGGGGGCGGTAGACTCGGAGGGGCGGTTCACCCTGGATCGGGAGCGGGCGCGGGAGAAGCTGCAGCGGTTCCAGCTCGAGGACCCGCATCGATTTGTGCTGGAGCTGATCCGGTCGGCGGTGCAGCGCGGAGCGGTGCGGATCGAGATCTGGCTGGACGCGGACGATCTCTGCTTGCACTTCGACGGGGAGGCCTACACGCGATCGGACTTCGACCAGCTGTGGAACGCGCTGATCGATGAGAATCGGGACGTGGAGAAGCGCTCGCTGGGATCGCTGGCCTTGGGCGTGAACGCGGCGTTGGCGCTGCCGCTAGCGTTTGTGCACGTGCTGTCTGGGGACGAGGACGAAGGGGCGAAGCTGCTGGTGCGGCCGAAGCTGCCGGACGAGTACGGGGAAAAGAGCGTGCGGGACGAGCCGGCCATTGCGCCGTCCCGTGGGTTCAAGCCGACGACCACGATTCACGTGAGACGACGTGGAGGGGTGGGATCACTGGCCCGGGCGCTGACGCGAAGCGTGACGAGCCTGCCCGAGGAGAGGCTGATCCGGGAGGCGTGCCGCTTCGCAAGGGCCCAGATCACGCTGAACGGGGAGTCGATCACGCCGAACCTTCCCAAGGGGGGGCTGGGAGTGGCATCGTTGGAGTCGAAGACGTGCCGAGTGATGGCGTGGCACAGCGGAGAGGCAAGCGAGACGGCCCAGGTCCACCTGGTGGCGCACGACGTGCTCGTCTGCACGGAGCGGCTGGTGGGGCTGCCGGCGCACTTCGAGGCGGCGGTACAACGGGACGACTATGAGCTGGACCTCTCGCGCACCGCAGTGGTGAAGAACGAGGCGCACAAGGGCGCCCGGGACGCGGCAGAGGCGGCCTGGGAGCCGGCCATCGCGACGCTGTGCGTCGAGTGCGCCAACACCTGGGTCCAGGCGACCAAGGCGCCGGACTGGGCGCTCCAAACGCTGCGGTCGGCGTTCCGGGCGCGATTCACAACCCGGGAAGCGGGGGAGGATCCTGCCGGGCCGGAGCTTCTCCACGCGCTGCGTGGAGCCTGCCTGTGGCACGTGGGCAAGGCAGAGCCGGAGGGCCCAAGCTCCGTGGTGCTGCGCTCGGACGGGTCGCCGGTGCACTTCGGCAAGCTGGCCGGGGAGCTGCTGCAGGATCTACAAGGCTGCGCCGACGCAGAAACTCTGCGGAAGCCGGTGTTCGCGCTGACGCGGAACCTGAAGGCATACGCGCAGGCGCTGATCGTGGAAGACCAACGGGACCGGCTCCACCTGGAGGGGCTGCTGGGCGCTGCCGCCCGGCGCATTCCGACTTCGGACAGCTCGTACTACGCAGGGCCCCACGCCTCGCTCCACCAGGACGAGAAGCCCGAACAGGTGGCGGTTCGACGGATCGCCATCCTCTTGGCGATCATCTTCGTGAGCTTCGTGGGGATCATCCTCTCGGTCACCGGGTATTGTGGCCGTTGATTCTGACTCGGGAACGTGGAATTATGACCCGGAAGGTCGGAAAGCCCCTGGGCCCCGGCACCGGCGTGCCGACGCGGGAGGATCTGAGCATGCGACGGAAGACAATGCGCGCGGTGACGAGCGTCGCGGCCTTGCTTGCAGTGTGGGGAGCCGGGGCGGGCTGCTTCCCGGAAGGCGACCGGTACGAACGCCTGCAGTCTGAGGCGGAAGTGTGCCCGGGCGGGACGTTGCTCGAGGGAATCGACGTTTCCTACTGGCAGCCGAACATCGACTGGAACGCCGTGGCCGGGGATGGAATCGTCTTTGCCTTCATCCGGGTGTCCGACGGGGATCCGGCGAGCGGGGGGACCTACGACACGGACTTCCAGACCAACTGGGCCGCGGCCCGGGCGGCGGGCATCCTCCGCGGGGTATACCAGTTCTTCCGGCCGAACCAGCCGCCGGTGGCCCAGGCGGACCTCCTGATCAGCGAGATCGGCGGGGCCATGACGCCGGGAGATCTGCCGCCGGTGATCGACATGGAGGCGACGGGGGGGCTGTCGCCGGCCCAGGTCACCGCGGCCATGCAGCAGTGGATCGACCGGATCGAGACGCAGCTCGGCGTGACGCCGATCATCTACACGGGAAAGTACTTCTGGCAGGACAACGTGCAGTCGGGCGCGTACTCGTCCTACCCGCTGTGGCACGCCCAGTACACCACGGCCCAGTGCCCGAACATCGCCGACCAGTGGACCGAGTGGGCCTTCTGGCAGTACACCTCCAGCGGATCCGTGGCGGGCATCGGGGGGAACTGCGACCGGAACGTCTTCAACGGAGACCTGGCGGCCCTGCAGGCGTTGACCTTTGGCGATCCGGTGTGCGGAGACGGCTACTGCACCGGGGGCGAAGACCACGGCACCTGCCCCCAGGACTGTCCGGAGTGCGAACCGATTCCGTCCCTGGGGCGAATCGTGGACGACACGGACCTGTGCTTCGAAAAGCTGGGCAACCCGGCCTGGTGGCACCCGGAGCAAGCCGGCTGGGACAACAGCCTGTACTGGACCTACTGTACGGACACCGCGGCCGACACGGTGGGCGTGTGGCACTTTACGTTCGACGAGGCGGGAGAGTATCGGATCGAAGCCTACACGGACGGCGACTGGGCCGAGTCGACGCAGGCGATCTACCAGGTGCGCCACAACGGAGAAACCACTCCCATGACCGTCGATCAATCCCAGACCGACGGGTGGACCCTGGTCGGGGACTTCCAGTTCGCCCAGGGCGGAGAGCAGTGGGTGCGCCTGGAGGACCTGACGGGTGAGCCGTACGCGGACCGGGTGCTGATCGCCTTCGACGCCCTGTCGTTGACGCGGTTGGATCCGCCGGTGCAAGCGGATGGCGGCGTGGTGGGACCGGACGGTGGCGGACAGCTCGATGCCACGGTGGATGCGTCGGCGGACGCGACGGACCCGGGCACCGCGGACGGAGGGTGCGGGTGTCGGTCGGTGGGCGGTGACGGCGGGGTGGCGACGGTGCTCCTGTGGATGTCGGTGCTGTGGCTGGGGATTCGGCAACGGCGACAGCGACAGCGACAGCGACAGCGACAGAAAGAGTGACAGCGATGGATCGGCTGCGCGTGCAGCAGTGAACCGGAAACACGACGGGCGGACAACCAGACCCGGCGGGAGGAAGAACCCATGGAATCGCATCTCAAAGTCCTGCACATCGACGTCAGCTCGGGCTTTTACAAGCTCGAGCGCTTCGACATCGGCGAGTACTTCGGCCCGGTGGATCTCGGGCTGCACCTGGCGGCCGAGCACGGGAGCCTGAACTTCGGCGGCGGGCTGCTCGCCGGGTCCGTGTTCCCGGGCTCGAACCGGCTCATCTTCACGGGATACTCGCCCTGCTGGGACAACTTCTACATCTCGTCCATGGGAGGGGCGGCGCTCGTCTTCGACAACCTGGGCATCAGCCTGGCGGCGCTCCACGGGCGCGCGGCCAAGCCGTCGCTTTTGTATCTGAACCGGATCCACGGCGAGGAGATCGAGGTGCAGCTCACCCCGGTGGACGTGGACGAGGTGTGGGGCAGCGGGCGCGGGGGCGCGTACTCAGTCATGGACACGGCCTTCGAGCGGTTCGGTGAGCGCTACAAGGAGGATCCCCGGGTGCTGGCCGTGGGGCCGGCGGCGCGGTCCACGGACATCGGAGGCGTGGTGAGCGTGCCCATCAAGAAGGGCGAGATGACCTACGTGGACACCTGGGCGGGCCGCGGTGGGTTCGGGTCCCAGATGTTCCAACGCCACGGCATCGTGGGGGTGATCTACGGCGGTACGTACATCGACGAAGACTTCCGCGATCGCAAGGTTGCCAACGAGTGGTTCGAGAAGCGGTACAACAAGAAGATGGCGGTCGAGGACATGGAGGCCACGGTCAAGTACCACTGGGACGACAAGCTGCAGACCGGCGGCACCCTCGGCGTGAACTATACCAAGATGGGCTCCAAGCTGCTGGCGTTCAACTACCGGTCGATCTATCTCGACGAGGACGGTCGGACGGAGCTGAACAAGCGGCTGGTGCTGGACCACTACCTCAAGCAGTTCAACGAGGACCTGAGCTCGGTGCCGACGCGGGACGCCATGAAGCACTGCGGCGAGCCCTGCGTGGCGGTCTGCAAGAAGATGCAGGGCATCTACAAGAAGGACTACGAGCCCTACCAGACCATGGGCCCCAACGCAGGGGTGTTCGACCAACGCGCCGCGGAGAAGCTGAACCACCACGCCGACGCCATGGGCTTCGACGGCATCTCGGTGGGCGGAGTCGTCTCCTGGCTCATGGAGTGTCTGGACGACGGCCTGCTCTCCCCCGAGGAGCTCGGCGTGTCCTCCAAGCCGGCCTTCTCCGGCGACGGCTTCGCCGTGGAGACCGACTCCATGCACAACGCAGACCTCGGCGTGGAGCTCATCGACGCCATGATCCAGAACAAGGGCAAGGTGGACATGTCCAGCGGCGCGCGCAAGCTGGCCCAGCGCCTCTCCGCCGAGAAGGGCACCAAGGCGATCCTCGACAGGCTGGTCTACACGGCCAACGCCCGGCACGGCTGGATGGTGCCGAACCAGTACCTGACGCCCGGCGTGCTCTCGCCGATGCCCATCATGGGCAAGTACTACAACTACTACGGCGACGACTACGTCCCCCCGCGCGCCCTGGGCCGGATGAACGTGGATCAGATGAAGAAGGAGCTGATGCTGGACAACGCCGGGTTCTGCCGGTTCCACCGGGGCTGGGCCCAGGAGATGGTGCCCGAGATCATCGGCAACCTCTTCGACAAGCAGGAGCTGTTCCTGGGCGCCATCGACTGCACGGCGCGCACCATCAGCAGCCGCAGCGCGGCGGTGTACTGGGAGTCGGAGCGGACCGTGGACTACGTGCACGCGGCGATCAAACGGCAGCACGAGGTGGGCGGCCAACAGGGCGAGGACATCATGAAGTGGCTGGACGCCTTTGGGAAGAACAAGCACGAGGCCGCCTTCGACTTCTGGTGCGAAATCCAGAAGGGAGTGCACGAAGCCTTCCGCGGAAAGCCCGTGTGAGGATGCTCCGGGGCTGGGGCCCGGCGTTGCTGGCCGCCGCGCTGCTGCCCACGGCTTGCGCCCGGCCCCTGGGCATCGAGCCCGACCCCAGCCAGCAAAGCAACACGCACCAAAACAACAACGCTCGCCAGCACAACAACAACGACCCGCAGTGCATTCAGGGCGCCTGTCCCGCAGAGGTCGCCACCTGCCTCGGCGGCTCCGGAGCGCAATGAGCGAAGGGCCTCCGCCACGACACTACTTCCAGTGTACGGCGCCCGACCGGGCGATGTACGCCATCGGCAAGCATCAGCCGTCCTCGATCCACGTGCGGGTCGATTTGCACGGTCTGCTGGACGCGGAGCGACTCGCCTTGGCCTGGCGACGGCTGCCCGAGCTTCACCCCATCCTCGGCTGCACCCTGCCGCACCCCGCGCTTCGCCCCCGCTGGAGGCCGGGCCGATCCGCGCCGCGGGAGCTGGTGGAGACGTCTGAAACCGCTCCGTCGCAAACCGAAGCGCCGGGTCCCGCGGAGCTACGGCTGCTGAACGAGGCCCTGGACGTGCGGCGTGGCCCCCCGGCCCGGTTGGCTCTTCTCCGACGGCCCGACGCCACGCACCGGCTGCTGCTCAGCGTGCACCACGCGGCCATGGACGCCCGGGCCACGGTGAACGTGGCCAACGCCGTGAACGAGCTGTACGGAGCGTTGGCCCGACACCCCGAGATCGAGCTGGCGCCCGACTACAGCCTGCGCACCATGCGGGAGGTGTTCCGGCAGCAGGGAGTGAGGTCCAAACAGCGGCGGCGGCTGGCGCGCGGGCAGCAGGGGCGCGAGGGGCGAATCGGCAAGTCCCGGCACCGGGATCCCAGGCCGCAGAAGGGCATCGCCTATCGGCGCGGCACGGTGACCTATCGCGAGTGGATCCTGGAGCCGGACGTGCTCGCAGGGCTCTCGCCCCGGCGGCAAGAGGCGGGCTGGACGCTCAACGACGTGCTGCTGGGCCTGCTCGCCTGGAGCTGGGCCCGGGCCCTGGGCGCGGGTGAGCACAAGCGGAAGATGAGCGCCTGGCTCGCGACCGCGGACGCCCGACCATGGTTCGGCGTGCAGGGTGGGCTGGGTAATCTGTCCGGCCTGGAGCCGGTGGGGCTGCCGGGCGTGGAGCAGGCCGACCCGAGCGGCGCCGTGGCCATCGCGCACTCGGCCATGGCCGAGTGCAAGGCAGGGCGACTCGG
>JBDRSE010000320.1:0-47071 GCA_043825095.1 bacterium
AAAACTGCGGGCGGACTCTCGTCTCGTCTTTCGCACTTTGTTCTACTGCGAACGGCCGAAATAGTGTCTGTCCGCGTTGGTCGTCGGTTTTTTTGCTGGATGTAGGTCGACTACACCGCCGCCAAAAACCTCCTCGCGCCGTGACAGACACGATTTCTTCTCGTTCTCGCGACGAAAAAGTGCGAAAGTCGAGTCTCGTTCGCGAAGCCGCGCCTCCGCTCCGAGGTGTGGCGACCTGAGGTGCTGGATTGACCTCAGGGCGAGTGTGCCGCGGCACACTAGGTTGGGTTTCGACGGCGGATCCAGAGTGTGAGGAGGAGGAGGGCGAGGAGCAGGGAGGCGTCGTCGCCGTGGGTGGTGCTGGCGCAGCCGCACTTGGCGTGGGGGGGGCCGGAGTAGTAGGGGCCGGCGTCGGGAGACACCTCACAGGCGTCGCCGATGCCGTCCTCGTCGCTGTCCAGCTGATCCGGGTTGTGTACCAACGGGCAGTTGTCGGTGTTGTCGACCACATAGCCCTGAGGGGGCGCGGGGGCGCACAGGGTTGTGCGATCGTTCGGGTCGCCGAGCTCGTCCTCGTCCCGGTCCCGGTAGAAGGTCGTCGCCGCGGTGACCCCGCCGTCCCAGTCGTCACAGTCCAGATCCACGGTGACGCCGTCGCCGTCCTTGTCGTCGTCGCACGCGTCGCCGATGCCGTCGCCGTCCAGGTCCTCCTGGCCGGTGTTGGGATCGTACACGCAGTTGTCTTCCGAGTTGTCGATGCCGTCGGAGTCGAGGTCTCCGCAGGGCCCATCGTTGTCGTTGGGATCGAGGTAGTTGGGAATGCCGTCGCAGTCGGTGTCGTCGTTTTGCGGGTTCCCGTCGTTGTCCGGGTCCTCGTCCACCGTGGGGATCCCGTCGCCGTCGTCGTCGGGGTCCAAGTAGTTGGGGATGCCGTCGCCGTCGGTGTCGTCATTGGTCGGGTCGCCGTCGCTGTCGACATCTTCGACCGTGGTGAGGATCGAGTCGCCGTCGTCGTCGGGGTCCACATAGTTGGGGATGCCGTCGCCGTCGGTGTCGTCGTCGGTCGGGTCGCCGTTCCCGTTCAGGTCCTCGTTCGTGGACAGGAGGCCGTCGCCGTCGTCATCGGTGTCCAGGAAGTTGGGGACGCCGTCGCCGTCGGTGTCGTCGTCGGCCGGGTTTCCGTTCCCGTTCAGGTCCTCGTTCGCCGTGGACACGCCGTCGCCGTCGTCGTCGGTGTCTAGGTAGTTGGGAATGCCGTCGCCGTCCGAGTCGTCGTTTACAGGGTTGCCGTCCCCGCTCGGGTCCTCGTTCGCCGTGGGCACGCCGTCGCCGTCGTCGTCCGGATCCAGCGGGTCGATGATCCCGTCCTGGTCCGAGTCCCGCGGATAGCCGGCGTTGGTTTCGGCGAAATCGTTGACCCCGTCGCCGTCGGTGTCCGGGTCCTGCTCGTTGGTGCCGAGCACGCACAGCTCCTGGTAATCGGTGAGCCCCTCTCCGTCCGTGTCCAGGTTGCCGTCGATGACAGTGACGGTGATCGGCGCGCTGGAGACCGACTCCAACCAGCTATACGTGTCCAGGAGCGCCTCGTTGCCCTTGCCGAGGTTGGGGTTGGTGTCGGCGAAGTTGCCCCACGCCCGGGAGTTGCCGTTCGAGGTCTGGCTGTGCGGATCGGCCAACCCGCCGTACACGCCGGAGTTGACGCCGTTGGGCCCCGAGGACTCAGCGCCGATCTCGCCGTTCCGCATGGGCACGGCGTTGCCCTGGACCAGCATGTCGTTCCAGTACATGTCGAGGGGGAGCCGGTTGCCGATGTTGTCCACCTGGTACATCCGCATGCCGAGGTAGCTCGTCTCGATGTCCGAGCCCACGTAGTGGAACTCCCCCACCATGATGCGAACCTCGCACTGGTAGGCGCCCAGGGGGACCAGGGCCCCGGTGTTGTCCAGCCCGTCCCAGTTCACGGTGTTCGGGCCCGCGGTTGTGGTGCCGATGAGGTGCAGGTCCGCGGTGTCCACCAGGTTGAACAGCCCGTCGTCGTTGAGGTCGCAGACGATGTGATAGGTGCCGATCACGTCGGTGGTGAAGGAGAACTGGCCGGTGGTCGTGCCGCTGACGATGACGTCGCAGCCCGCCGGACCGCCGCTGTATTCGAAGTTCCCCACTGACGGTGTCGCGATGGCGTAGTTGGCCACCTCCGGAATGTTCAGATAGATGTGGAACTCGGAAAAGACCTGGTAGCCGGCGGACTGGGGCACGCTCAGCCCGGGGCTGCTCCCGGCGAGGGTTGCGCCGGCGCGGTTGCCCAGGATCTGGTACACGTAGCCGGCCATGCCCTCCAGGTCGAGCTCCATGACGCCGAAGTCGTTGGCTTGGCCGCCGGGAACCAGCCCGTAGAAGCTGGCGTTGGTGGCGGCGGTGTCCCAGAAGGTGCCGGCGTTGAAGTACCACTGGCTCGACCAGACGCGGCCGGTCACCGGTCCGCTGTTGCCGAGCACCGTGATGTCCCAGGCCGTGAAACCGATGACGTTGTTGCCTGCGTCCACCTGGAACTGGTCCTGGCTCAGCTGCACGCGGTACGCCCCGTTCACCCCCGCCAGGGGATTGATGATCACGCCGGGTGCAAAGGTGCCCACGTTCACCGATGTGGGCGAGGTGACCGTCACGTTCCCGTCCCCGGTCCAGATGAAGTACTCGTTGGCGGCGTCCACGATGTCCACCCGGAGCAGGGTCCACTGCACCAGCCCCTGGTTCACCCCGGTTTCGGTGGAGCCCTCCGCGCGCGCCGTGTCGGGCGCGAACGTGAAGACGAGCAGGAGCAGCAGCGAGTAGACGAGCGGGCGGGTCCCGGTCCGGCCTATTCCTAACGACATTCCCATTTCCTCCCGATGGCGGGCGCCGGTCTTACAGGCGCTCGCACCACGATGGATCGGTCCAGCGTTGATCGTAGCCCCGGCCGGACGGAGATGTCAAAGGAGAAACCCCGCCGAATCGCGGCGGGGGTTTGCAGCGGTTGCGCGCTACCGGTCCGCGGTGAACTCGCCGTCGAAGTTGCCGCCCGCGAGGGTGCCGTACCAGTTGCCGTTGATCAGGTGCCAGTCGTCCTGGATGTCGGCCATGCCGCGCAGGGTGAGCAGCGACAGCGTCACCTCGATGTTGTCCAGCCAGTTGATCACGGCGTTGATGGCGGGGCCCTTGAGGGCGTCGCAGCCGTCGTAGACCAGGTCGTAGACGTCGAAACCGGTGGCGTTGTAGATCACGTCATCGATGGCAAAGGCGATCTCGTCGCAGTCGATCATGTCCTCGAGCGCGTCTTCGAGGCTGTAGTAGCAGGGCCAGCCCGGCACGGAGCAGGTCACCGCCGTCAGCATCGCCTCCACGGCCCAGCGGATCAGGCCGCCCACGACGTTCTCCACGTCGAACCGGTCGATGTAGAAGATCTCGCAGATCTCCCGGGAGGTGAAGTTCTGGGCGGGTACGTAGCCGATCTCCGGGATGTTCGCCGGGTCTTCGGAGATGAGCTGGCCTTGGTACTCGAACTCCACGATGTCCCAGGTTTTGGTGCCGACGTACTCGTAGTTGCCCTGGGAGATGAGGGTCACGGTGGAGTAGACGCGCATGTCGTCGATGATGTCGCTGATGTTGCCCATGGCGATGATGAGCTGCTGCGCCCACGGCGGCACGTAGGCGTTGATGACGCTCTGGATGATGTCCTCGATGAGGTCCTCGACCCAGCCCGGTACGCCGCCGATATTGAGGTTGCCCTGGATGATGTCGCGCAGGGTCTCGCTGGCCGTCAGGATGCCGCTCACAAAGCCCGAGAGGGCGTCCCGCAGGTGCAGCGTGGAGTCGAACTGCCAGGTGCCCTGGAGCCGGTCCGCCGGCGGTGGGTTCTGGCACTGGGACAGGTTCACGCAGAGGCCGCTCACGCAGACCATTTGGGACGGGCATTGCGTGTTGTCGGTGCAGGCAGTCTCCCCCGGCGGGATGTCCTGCTGACAGAGGCCGGCGAGGCAGAGCCAGCCCAGCGGGCAGTCGTCGTTGTTGACGCACGGGGTGCCCGTGGGAATCTCGGTGCAGAAGCCGGCGATGCAGATTTCGCCCGCGGGGCAGGGATTCGCCGTGGTCGGGTTGCAGGGCTGCCCCGCCGGGTTCGGTGCCACGCAGAGATCGCTCACGCACACGTAGGGAGCGACGCAGTCGTCGTTGTTGACGCAGGGGCCGGTCTGGGCCGGGTTCTCGACGCAGGTGCCGTTGTCGCAGATGGGGAACTGCCCGGAGCAGTCGGCGTTGGACTGGCAGGGGCCGGTGCCGGTCTCCTGCACGATTACGTGGATCGTCTTCGGGGCGGTGCCCTGCAGGGTCGCCGTGACGTCCAAGCCCGCCGGGATGCCCACGGTGCCGGTGAGCAGCGCCACCGTGGCCGTGCCGTTGGGGCCCGTCACCGCGTCGATCTGCGCTCCAGACTGGGTGCCGCCGACGTTCTCCAGCGCCGTGCCCGTGCCGCCCGGACCGAGCACGAAGGTGATCGTCTCGCCCATGAGTGGATACTCACCAAAGCCGGGATCCGGGCTGTAGGCCTGGACGGTCAGGTTGATCCTGCGGTTGGTGAAGGTGGTCACCGGGTTTACGCCCAGCACGCGCAGGCCGCGGAGCTGATCCACCACGTCCACGCTGAAGGTAACCGGGCAGGCGTCGTCGGCCGACGCGGTGATCTGATAGGTGGCCGCCTCGGTGGCGGTGAACTCCACCTCGGCCAGGCCGGCGTCGTTGGTGGCGGCGGTGGACGCGCTGAGCTGCCCGTCGCCGGTGATCGAGATGAGGGTGAAGGTGACCGTGGCGCCCACTGCCGGGCCGCCCGTCTCTCCGGTGCCGTCGTCCTTGGTCAGGAGCAGGGCCCGGATCGCGATGGTCGTGCCGCTGGCGATCTCGACGTCGAAGTTGCCGAGGGCGGCGAGGTAGTGTCCCGCCGCGTTGGCGTTGCATTGGCCGGAGTTCTGGTTGTCGTTGTTGTCGTTCGTCCCGGGGCTGGTGGGACTGCAGGCCCCCAGGATCAGGGACAGCAGTCCAATCGCGACGATGCTCCGCTTCATGGTGGTCACCCTTTCGATCACGCTCTTGAAATTGTCATACATCCAACTACAGCATACCCGATTCGGCGCAACGGCTGAATCGGTCATCTGGCCGAGGCTAGTTCCAGAGTTTTTTCGGTGGGTTGGGGGCGTCGTCGCTGTGGCCGCCGCCGTTGCCGGCGCGGCCGCCTGCGGGAGAGGAGGCGCGGGGAAGGGGGTCGCGTCCGCCTTGGAGCACGACAAAGCGGGATTGCTGCCTGCGCTTGCCGAAGAGCTGTGAGGGGCGCCAGGAGCGGGTCACGAAGAGCGCTCCGACGCCCCCGCCGATCAGCGACGCCAGCGACGGCAGCAGGGGCAGCTTCTCGAATACATCCAGCAGCGCGGCGATGGCGAAGAGCGCGCCGAGGGCGATCAGCAGGTGCTTGCCCCGGACGGGCAGGGGACGCACCAAATAGACCTGCACGTTCCAGTAGAGCAAACCCAGCGCCACGATGACGCCCCACACGCCCGGTGAGGCGCCGCCCACGGCCTGGTGCGGCGCCAACGCAAGGCCGGTGAGGCCGGCGCCGAGGTGGCCCGCCAGCGCGCAGGTGAAAAACAGGATCAGGAAGCGCTTCGTCCCCAGCCAGCCCTCCAACGGCGAGCCCAGCAGCCACAGGGCGAACAACCCCAGCAGGAAGGGTGCGATGTAGATCGCCTCCAGGGTTCCGAAGTACACAAGGCTGGAGACGAGCCGCCAGAGCTCGTAGCCGCCGAAGGCGCGGCTGGGAACCAAACCCAGGGTGTCAGGATATAGACGGCTCCCCCAGAACACGAAGGCCAGCATGGCGAGCAGGTAGCCCACCAGGAGAATCCGGACGCCGGTGAGCGGGTTGCCCCCCGGCTTGAGAAAGGTGCGCTGGAGCATGGATTTGCGGTTCGTCAGCCTCTCGTAGATCTAGTCAGAGAACCGTGCAGAGTCGAGAAAAACTTACGGGGCAACCGTTCACGTGGGAGACGGCGCAGCGCTCCCGCGCTGGCGGGCGCCCCCTTGAGGGGACGGGAGGGCCCCGTGAACACATCCCTTACGGGGAACCCGTGGCCACGGCGCCGACGGTGGTTTCCCGGAGGGTGCCTAATTCGTGGTCGTAGACGGTGAGGGGTGTGCGCTCCTGCCGGACCCGGGCCAGCGTCTCCGGCGAGGCGACGCGTTCGCCGGTGAGCTCCGCGATCCGTGCGGCGTAGGCCCGGATGCGCGGATCGGCGTCCTCCAGGCCCTTCTCCAGGAGCGGCCAGAAGGGGGCCACGCGCTTCGGCTCCAAGTCGGCGATCCGGGCGAGTGCGGTGTAGGTGCCCGCCTCGAAGGGCTCCTGCACGTGATAGGAGAACAGGAGCATCACGAACTCCGGGATCAGTGCCGAGACGTTGACGAGGATCGCGGCGATGGCCTCCGGGCCGTGCCACATCAGCCCGCCGGACTCGTCGTTCATGTTCCAGAGCAGCCGACGGAGCCACTCGCGGACCGTCTCGGGGTCACGGCCGCTCTGCCGGTCGGCGAGCAGCCCCAGGGCCTCGATGGCCCGCCAGCGCAGCAGTGGGTCGGGCTCGAACAGCGCCGAGAACACCGTTCGGACGGCCTGTCGATCCTGCTGCGCCCAGCGCAGGAGGGCGTCGTGATCCCGCTCCCGGAGCAGGGCGCGCAAGGTTTCCTTCCGGTTCGGGGCGGTCGGCCGCTTGCGGGAGAGTTTCATGGTGCCCAGAGCCTAAGCATCGAACCACCGCGCGCAAGGTGAGCCGGCGTTTGTGACTCGGGACCTTACGGCAGGCAGTCCGGCAGGGGGGTGTCGACGTCGAGATGGAGGCAGGAGTCGGCGCGAAAGCGGGCGTAGGCGTCGAGCACGGCCCAGGCTTCGGAGGCGGGAGCAGGGGCGACGATCTCCACCTCCGGGGGCAGGTAGGCGTCGGGGTCGAAAACGGCGTGCTTTTGCAGCGCCAGCAGATAGGTCGCTGTGGGGTCGGGTTGCTCCGGGCCGACGAGCGCGAAGGCCAGGGACAAGGAGTAGCGCAGCCAGACCAGGTCCTCGCCGAGCACGGAGACGACATAGAAGCTGTTGAATCCCGGCGTGCCCACGGGCTGGCGCTCCACGCGGAAGGTGTCCGCCAGATCCTGCTGGGTGAGCGGCCCGGCGCTCCAGCTCTGCCACACGGTGTCCTGATCCACGATGGCGGCGTCCACGGCCAGGTGGTGGACGGCCGCCCGGGCGGTGAGCTCGGCGATCTCGGCCACGGCTCGGTCCGCGGCGAGCCGGCCGGACTCGTGGAGGGCCTCCGGCGCATAGGTGGCCATCACCTGCTCCACCACCGCCTGCAGCTCCGCTTCTGCGGGGAGCGATCCCACGTCATTGGGCACGAGCTCGTACCGGTGCGCGAGGCGATCCCCGGTGCGCAGATCGAGGTCCACGTCGAGCCGCGCCACGTAGCGCGCGTAGGCGCCGGTGTGCACGATGAGCGTGTCGTCGCCCCGGATCAGGGGCGCCTCGAGCGCCGCGTGGGTGTGCCCGCCGAGCACCACATCGATCCCCGGCACGTCCTCTGCCAACCCCTCGTCGGTGGCGAGCTCGAGGTGGCTCACCATGACGAGCAGGTCCACCTCGCCCAGGTGGTCGGCCACGATCTCCTCAGCCCGGGTCGTGAAGTCGTACCGGGTATCGAGCTCGGGGTAGTAGGGCCCGTCGAACTGCTCGTTCCGCTCGTTCCAGGGTCGGGACACCATGCCGAAGAACCCGATCCGCACACAGCCCACGTCCAGCTCGCCGTACGCCTCGGCTCCGAAGCCCGAGGTGCCGTCATAGGTGGTGTTTGAGGCCAGCACCAGGGCGTGTGGATCTCCTGAGAAGGCGAGCAGCTCCGCGAGGCTCCAGGCGAAGTCGTGGTTGCCGATGACCCGGACGTGATACCCCATCGCCCGGACGATCTCTCGGGTGGCCGCACCTGCGGAGAGCAGCTCTGCCACCGAGCCCTTCTCGTGGGCGTCTCCGGCGTCGGTGAACACCGTGTACGGGCTCTCCCACCGGGTCCACTCGTAGAAACCGCGAATGCGACTCACCGGGCTCTCCCCGGGGGCGTCCGGCGTGTAGGTGGCGTGCAGATCGCCGGTGTGCACGAAGGTGACGGTCTGCTGTTCCGCGGTGGGAACGCAGTCCGGCCAGGTGTCCGGCAGCTCGGCGTCGGGGAGCACTGCGGCGTCCACCGGCTGCACCTGCCCGGGGGGACCGGAGCAGGCCGTCAGCGCGATCCAGGAGAAACTGACGAGTCGCGGCAGGAGTTTTGCGCCCTGGGTCAAGTCCCGAGACCTTTCGCTGTGCCATGTCTCCGAGTCAATCGCCCACCCCGCGCAGCAGCCTCTCGAGCTCCGCGTGGGTCGCGTGCTGTTCGGCCGTGGCGGCGGCGGCCAGCAGCTCCCGAAGACCTCCGAGAAGCCGCAGCTCCAGCGCGGTCTTTGCCGCCACCAGCTCTTCGCGGCGGCGCTCCAGCTCGGCCACCTCCTGCTCTACGCCCGCCGCTTGGCTCTTCCCATCGCGGTACTCGGTGGCCAAGCGCTCCTCGAGGGCCTGGATCTGATAGTCCAGGTCGCGGATCCGCTGCCGGTCCGCGACGCCCTGATCGACCTCCCGACTGCGCTCCAGGTTCAGGTCGATGATTGCGTGGCGGAGGCGCGCGGTGCGCTCCCGATGGGCCTGCTCCAGATCCTCCAGGCGGGCGGAGGGAAAGACGAGCTCGGACTGCGCGGCCTGAAGCCGGGAGTTGAGGTCGTCGAGCTCGTCGAGCACGCCCGGCAGCTCGGGCGCGTCGTCGCGCGCCGTGAGCACCGAGCGGGCGAAGGACCGGGTCCGGCGAGCGACCTGGCGCCACAGCCACGGGTCCTCGACGGCGACCCTCGCGGCGTCCTCCAGGCTGGTCGGGTTCGGCAGGGTCTGGTTCAGGTCGTCGGGCTCCGGCGGGCCCACCGGGGGGAGGGTCGGGTGTTCCGCGGTGTCACTCGGTGCGGCCACCACCGGGGTGGCCGCGGTGTAGGCACGCGTCGTCCGGCGTGCGCGCTTCAGGCTGACCTCGAGGCCGGCGGTCACCTCACGCATGGTGGCGGGACGGCGCTCGCGGTCCTTTTCCAGACAGGAGAGCACGAAACGGTCCAGCTCCACCGGGAGCGGCACATTGCCCGAGGGGCGCACCTGTGACGGTGCGGGTGGGATCTGCTTCTGGTTGGCGACGATGAGCTGCTGCAGCGTGTCACACTCGAAGGGGGCGCGGCCGGTGAACAGCTCGAAGGCCACGACGCCGAAGGAATAGATGTCGGTGCGTGAGTCCAGCGCCTCCCCTCGGGCCTGCTCGGGCGACATGAACATCGGCGTGCCGAAGATCTCACCGCGCCGCGTGAGCTTGTAGGCGCCACTGTCCACCATGATCATCGCCAGCCCGAAGTCGAGGACCTTCACGACCTCCTCTCCGGTGGGGGGCTGGCTCAGCATGATGTTCTCGGGTTTGAGGTCCCGGTGGACGACTCCCGCGTCGTGGGCCGCGCCCAGGGCACCGGCGAGCTGTTTCAGAATCGCCAGCGCCCGGTGCAGGGCGATCACGCCGGGTCGCACCTGTTCGATGACCAGACTCAAGTTGGTCCCTTGAATGTACTCCATGGCCAGATAGAACCGGCCGTCCTCGGCGCCCCCGAAGTCGGCGATGTACACGATGTTCGGGTGCTCGAGACGACTCGCCACCAGCGCCTCCCGTCGGAAGCGCTCCATGAGGTTCGCGTCGGCCAAGAACTGGGCTTTCAGCAGCTTCAGCGCGTACCGGCGGCCGAGCACGTTGTGCTCCACCAGGAACACATCGCCCACCGATCCCGCGCCCAGCAGCTCGAGCACGCGAAACCGTCCGGCCACCATGTCTCCTGGTCGTAAATCCTTCGCCATCTCACGTGTCCCGCGAACGCCGGCTCATATGGAACGGGGTCCAGCTTCTTCTGTTTTAGTCGAACTGTCGGCACGGCGGTAGGAGAATTATCGGTCGGGTGACCAGCGGAACCCCGCGGGGGCGAGCCTGCGGTCCGTCAGCGCGGGTGATTTCCAGCGCTCCCGGGTCGTCGGGCGGTGGTGATGATGGCGCGACAGGGCGCGGCGACGCCGACGCTGCCCAGCCAACAGGAGTCGGGCGCGGTGGACGTGGCGGCGCAGACGAGCGATCCGGATCTTGGCGAGCCCGGTCATCGTCCGTGCGCCCGGCCCGCGCAGAAACCGGTTCCACCGTTCCAGCGCCCGGGTGAGGAGCCGGCGGCCCTGCAGAACCAGCCGCCGCCGCCCCTGCTTGACCCGGAGCGCGCCGAGCCCGACGAGGGCCTCGATGGTGCGATCCGGCCGCACCGCCGCATACTTGGTCACGTAGTGCTCAAGCTGCGGCGCGAGCTTCCTCGGGAGGGTGAAGGCCTGAAAGGCGCGGATCACCTGCCACCGGGCGCGCGCAGCCAGCCGCGGCTGCGTCGCACCGAACCGCTCTTCGATGGAGCTGGCCAGAGTCAGCATTTGGCGCTCGTCTCCGAAGGCCGCGCGCAGCTGCAGGGCGCGGAACATGGCCTCGGCGGCTTGCCGGTGGCGGGAGTGCTGCACGAAGAACTGTTCGTACCGCTGGGCTGCCTTCCGGAAGAACGTGAGCTGCTCGTACCGGCGGCCCAAACGAAACAGGGCCGGGGCGGCGTGCCTCGAATGCGGGTAGCGCTGCTGGAGGGCGCGGTACATCCGGAGCGCCGGCCTCAGCATCTTCGCGCGATCGTAGCAGGCGCCGGCGTTCCACAGGATCGTGTCTTGGAACCGACTGCCTGCGTGCTGCCGCACGAGCTTCTCGAACTTGGCTCCGCAGCGGGCAAAGGATGGTTGTCGACGGTGGCGGTTGGCGGTGGCCCACAGGGACTTGATCTTGAGGCCGAGCATGCGGTGACGGAACGCCTCGTCCCACATCAGGTCCTTGATTTCGAGGAACCGGTCGATCAGTCGCTGCAGCTCACGGCGGCGCCCGAGCAGCGTAAGCATCTCGACCACCCGAACCGCGGCAGTGCGGGCCGACTCCGGTTGGTCGCTTGCGTGCTCGAGCGCCACCTTGACGAGGCGCGGCAGCGCGCGCTCGAACTGGTTGTACTTCCAGTAGATGTGGCCGGCGTTGAACATGATCGCAGAGCGGTAGTGCGACCGGGGGGCGATCTCGAGGTACAGCTCCAAGGCGTCGAGCAGCTCCTGCCACCGCAGGGGGATCGAGATCCACGGGGGGCGGGCCCCGGGGCGACCGGGCGACTCCGGGCGGTGTGCTCGGAGGAGCTTTTGTCGGGTCAGGCGGTTCGCCTTCATCAGGCAGCGCACGGCGGCGAGCGCCGCTTCCGAGCGTTTTGCGCGGTACTCTGCCCGGTCCATCGCCTTCGGACGAGGCGTTTTGACCAGGCGGGTGAAGCGGCGCGCCAGCGCCCGCCAGGTGGGCCCGCTGGTGTGGAGGTCTTTGGAGATCATGAGCCAGGTCAGGTCGGCGTGCTGATAGGCCATGAGGTAGTGATCCGTCGCGCTCTGAAACGTCCGGAGATACAGCTCGTAGGCCCGGCGCGCCGTCTCCAGCCGGGCCACGCTGTGCAGCGTCATCCCTAGGGCGTGCAGGGTGGTGGCGACCTGTCGCAGGGCCTGCTCCATGCGAAACCGGCACTGACGCAGAGCCGAGTCGTGCCACCCGAGCTGTGCCCGCAGGCTGCGGAGCAGCGTCGGCGCCTCGGCGAGGGCGAGGTCCATCGCGCCGTGGTCGTGAAGCCGCGTCGCGCTGTCGAGCTGCGCGAGCCACCAGCGGCAGCGCTGATGGTCCCGCGGCCAGCGGCGGCGGGCTTCGCGAAGCAGCGAGTGCGCCAGCTCGTCTCGTTCGTGCTCGGCGGCCCAGCGGGCCAGCCGAAGGAACAGATTGCGCGGCACAAGCCGCTTTCCGCGGGCGATGCGCTCGAGAAACCCGTACGCCTCGGAGGGCTTGCCGACGTGGGTCCAGGTCTCAAACAACGCGCCGCGGGCCTCACTCAGCAGGGCCCGCGCGGAAGGGTCCGCGAGCAGCGCGGCCAGGACAGGCAGGGCCCGACGGAACTTGCGGAGCTCCATGAAGCAGCGACCCATGCCGAACCGGGCAGGTGGGATCAGCGCGGGGTCTGCGGTCCGCACCACCTTGCGGTAGGCCGTGAGCGCCTCGGCGCACCGGCGCTGCTGTCGATAGGACTCGGCGAGCTCGAGCAGTGCCCGACCCACCAGGCGGGAGGTCGGGTGCTCGCGGATCAGCCGGCGGAGCAGGTGGTTTCGGGCCAGGGAGTAGGCCCGTGCCCGACCGCGGTCGCCTCGCCGGGAGGCGCGCTCGGCCAGCTCCCTCAGATTCGCGCAGGCGTTGCGGAGAACCCTGTCCAGGAGTGCGAGCCCCGCGTTTTGCGGATCCTCCAGGAGCCGCCGCCGTTGACGGAACGCCCTGTGAAGCAGCGCCCGGGCGTGCGCGAACAGCGTGCGCTGCTGCCTGCGCAGCACCCGCGCGCTCCCGTCGTCCCGCTGCTCCCCGGCGAGGAGGATCAGTTCTGACAGCTCGTGTGCCCGGGCGAGGGTCTTCGAGCGCAGCTCGTCCAGGAGCGTCGCCCGCTCCACCGGGCTCGCGCTGACGCCCCACCCGGGACGGCCGGCTCGGAGGGGCGTCCCACAGGCCGTCGTGGCCAGCGCGACCCCTCCCCACGCAAGGACACACCACCCCAGCGCGGCCGGTCGCGGCTGCGGCGGAAGGTTCCGGTGTGACGGAGTCGAGCTCATCAGCGGCGCTCCAGGGCGAATTCGGGGGTGTGACAACCCCGGCGACGGGATGTTCCACGAACCGGTGCTCCGGGCCGAGTTTCTTGCTACACTGACGGCAGATGTCGGACTCCAACCGTTCCCCCTTGCGAACCATCGGCCGGCTCATGGATCGGTTCCGTTCGCCGGTGTCTCGTTTCCTGGGCCAGCTGCGCGGCGTGATGATGCTCCGAGACGCCACCGAGGCGCTGGAGGTTGAGGACTACCAGGGCGCTGAGCGACTGTTTCTCCAGTCCTTGGCCGCGGATGCTTCCCGGACCACGCGCCTGATGGCGTACCACGGAGCGGTGGTGGCAAGGCTGCGCCTCGGACGGTATGAGGGGGCGCTCCAGCTGGCAAAGGACGCGAGCGTGCTGCTCACGGTGGAGGGGCCGCCCGAGGCGTTGGGGGAGGAGGATCGAGCCGCCTCCGAGGCCCTGGACGAGGCACGACGTTTCGCCGAGTGGGCGCTCTCACGTCCGCACGCCGCCCAGCGGTTGCGAGAGCGGGAGCAGCGGGCGCAGGCGTCGACGGAGCAGGACCTCGAGGAGCTCATCGATCCAGAGGTCGCGCCCCTGGGAAAATCCACGCAGTGGCCGCGGTCCGTGCAGGCCAGCTATCGTCTGGCAGTGCACGGGTTGATGGCGGCCGGCCTGGTGGCGGCAGCGGCGGATCAGCTGGCTTCGGCGAGACGTCTGCTTCGCGCAGCGCTGGTCGCCGCTCGGTACGATCAACGAATCGAGCGGGACGTGTACTGGCATCTCTCCCGGATCGATGAGCAGCTGGGAATGGCGCGGGAGGCGGAGGCTGACCGGGAGCGTTACGAGCAGCTGAACAAGCGCGTGCGGCACACCCTCCGACGCCTGCGCTGGACCAACTGAGGAGTCCCGAAATATCACGTTGATTTCTTGGTACAATCGGGTACTTTGTTGGGGTTGTCGAACCGCCGGTCAGGCGATGATTCTGCGGGTGTGGAGGCTGGTCAACGCTCCAAGAATGGAGTAGGATGCTTCCCGCTTGGACCGGTACTGGAAGCTGGTTTTCGTATCGTCGGAGCGCTTCGGTGTTGGAGGACTGGGCCAAGGTCAGTTCCAGGTTCCGTTCGAGCGCGGGCGAGGGATGAACAGCGTCGATATCAGGAGTTGTTGAATGAGTGCCAGAAAATGCTCTTCTTGCGGCACCACTACGCAGAGCTCTGTTCCCTTCTGTAGCAACTGCGGTGCGCTTTTTCCGGTCGGCGACGAAAACGAGATCATGCGCCAAGCCATCGGCGCCAGCTTCGACGTGAAGTGGGTCATCATCGGGGGGCTGATCGCGATCCTCCTGCAAGGCGCGTTGATGGGGGCGCTCTTGTCCGTCTGGGGCAAGAAGATCCTCGTCGGCGAAAAGGGGCGCAGTCTGCTCGACGTCAACCTGGACGCCATCTCTCCGGGCTGGGGGGCCAACTCGGGTGGCACGCGCGTCACGCTCACCATCAAGCCGGACAACAAGAATATCAACACCGCGCAGCAGGTCCTGGCGGTGATGTTCGCCGGGGTCAAGGCGAAGCGGTTCCACATTCAGCATCTGCAGGTGATGCGGAAGGAGTGCAACCACAAGTGCCAGCGTAAGATCAAGGCGAACCAGATCTACAAGGAGTGCGTGAAAGTCTGCGACAAGGTCGAGATCGAGGCGGAGAAGAAGGCGGTGGAGGCGTGCTGGCGTCCCTGCGAGGCGCTCGACGAGGACAAAGAGCTCACGCCGGAGAAGAAGGAAAAACAGAAGATCAAGCTCGGGTGTGCCGCCTGCGACAAGCGGCTTCAGGCCTACGGAATTCGCAAGCGGCGCTGTGACAGCGAGTGTCCGAAAAAGAAGAGCGTCGCGGATTCGGAGGAGGGACGGTGCAGCCTCTGCCGCAAGCAGATGCCGGTCTTCCAAGCCCGGGCCAAGCAGTGCGAGGCCAAGGTTACGGACTGCTGGGCCTTCCGGGACGATCGCGGGCGCCAGACTCCGCCCAAAGTGCCTCAGCGGTCCGCGTACAAGTCGGACAAGGACCACAAGAAGGCCATCGATCAGTACAACCTGGAGGTCGAGCAGACCAAGAAGGACAACAAGGCCCGGGCCGCCCGCGAGCGCAAGCAGCTGCGGACCTTCGTGAATGTCTATACGCCCAGCGTGCCGGGCAAGGTCGGTTTGGTGCCGGTGAAGATCATCTTCAAGTCGGGTGAGGAGCTGGTGAAGTACGGCGGCTACTACTTCGTGCCGCCCGAGAAGAAGGACGACAAGAGCCCGGACCTCAGGAAGGAGAAACGAACTCTGCACGACCCGGTGCGCACCCTGGGCTTCTGGATCCTGCTGCTCGGGTCCTGCGTCTTCTACTTCTTCGGCGGCTTCGCCGTGGGACGGTTCTCCCCCGGCATCGGCCCCAAGGAGCCCCTGACCGCCGCGATTTTTGCCTGGCTGGCCTTTGAGGTCATCATCTTCTTTATCGGCGCGGCCGGCAGCGCGCAGATGTTCACCGCCTTCATCGGCGCTCCGGCGTTCGTCGGGGCGGCGCTGGTCGGAGCGGCGTTGGGAGAGCACACGGCAGACGCCTAGAGCGCCGACCGGTTTGGGCGGACCGAGCCGGGCGGAGCGCCAGGGGCCGTGTGCAAGGAGCGACGATGGAGAATATCGGGCCATATTTGACTGAGGAGCGACGATGCAAACGGCCCTATGCCGCCCGATCCGGCGAAGGGAGCTCAAACCGGTCGGCGCTCTAGCAGGCGCAGCCCGGGTCGAGGGGGGTCCAGACCCAGTTGGTGCGGCCGTAGAACTCTGGGGCGGTGCCGAAGGTGATCGCGCCGAAGAGGTTGAGCAGCACGCCGATGAGGATGAGCACCTTGACGGGCGTGGAGAGGCGGCGGCCGCCCAGCGCGATGAGCAGCACCAGCAGCGGCATGAAGTCGAGGGCGAACCGGTAGGAGAACTGCACGAACCCGCTGTTCTGGTAGCACAGCACCAGGCCCGCCATCAGGGCGACGCTGAGCCAGAGGGGCCGGTGCCAGGGTCCCTTGATCCGCGGCCAGACGAGCAGCAGCAGCGCCGGCGTCACGAGCAGCATGCTCATGCCGTGGCGGCTCACCAGGACATAAGGGGATTCGGGCTGGAAATGAGGGGTGAGCGTAAAGGCCGCGGAGAGGTTCCGCGCGAGGTAGTGTACGTCGAAGAGCCCGAACTGCTGAATTCGATCCTTCCAGTAGATGTCCAGGTAGCGGTGCCCGAATTCGAAGGGGGAGTCGAAGCGGGCCTGGTTGTGCCACAGCAGCAGCGCGGCGATGACGGTCAGGGGCAGGGCGAACCACACGGCCGGCCCCTTGAGCCGCTGCCACTGCACGGCCTTGAGCCGCCTGAGGAGACCGCCTTCGGTTCCCCATCCGCCGCGGGACCGGACGAGCTCGGCCAGGAAGATGGGCACGGCGAAGGCCAGGGTGACCCGGCTGGCCACGGCCGCGCCGAGGGCCAGGCCTGCGAGCAGCGGCCGGCGCGCACCGAGGGACGCGTGCAGATAGAGCAACAACAGGAGCACTCCCAGGACGTGCGCCGTGTACCAGACCTCTCCCCGCACCGAGACGAAGTAGTTCACCGTCCCCACGGCAAACAACAGCGTGAGCCAGTAATCGTCGGCGTCGGTGCGATCGCTCAGGCCCTCCCTGCGCAGCCGGCCGAGCAGCAGGAGAAAGAGCAGCGGGCTCAAGGAGGCCAGCGCCACGCTGAACCACACGTCGTTGAACCGGTAGCCCCACAGCGCCACGCCGGGCGCCATGAGCACCGCCGGGAGGGGTGGGAAGGAGATGTACCAGTCGTTTCCCGCGCCGGACCAGGTGCCCGCTGGGAGCTGCACCACGTCGCCACGGGTGGTGCGGAACCGATCCGTGCGGCGGCGCTGACGCATGAGCCAGATTCCCCGCAGCTCCGAGCCCTGCTTGAGCACGCCGTGCCGGGTCTTGACGTCCCGGCGGAGCTTCACCTTCTCGACCCGGGCCCAGTCGTCGAACTGCTTGAGCTTGTGCTTGCGCTGGAGCTGCTCTTTGCTCAGGGAGAGCCTTCCGTGCAGATAGCAGTCCGCCAGGTACACGAAGTGGTTGTTCGGGGTCGGGTGACGGAGCCGGGGACCGGCCGCGGCCGCGAACGCCCCGAAGGAGACGCCGAGCACGATGAGCGCACGGGCCCAGGGCGGCAGGCCGGCGAGCCGCTCCCACGGCTGCCGGTCGCGGGTCGCGACGTAGACGAAATGGGTCAACGCGGCGCCCAGGCCGGAGCCGAGCAGCGCGATCCACCCGGTGGCCCCCAGCGCTCCCGGGCCGACGCGCGTGGCGTAGATTGCCAGCGCAGCGGCGTAGAACAACTGGAGCGCCACGGCGAGCCAAGGGCGACCCTGTCCACGCTTTCCGGCGATGAGGGCGACGCCCACCAGCACGGCCACGAAGACGCAGAGGGGCACGGGGAGTGAAAGCCGGACCCGGGCCGCGCCCAGGGGCACGAGCACGGCGGCCAGCACGCCCGCGTCGAGGAACACGGTCGCCACCAGCGCCGCGTCCAGGACGCGCAGCAACAGCAGCACTCCGAGCAGCACCGCCGCGCCGGCTCCCACGGCGAGGAATCCGGCCGCGGCTGCCGACACCTTGGCGCCACCGGCAGCCAGGCTCAGGCCCCAGCCCCCCAGGGCCAGGCCGCCCAGGCACAGCAGCGCCGCCGCGGCCAGCCGCGGCAACGCCCGTTCGATCACCTCGCTCTGCTCCGCCATTGCGGGGCCAATCTACCCGAGTTGTCGCCCGAGCGCCACTGGAGGAGGTCGGGAACTGAGCAATGGGAAACGTGAGGTCGGAGGACGCGAAACCCGCGCGGGGCACAAGGGAGTAGAACCGCGGCGCCACGCCGGGCCCCAAGAGTCGACCGGAAGCTGGAATGAGGACGTTAGAAGTGGACGCCGAACATCAACAGGAACAGCAGGAATCCGACGGCGATCCCGGCGATGCCGAAGGGCACCTGGAAGGGCGCGAGCTTCTTTGCGATCTCCTCCACCTTGGTCAGGTCCTTACCGGTCCACTTGCCGATCTGGGGCAACCCCTGCAGCGCACCAAGGATGATGCACAGCGGTGGAAACAGCATGATCGCAAATGCCATCACCGGGAACGCCTTGAAGTACAGACCGATGTACTTCGTGTAGAACTTCGAGATGATCAGCCCGTCCACGACGCCCCAGAGCCCCGCCAGCAGAATGACCGAGCCGATGTACCCGGAGTACTCGGTGAGCTTGTCCAGGTGCTTCTTCATATCCGGCTTCTTCGCCACGATCAGGTTCGCAACGGACACAATCCCCGCCGCTATAAGACCGAGGCTAATCGCCCATAGATAGCCGCCTCCGCGCATGATGAATCTCCTTCCTTTCGGTTGCTGTCCGACTCGTTGTCGTAAAATCCAGAATCACGCGTCGGCACCCCCGGGGTGCTGTCCACCGACACGTCCAGTCCGGCACAGTCTACCCCACCGCTCGCTTCAAGTACAACAAAAGACCCACTCAGTAAGTATACCTGCAACTACCCGAAATTGGGCGCCTCCCGGCGCTGGTTATGGCTTGCAGTACGGATTGGTGGTACACCAGAGCCATGATCGATTCCCCGCGTAATAGCGGCTGTCAGACGGGGCCCCGAGAGACGCTCATGGACGTGGTTGGAAACCGCGTGGACCTCAAGCTGGGCTTCTCCTGCAACAACTGCTGCCGGTTCTGCGTGCAGGGGGACAAGCGCCACCGGGTCGCGGACCTCGAGACCGCGGCCCTGCGCCAGCGGCTGGAGGAGGCCCGGGAGCACGCGCGCAGCATTGTCTTCACCGGCGGGGAGGTGACCCTGCGCGACGACCTGGTGGAGCTGGTGGCCTACGCGCGCGAGCTCGGGTTCGAGACGATCCAGATCCAGACCAACGGCCGCATGTTCGCCTACAAGAAGAACTGCGAGGAGCTCATCGAGGCGGGCGCCAACGAGTTCTCCCCCGCGCTCCACGGGCACACGGCCGAGCTGCACGACTACCTGACCCGGGCCGAGGGCAGCTTCAAGCAGACCACGCGGGGGATCCGAAATCTCAAGCGGATGGGGCAGCCGATCATCACCAATTCGGTGATCACCCGTTCGAACTATCGTCACCTGCCGGAGCTCGCGCTGCTCCTGCTCAGGCTGGGTGTGGATCAGTACCAGTTCGCCTTCGTTCACCCGGTGGGAACGGCCGGCGAGGACTTCCACAGCGTGGTGCCGCGGCTCTCCCTGGTGGCAGCCTACGTGGCCAAGGGCCTGGATCTGGGGGAGCGCGCCGGGATCATCACCATGACCGAGGCCATCCCGCCTTGCATCCTCCCCGGACGGGAGAAGCACATCGCCGAGTGGATCATGCCGGAGACCCGGGTCTATGACGCGGCAGTGGTGGTGGAGAGCTACACCGCGTACCGGCTCACCGAGGGCAAGGCGAAGGGGCCGGAATGCGGGCGCTGCCTCTGGAACGAGCGCTGCGAGGGGCCGTGGCGCGAGTACCCCGAGCACTACGGCTGGGACGAATTCGTGCCCGTGACCGAACAGACCGGCGGGCAGGCGGATCACCTGCCGGGGTACCGGATGCGGAACCGGCGGTAGCCGGGAGGCCCTGGACTCGCTAGCGCACGCCGGGGAAGTTCCGGACGATCTTGATCTTGAAGTCCGGGAAATTGCGCACGAGCTTGATCTTGAAGTCGGGGAAGTTCCGGACCTTCTTCCACTTGCCGCACTTGTCGGGGAAGTTGTTGACCCACTTCACCTTGAGGTCAGGGAAATTATTCACAATCTGGACCTTGAAGTCAGGGAAGTTCTTCACGATCTTCACCTTGCCCCAAAGCCTCTTGCCCCGGTAGCGACAGCTCCGTGGCACCCGACCCATCTCCCTGGCCATCTCGAAAAAGGCGCGGATCTTCTCCTGTTTGGTCATCTTGTGAAGCGGCTTGTCCACCTGCTTCTTCGCGACCTGCCCCTTCGCGACCTGCCCCTTCGCGACGGGCTCCTTCCTCGGTGCGGCCTTGACGTTTCCGGCCACCAGCAAAGCAGCGGCGGCCACCAATCCGATTGCAACGGTCTTCATGACGAATCCTCCTGGGCTCGGTTGATGAGCGTTAGACCACACTCGCGCCGGTTATATTCCACAACCGATGGGTCGTCGAGCAACTTTGCTCGGAACAGGCGCCCTACTCCCGAAGGCGGAGCTCGAAACGCTCGCCATCACGGCCCCGACGCACGGCGTCGTGCACACCCCGGGCCACCTCGTCCACCTGGCGCGCCAGCTTGTTGTCGTACCGCGGGCTGAGGTGCACGAGGATGGTCTGCCGGACATTGGAGCGCTTGGCGATCCGGGCGGCGTCGGCCACCGTGAGGTGACGCTTCTGCTTCGCTTCCTCGGTGTGCTCGGGCAGGAACATGCCCTCGAGGAAGGCGAGATCCACCTGATCCAGCACGCGATAGAGGTTCTTGCAGGGCGCCGTATCGGTGCAGTACGCCACGAGTCGCCCCGGACGCGTGGGCCCGAGCACCTGCTCCGGGCGGACCACCGTGCCGTCGGGGGCGGTCACCTCCTCGCCCGTCTGCAAACGCCCATACAGCGGGCCGGGGGGGAGCCCCAGGCCCTGCGCGGCCTCGATGGAGAACCGCCCGGGCCGCTCGTGCTCCTCGAGACGGTAGCCCACACAGAACACCGAATGATGAAGTGGCCCCCAGCGAAGCCGCACCAGGTCGTCCTCGTAGGCGACCGGGAGCGGCCCCTTCCCGCTCTCCTCCTGCCGGGTGTCGATCTCCACGAAGTCCAGCCGGAACGTGATGCGGCACGCCAGATCGCGGATCACATGCCGGGTGAACCGCTCGATGCCAAAGGGCCCGACGATGGTGAGCGGATCGGGATCGTCCATCTGGGACCGGAGCATCAGCAGCCCGGGGAGGCCGAGACAGTGGTCGGCGTGGAGGTGGGTCAGGGCGACCATCCGGAGCGCGCGCATCCCCACGTGCAGCGCCTTGTACGGCACCTGCGTCCCTTCGCCGCAGTCGAGCAGGTAGACGGCCCCCCCCGTGCGCACGGCCACCGCGGTGAGGGGTCGGCCGGGCATGGGCATCATGCCCCCGGTGCCGAGCAGTACGCACTCCATGGGAGAATCCTATCCGAAGGAATCCGAGCCCTAAAGGGGTTTCGCAGAAACCTTGGGCAATCGGGCCGGAACGCCGCCCCGACAGGTGGTCCGGAGCACGCGTATCGCACGCCGGGTTCGAATCTCATCATTTTCCCGCGCGACGATGGTGACCAGGTTCGAGCCTTCCCACAACGGGATCGTCGCCTTGAAAGAGAGCCTCTTCTGGGCGCCGCCCTTGTTCGCCCGATAGAAGATCTTGTTGTAGTCGACGCCGATGATCCGGCTCTGGTCGGGGGAGCGCAGGAGCCGCGACACGCTGACGTAGACGTCGCTGACGCGGAGCTTGTCCACGGCCTCCCCCTGGATGGTGACACTTTGGGACCGCGAGATGTCCGACACCTTCCCGAGCTGGATCTGTGGTGGGGAGGGGAGCCACCGCCAGTGCACCACCGGTCGGGCCTGCCCCCCGACGCGACGGACATCCGCGGCGCTCACGAACCCGGTCGAGCCCTTGCCGAGCCGGATCCGATAGTGGCCCGTCGCAGCCGTTCCCGTTCGCGCCTCGGCCGCGAACCGCGCGCGATCACCGGCCCAGCCGATGATGTGTCGCCCCCGCGGAGACTGATAGATCGCGACCTGCGGGCGCGCCGGGCGTAACACATGGCGGACCCGCTGCGCCCCCGAGGAGGCGGAAGCGACGGGCAGGACCAAATTCTCCGACACGGATTTTCCCGACGTGCAGTCACTGATGGACAGCTTCAGCTTCACCTTGGGGAGCGGCAGCGGCTGCATCACCTTGAAGTCCAGCTCCACCGTCTGGGTGGCGCCCGGCTTCAGCCCGGTGAGGGCGTACAGTCCTCGCCCCACCGTGATGGCGTCCCCCGACAGGCTCTTCAGCCGCAGATAGGTTTCACCCGCCGCGCCCGCGCCGACGTTCTTGACCTGCACCCGCATCCGGACGTGCTCGCCCGGCTGGATCCCGCCGTCGCCGTTGCCCTGGATAACGTCCATCAGCTGCCGCGTATAGGCGAACGCCGGTTTGGGCCGCTCGCGAATCCGAAACACGGTGCAGATCGACGGGGGCAGTCCGCCGTTGCCGGTGAAGAACCGCACGGAGAGGTCGTCAGCCCGCGGGCGCGCACCCGGGAGCAGCTTCACCGACAGCACGGCGCTGCGGGTCGCGCCCGGCGCCACCTTTCCGAAGAACACCTCCCGATGCTGGAGCATGGGGTTGGTGGAGTACACGAGCCCCCGCACCTGGTAGGCTGTGCCCCCGCCGGCCGCGTTCTTCACCGTCACGGTGATCTTGAGCGGCTTGCCGGCCTCGGCGACGCCGCGATTGCCCGCGGTGACCGTGGCGGTCAGCCGGGGCGGCTGCGACCGCGGCGGGGCCGGCGACCAGTCCACGCCGCTCACGCTCTTGAGCTTCGCGGCGATCTTGCGCCCCTGGGCCGCTTGCTGATTGACGAGCAGCGCGCGGGCACCACTGAGCACCCGTCGACGGCTGAAGGACTGGGTCTTGAGCACGACCTTGCGCGCCAGCCGCATGGGATAGTCGAAGAAGAACTGGTCCGGATCGGGGCGCGCCTCAAAGTCCGGGCCGGCGCCGCAGGGCTCGCACTTGAACCCCAGCGGTGGTTTGCCCGCGAGATGGAAGATCCGGCGCTGGGGCGGTGCGCGCAGCGCGAGGCTCGCGCGCTGCAGCGAGCACGCTCGATCGCCCTCGCGAACAAGGTCCGCCCCGGAGCTGAAGTAAACGACCCGGTCTTTCTCCACCGTGACCGGCGTCAGCTCGATATCGGGAATCACACCGATGCCCTGGATGGAGCGGTCCCCCGGGGTGAGGTACTGGGCAATGGTCACCTTGAAGCCCGACCGGTCCCGATTCGGGTAGATGACCTGCACCGACCCCTTGCCGTACGTGCGCTGGCCGATCACCACGGCGCGGTCCAGGTTCTTGAGCGCCCCCGCCACGATCTCAGAGGCGCTCGCCGTGCCGCCGTCCACCAGCACGGCCAGAGGGACCTTGCCCGCCACGGTGCTGGCCCAGTTGGCCCGGCTCTCCCGTCGGTTGATGCCGTGCTCCACCGTGGTCACGATGGTGCCGGAGTACAGGAACGCGTCCGCGACGTCGATGGCCCGGGACAGCAGACCACCGCCGTTGCCACGCAGATCCAGGACGAGGGCGGTCATGCCCTGGCTCTGCAGGGAACGCAGGGCCAGCCGCAGCTCCCAGGCAGTGCTGTTCTGGAAGTTCTTGATCCGCACGTACCCGACCCCCCGGCCGAGCATGCGAAAGTCCACGGCCCGGATGTGGATCCGGTCCCGCTCGATCTGAAACGGCTGCAGACGGTTCGCCCCCTTCCGCTTGACCCAGATCCGCACCTTCGAGCCGGGCTTGCCGCGGAGCCGCTTCACCGCCTCGTTGAGGGTGAGGTTCTCGGTGGGCTCGCTGCCGATCCGGAGGATCTGGTCGCCGGCCTGGAGCCCGGCTTTGTACGCCGGTGTGCCCGGAAGAGGCTTCACCACGGTCAACACCTGCGGGTGCCCGCAGCGCGAGATGGTGATGCCGAGCCCCCCGAAGGAGCCCTGGGTGTGGATCTGCATCTCGCCGAAGAACTCGGGTCGCAGCAGGACGCTGTGGCAGTCCAGGGTCTTGAGGAGCCCATCCACTGCGGCGTACTCCACGTTGCGCTTCTTGGTGGTGGGATGCAGGTGACTCTGCATGAACCGAAAGATGCCCCGAAGCGCCGTGGAGAGCGCCCACGGGCTGTCCACTTTCTCCAGGGAGAACGTCTTGACCGCCGTGTCCACCTGCACCTCGACGTCGTGCTTGCCCTTGAACCGCACGATCACCTCGGGCACGTCCTGCTGCACCTCCAGCAGCGCCTTGCGCAGCATCCGGCGCGGGCTGAGGCGCTTCGGCTCCACGTACCGCGTGCGCACCTTGGCGAGCACATTGTTGAGCACGGGCATCTTGGTGAGGTCGTAGGGTCCGTTCCCGCTCTGGCGCGCGCAAGCGGTGTGCGGCGGCAGCAGCGACAGGCTCAGCAGAAACAGCCCGGCGAGGAGGTGGAACGGGCGCATTCTTGGACGACGTGGGGGCATTGAGTGAAACCTCGAGCAGCAGTGACTGAGTCAGTATAGCCCGAGCGCTGGGTCGCCGCACCCGGACCACGGCCATTAATACCCCCAGACGCGGGTGGGCGCACATTAATAGTATTTTCGCGACGTCCGCGAGGACGAGCAGGAATCCACCGTGATCCAGACCTGCTAGTCAGTATGAAGTGACCGGCTCCCTTTCGTATGTAGCTCTGCGCTACGGGTTTCTCCGAATTCGCAGTGTAACCTACGAATCTGCGAACTCGGAGCCGGTCACTTCATACTGACTAGGTCACCGGAACGCCGCAGAGTCGCCGCACCTGGGAGATCACCGCGCCGCTGCGGCTCTCCACGGCCTCGTCCGAGCCGAGGCTTCCACCGAACAACCGCTCCGTGGCCTGGGACGCCGCGAAGTGGAACAGGTGCAGCCCGATAATCGAAACCGCCAGCTGACGCGGGTCCTGACTCACGACGGCCCGGTCTCTCATGCCCGCCTCCAGAAACATCACCACGGCCTGCAGGGAGAGCTCCACCTGCTCCTGCCCCGGTCCGGTGGAGAAGGGGCCGCCGTCCACGAGCTCGCGCAGGGCAAGCCGGGCAGCGTTCGGGTGCGTGCCGAGATACCGGACCACCATGGCTCCCAGACGGTCCAGCCGCTCGACGAACTCTCCGCTGCCGAGATCGGCCTCCACCACGAGGTGGCCCAGCTCGTCGGAGATGTCGGCGATCATCTCGAAGTAGAGCGCCTCCTTGCTCCGAAAGTGATGGAACAGCGACGCCTTTCGGAGCCCGATCCGGGCGGCGATGTCGCTCATGGACGCGCCGGCGTACCCTGTTTCGGCAAAGGCCGCCCGCGCCGCTGCGAGCAGCTCGGATCGCGAGACTGGATTTGCGGGCCGGCCGGCCCGTCGTGGGACCTGAGAAACCATCTGCGTGACCTTCCTATCGAGCGGTACACTACCAGGTTCTCGGGTGTATATCTACCGTATGGATGATTTTTATATGTGTTTCATCCATTTAGATCTCAAGCATTATTTGCTTTTTCTGCCGAGCGGTAGATTTGTGTTGACCTTGAATCAACCATTCGGTAGATTTCCGCCATGATGACCTCAGAGGGAAGGCCGAGATGAAGCAGAGCTCAACGCTTGTAGCGGGCGTCCTCCTCACGCTCTGCTGGTGCACGGGTTGCTCGGAAACCGCGGCGGGGGACGCGGACGGTTCCCTTGTCGACGGCGGCGCCGACAGCGCAATCTCAGGGGACTCCGGACAGCCCGATGCCGGCGGCGACGACGACGGGGGAATCAATCCCCTGCCCCCGGATCCCGCCGACCCCGGTGGAGCGTCCTGGTCGAGCGTCAGCGAGACGGTCACCGTAGGCAGCGACGCGGTCCCCTTGACCGTGTACGTACCCCAAGCCAGCGGTTCCTTCCCCGTGGTCGTGTTCGGCCACGGCTTCATGCTGAGCCCGTCGCTCTACGCCTCCTACGGCGAGCATCTCGCCTCCTGGGGCTACATCGCCGTGCTGCCCGAGTACCCGGGCTCCATGCTGGACGCCCGCCCCCATCGGGTGCTCAAGGAGCTCCTCATCGGGCTGCTGGACTGGATCCAGGCCAACGCCACGGATCCGGGCGGAGTCTTCTCCGGCAAGGCCGACGCAACGCTCATCGCCCTGGCCGGCCACTCCATGGGCGGAAAGATCGCCCTGCTGGCAGCCACCGAGGACTCCCGGCCGCGGGCCGTGTTCGGCGTGGATCCCGTGGACGCGGCGGGCGGCCCCATGGGCGGAGATCCGGTCGACTATCCCTCGGTCACCCCGGAGCTGATGGATCAGCTCACGATCCCCCTCGGGCTCCTCGGGGAAACCGTCAACGCCACGGCCGGCACCCTGGGACAGGCCTGCGCACCGGAAGCCGACAACTTCCACCAGTACTATCTGCACGCCGTGAGCCCCGCCCTCGAGATCGAGGTACTCGGCGCGAATCACATGTCCTTCCTGGACAACCCCAACTGCGGCCTCACCTGCTCGATGTGCGCCGCGGGCACCGACGACCCTGCGGTCACGCGGCGCCTCACACGTCGGTATCTGACCGCGTTCTTCAACGTCTTCGTGCGGGGAGAGACCGACTTCGGCGTCTATCTCAAAGGCAGCCCCATGGCCGCCGATGTCGCCGCCGGTCTCGTCACCTACCAGACGAAAAACGGCTTCTGACCCCACCGAAGATTCAGTTGCGTCTCCTCCCGGGTTGTCCCCACAATGAAGCCGTCCGTTCCCTGTTGCTCACGGAGTGTCCCGAATGCGCCCGCGATCCCTGACGCCGCTCATCGCCCTGGGAGTGCTCGCCCTGGGAGTGCTCACCCTGGGAAGCGCTTGTGACGAGCGCGCGCCCGAGCCGACACCGCCGGACGTCGGACGGTACACCACCGAGGGGAGCGCGGTCTTCGACGGTCACGGCCGCCAGCTCCTGCTCCGCGGTGTCAATGTGCCCACCCTCGACGCCACCGAGGCCGAGTTTCGCCGCATCGCCGACTGGGGCGCCACCGTGGTTCGGCAGCTCTACTTCTGGGCCGACGTGGAGCCGGTGGAGGGTGAGATCGACCACCTGTTCATCGAGCGCATCGCGGACCAGGTCGCCCTCGCCAAGGAGCAGGGGCTGCTGGTGCTGCTGGACATGCACCAGCACACCTTCGGCGTCGGGTTTCTCTGGGGCATGCCGTACTGGGCCTGCGACGAATCCTACTACGAGTCATGTGATGACCCGTGCGATTACTTCGACGTGGAGGTCCAGGCCTGCTTCGAGCAGTTCTGGCGGAGCGAGGCGCTCACGCAGCAGTACATCGATCACCTGGTCCTGCTCGCCGAGCGCTTCGCTGACGAGCCGGCGGTGATCGGGTTCGACGTCATGAACGAGCCCTTCTGCGCCCACGAGAACATGAACGGCTGCGGCGTGGTGCTCGGTGATTTCTATGCGCGGGCGGCCGAGGCGATCCTGGCGGTGGCGCCGCACAAGCTGATCTTCTTCGAGCCCAACTACATGGCCTACCTCGGCCTGCCCACCGAGGTCACCGCCCCGACCTACCCCAACGCCGTCTACGCGCCGCACTACTATCTGATGTCGATCCACGACGGCGGCGACTATGATCTCAACCCCGAGCCCATCCTCGGCGCCCTCGCCATGCGCCAATCCGAAGCCGACGCCTTCGGCACGCCGATGTTCATGGGCGAGTTCGGCGGCATGGCCCAGGTGGCAGGCTTCGATCAGTTCATCGAAGATCACATGCACGCCTTCGACCACCACCTCGCCGGCTACGCCTACTGGCTCTACGCCCGGGGGGACGGCTTCCATCTGCTGGACCCGGAGGGCCGGGAGAAGCCCTTCGTGGATGTCTTCGTGCGCCCCTATCCCCAGCGCACGCCGGGCACCCTGACGTCCCTCGCCTATGACCGCGCCACCCGGGTGATGCACCTCCGCTTCACCGGAGACGCCTCCCTCGACGCCTCGGGCCTGCTCTACGTCCCCGACCGTCACTACCCGGACGGTTTCTCGCTCACCGGCTGCGACGCGCCGGACTGCACCTGGGAGCACGACCCCACCCGTCAGCGCAGCGCCTTCTGGATCACCGCCGACGGCGACTACGAGCTCACCCTCTCTCCACCCGAGCCGTGAGGAAGGCCAGGCGCGACAGAGCCTAGGCTCGACTTTCGCGCTTTTTCGTCGCGAGAACGAGAAGAAATCGTGAGGTCGCACTGTCCGTTCGAGTACCATCCGGATGAGAAGCAAACATCGCCCACGCAACCGGATACATCGAGCCGACACCAGGGATCACATCCGAGCTGCCCACCGGTGAAACCCCGGGAGACACAGTCATCGTTCACCGCAAAATGCGCGCCATCGCATTGCTCGCCAGGATCGAGCTGTCCATTTCCACAGCTAGCGTCCCAGGTTCCACATCCGCTCAGCAGGATCCCGTCGCAGTCCCTGCGACAGGCCAAGGCGCCCGAGGAATATCCGTAGTCTGCACAGCCAATCCCGCCGAAGTCGGTACCGTCGCACACCTCAATTCCCTCGGCCACACCATTGCCGCAGACCTGCTCACCCACACAAGCCGACTCGTCGAAAGAACTACAGTCCCGACAGGCAAGCACGCCGCCTGTGTACCCGCGCGTCAAGCAGGTCTCAATCCCCAGGTCCATTCCGTCACAGACCTCTCCGCCCTCCTGAACGCCGTTTCCGCAACGCTGGCTCTGGTCGCACAGAACCGTGACGTACCCTGTACTATCCACGAAGCCAATCCACGACTTCCAGGCCGGGGACGCGCTGCATGTGACGGAGGTTCCCCGTGACCAGCGTGGCGTTGTGAACCAAGGCCACCGAGGCGATGAGCAGGTCCAGATCGGCGAGCCTGAGCCCCGCGGACTGAAGAGTCGCTCGAATCTCACCGTAGACTCGCGCAGCCTGCAGATCGACCGGCAACACCGGAATCCTGGGGAGCACCACACGTTCGAGGTACTCGAGGTAGCGCTGGCCCCCCGCGATGTTTCGCGCCCCGAACACCATCTCACCAATGGAGATCGAGGAAGTCACCAGCTGCCCCTCGTGCGCCTCCAGACGCTCGAGCAGGAGCTGCGGGCAGCCCCGTCGCGCCGGCTGACTCAGCACGTCGGTGTCCAGCAGGTACCGCGGCTCGCTCAAAGGTCCACCTCACGCGACCGGACCAGGCGCTCCTCGACCACGGAAGTGAGGTCGGGCAGGTCTGTCGCGCCATCGGTACAGGCCCTGAATCTGGCGGCGGCCCGGGCGAACGAATCGGGCTGGATGGACACTTCCATCCTCTTGTACTCTGTTGGTCCGAGCAGCACGGCCACGAGTTGGCCCCGCCGTGTGATCTCGATACGCTCTCCCCCCAGAGCTCGGCTTACGTACTCGCTGAGCCTGGCCTTGATCTCTGCTACGCTGACTTGGGTCATGGATGTCACCACGCTGTCTTATGGTCATTATGACTAGTTAACAGTATACATGTTCATCATGAGAAAACCATAGTGCGACCGAGAATCGGTTGTTACCGGGCCGTGAGGAAGGCCAGGCGGGTCTGCCAGTCCACGACGCGGTCGGCGAGCTGCTGCCGGTACAGGGCCGCCACGCGAACCACCTCGTCCTCGTCCAGGCCGGCCTGTCGGAGGCGCGCGGCGTAGCTGCTGCGCTGTCGCGGCGACGGGTCCGAGGGGGACTGCGGTGATGGGAACCAACGCTCCAGGTGCTGATTGCCGAAGCGTCGGGGCTCGCGTTGGGATTCCACGAGGAGCTCCACTTCGAACCCGGCCTCTGTCATCGCTCGGCGGAGCTCGTCTGCGGTCCAGCGCACGAGCGGGTCGGACTCGTCGGCGTAAATCGACTCCTCGGCCTGTTGGACCCGCGACGCGAGGGATGGGGCCTCCTGCGTCCAATCGATGAGCCGGTAGAGGCGCTGGTTCTCGCGGGGGATGACCTGGACGATGCAGACGAGGCCGTCGGGTAGGAGTCGGGCGCGCAGCTGGGCGAGGACCGCATCCCAGGGAGCGCTGTCGCCGGGTTCGGCGGTGAGGGGGTTGCGGCCGAGGATGCGATCGAAGCGGACGTCGCCGTCGCCGCGGTCGGTGAGCAGCCGGTCGAGGCGGGTGGCCTCTCCCACGAGCACGGCGACACGCTCCAGCTCGGGCAGGCGATCGGCTTGCTGACGCAGGGAGCGGCCGGCTTGGGGATCGGCGGTCTGGGCCCAGACCCCGCCTTCCGGGGCGCTACGCAGGGCCTCCCAGGTGAGCAGCCCGCTGCCGGCGTTGAGGTCGAGCACCAGGTGGTGGCGCTGCAATGCGGCGCGCTCGAAGAGTCGATCGCGGAGCCGGCCGAGGGTGCGACCGGCGCCCGCCACGGCGCGCTGGAGCCAGGCGTCCCGGGCGCGATCCACAGGGCCCGTGGTGAGCACCTCGGGCATGGCAGAGGTGGTCTCCACCATGGCGGCCAGCTGGGCCTCGCGTCGACGTGCGACCTGCTGGCCTATGGACTGCTCATAGCCTTGGTCGGACGGCTCGTAGAAGACGCGGCCCTGGAGCCCGTCCGGGAGGTACTGCTGGGCCACCCAGTGGTCGCGGTAGGCGTGGGGGTAGAGGTAGCCCTTGCCGTGACCGAAGCCCTCTTTGTCTCGACTGGGGTCCTTTAAGTGATTGGGGACGTCAGCTTCCTGTTCGCGCCGGACGGTCTCGAGGGCGTCGAAGAACGCAAACGCGGAGTTCGATTTGGGACAGGTGGCCAGGTACAGGGCGGCCTGGGCCAGGGGGAAGCGTCCCTCGGGCATGCCGATCCGCTCGAACACCTCCCAGCAGGCAGTCACAACCGCGGCGGCCTGGGGATCCGCCATGCCCACGTCTTCGCTGGCGAGGATGGCCATGCGCCGAAAGATGAAGCGGGGATCCTCTCCCGCGTACACCATCTTGGCCATCCAATACAGCGCCGCGTCCGGATCCGAGCCGCGCAGGCTCTTGATGAAGGCGCTGACCGTGTCGTAGTGGACATCGCCCTCCTTGTCGTACAGCACCGCCCGGCGCTGGATGGACTCCTCGGCCACGGCCAGGTCAATGGCGATCACGCCGCCGTCGTCGGGGATGGTGGTTTCCACCGCGAGCTCGAGGGCGTTGAGCACGCTCCGGGCGTCCCCGTTGGCCACGTCCACCAGATGGTCCAACGCCTCGTCGTCGAGCCGCACGTTCAGGCCGCCGTAGCCGCGGTCCGGGGTTGCGAGGGCCTGTTGCGCCACCCGCCGCAGATCCCCGATCTCCAGCGGCTTCAGCTGGAAGATGCGGCTCCGACTCACCAGGGCTTTGTTCACCTCGAAGTACGGATTCTCGGTGGTCGCGCCGATCAGGATGATCGTCCCCTTTTCGACGTGCGGCAGCAGCGCGTCCTGCTGGGCTTTGTTCCAGCGGTGCACCTCGTCGACGAACAGCGTGGTCCGCTGCCCGGCGTCGAGGCGGCGCTGCAGGGCATCCTCCACCGCCTCGCGGATCTGCTTCACGCCGGCCAGCACCGCGTTGATCGTGATGAAGTGGCTCCGGGTGGTTCCGGCGATGACCATTGCCAGGGTGGTCTTCCCGGTCCCCGGGGGACCGTAGAAGATGAGCGACGACAGCTGATCCGCCTGGATCGCCCGTCGAAGCAGCCGCCCCGGGCCGATGATGTGCTCTTGTCCCACGAACTCGTCGAGGGTGCGCGGGCGCATGCGGTGCGCCAAGGGCGCGGTCCGCTCCAGCTCCGCCGCGTGCACGCGCGTGAACAGATCCATGGGTTGGAATAGTAGGCCCCATCCCCGCGCGGCGTCCAGCCCCGCAACGGACGCCCCGGCAGCGGCGTGATTTCCCCACAGATTCCAGGGAAATAGCCTTGACGGTGCAAGGTTGCCGATGCTACCATCCCCAGCGTTGTCGGCGCAGCCTGACGTGCGCCCGTGCGACAACGTGGTTGGAGTCGCGGCAGTGGTGTGGAACCTCAGACGTGCGTAGATTTTGCGGAGCCGAGAATGGCCGGTGAAAAAATTCTCGTCATCGATGACAGCCCTACGATCCTGAAGGTCGTCCAGCTGGTACTCACCAAGGCGGGATTCCAGGTCAACACCGCGGCCGACGGCGAGGCCGGAATCGCCGCGGCGCGCGACGTCAAACCCGACCTGATCCTGCTGGATTTCGTCATGCCCAAGATGAACGGCTACCAGGTGTGCCGGGCCTTGGCCGACGACGACGGGCTCCGGGACGTGCCGGTGGTGCTGATGAGCGCCAAGGGCGACCAGGTGGGCGAGCGCTTCGTCAAGGTGATGGGCATCGTCGACTACATCACCAAGCCCTTCTCCCCCGAGGCGATCACCGCGGTGGTGGGACATACGGTGAACAAGTACGCCCCGGGAGACCTGGCCGAGGACGGGGAACCGTCCGAAGACGGGGCGGCGAAGGATGCCACGCCGGAGGAGCTGTCCGAGGCGGCCGACGCGGCCCATGGGGTCCGCCGGGACGCGCTGGCGCAGCTCCGCGAGGGCGTGGCCCGGGCGGTGGCGGCGAGCGTCATCGCCCACTCCTCCTTTGTCGACCAGGACCTGGACACGGCCCAGCTGGTGGACGCCGCGCGCATGGCGCTCACCGACAGCCGACTGGAGGCGCTGCTCGGCGAGATCCGGGTCGCGGCCCCCGAGCTGGCCGATCAGGGCGACGCGGTGCTCACCGGCGACCTGGGCGTTGTCCCCTTGGCTGACATCCTCACCCTGCTCCAGTCTCAGCAGCAAAGTGGCGTGCTGACCGTCACCTGCAGCGGCTCCCGGGTCGATCTGTACTTTCGGGAAGGCCGCGTGGATCTGGGCTCAGCCGCGGAAATGTCAGAAGAGTTCCGGTTGGGTCGATTCCTCGCCGACGCCGCCGACATGGACGAATCGGAGCTCGAGGGGATCCTCTCGGTCCGCGACCAGGAGCCGGTCGGACTGATCGGCTCTCAGCTGGTCAAGCAGGGTGTCGTCAGCTACGAGGAGCTCCGCGCCGCGCTGGTCAAGCAGACGTCCGAGCTCATCTATGAGCTCCTCCGTTGGAACTTCGGTCGCTTCACGCTACGGGCCACCGGCGGACTTCCGGCCCATGCGACAGAGGCGTCGCTCAACCTCACCGTGGACGGGATCCTGATGGAGGGATTCCGGCGGGTCGACGAGTGGCACCTCATCGAACGCGAGGTCGACACCTTCGATCTGGTGTTCCTCCGGAACGACGATGCCATCCAGCAAATGGGCCGCGGCCGCCTTACCCGCGAGGAGCTGACGGTGTTGGAGCTGGTGAACGGGAAAAACAGCGTCAAGGACATCATTCGGAACAGCCGGATGAGCTCCTTCGACGTCAGCAAGATGTTATATCGGTTGCTTTCGATCAAGCTGATCCGCAAGCGCGTGGCGCCCGTGGCGGTTTGACGAAGCCCAACGACGCTGAGGTCGAATCGTGGCAAAAATCCTGATTGCAGAAGATTCCGCAACCGCCGTCGAGCTGATCAAGCGGACCTTGAGCCCGCTGGGTCACCAGATCGTGATCGCCAATGACGGAGAGAACGCGGAGCGGTTGATCCTGGACGAAAAACCGGATCTCATCATTCTGGACATCATCATGCCCCGAATGAACGGCTTCCAGCTCTGTCGGTCCCTGCGGTCCAATCCCGGCTTCAAAGACCTGCCGATCATCATGATCACGTCCATGGACCGGGAAAGCGACCGCTACTGGGGCCTCAAGCAGGGAGCCTCGGAGTACCTGGTCAAACCCGTGGATCCCAACCTGCTCCTGGAGCGCGTGAAGGCCTATCTTCCGTCAGCCGCCTAGCGTGTGAGATGGAGCTCGACGTCATTGTATTCGAGGCCGGTGATCGCCGCTTCGCCATGGAGCTGAGGTTCGTACAGGAGGTCTTCGCCCTCGGCCACGTGACGCCCGTGCCCCTGGCCCCCCCGGCGATCCAGGGCGCCGCAAACCTCCGCGGCAAGATGGTGCCGGTGGTTTCCGTCGGCCCCCTGTTCGGGCTTCCGAGCCCGCCGAAGGTGCTGCCCGGCACCGCCGCGATCCTCGCCACGGTGGACGATACGACAGCGGCCATTCCGGTGCGGCGCGTGGTCGACGTCGTCTCCGTCCCCCGCAGCAGATACGAAGAAGGGGGACAGGGCTCAGGACCCCTCGTGCCCGGCTCGTTCCGCGGCGCCGCAGGCACCATCCCGTTGCTGGACATCGAGGCCGCGCTTCGGACCGTACGGGCCTCCAGCCGGCAGGCCAACGAACTCATTCACTCTCGCTCGGAGACCCGTTGATGGACCTGGAAGCGCCCCGCATCCCTCCGTCTGACCCGGCCCCCCACGCGCGCTCCGGCAAAGGGATGCGCTCCATCTCTTTCAAAGTGCTCTTCGGAACCGCGGTCATGCTGCTGCTGCCGGGCTTCATGATTACGGCGGTGCTCTCCATCGGCTGGGACAAGCTCAGCGAGATCAAGACCCGGCACGACCGCTCCATCCAGCCGGTGCGAAAGTACGTGGAAGCGGCGAAGAAAAACATCAACAACACCCAGGCCGACATCCAGCGTGCGTTGAAAAAGGCCCGGGACGTCCAGGAGACGGCTACGATCCGCATGCGCCAGAAGGAGGCCTCCGCCCTGGCGGTCCAGATCGCATCCATCGTGAAGGCGGCACCGGCCGACCAGCGCGCCTGGCCCACGCAGATCCCCGAGGTGCGTCGGCTGTTGGAAGCCAAGCACTTCGGCTCGGACGCGGAGACGCTGATCGTCATGCACCGACCGCCGGTGTTCGACGCGAAGGGAACATTGGTCCGCTCGTGGCAGCACGTGATCGGCCTGTATTGGGACGCCGAGCAGGTGGGCAAGTCGCTGAGCAAGGCGCACAAGAACTACGACAAGCTGATCGTCGATCGCGGCTGGGAACAAAAAATCCAGGGCGCCGTGAAGAGCCCGGGATTCGGCACCGCGACCCTGTTCGTCTACAAGATCTTCTCCCGGGGGCTGCAGAGCAAGCCGGGCCCGGGCAAGGCCGGCAAGCCCGGTTCGGGGTCGGTCGCGCCCCCCGGCTCTTCCTCCGCGACCGCGAGCCCGTCGCAAGAAGATCACGACCTGTACCTGTTGGCCCATATCCCGGGAACAAACTGGTCCGTGGCGGCCAGAACCAGCCTCACCGGGCCGGTGCAGAAGCTGATCAAGGACGTGGTGACCGAGTTCAAGAAGGTGAAGGAGAGCCTGGAGAAAGTGGCGCCGTCCCTGGACAAGCTCGCCGGCGCCTCCCGCGACATCTCCGACGACTTCAACAAGGGGACACAGGAGTTTCGAGAGCTCATCGCCCTCAGCCTCGTGGTCGGCCTGGCGCTCATCGTTGTGCTGGTTCTGGTCGTGATGTGGTTCATGCGGCGGGCGTTCCTGCGGCCCGTGCAGCACCTGACGGAGACGGCGATTCGCATCCGGGACGGCGCCTACGACGCCCGCTGCCAGGTGAACACCGATGACGAGCTGCAGATCCTCGGCAACTCGATCAACGAGATGCTCAACCGCATCGTCGGACTGATCCAGAGCGAGGAGGACAAGCGGCGCATCCAGGAAGGGATCTTCCGCCTCCTGGAGATCGTCTCGTCCGCTTCGGACGGGGATCTCACCGCCCGCGGCGAGGTGTCGCCCGACGAGCTCGGATCGGTCACGGACGCCTTCAATCACATGCTGGAGTCCATCGGGGGCTTGGTGGTCCAGACACGCCGCGCGGCGCTGGACGTGAACCGAAGCGCGGAGGCAATCCTCGAGGCCTCCCGCCACATGGCCGACGACGCCGCCGCCCAAGCCCACGCGCTGGACGTGGTGTCCAAGAAGATCAAGGCGCTCGGCGACCGCTCCCTCGAGATCAACCAGATCGTCGAGCTGATCGACGAAATCGCCGCCCAGACCAACATGCTTGCGCTCAACGCCGCCATCGAGGCGTCCCGGGCCGGGGAGCAGGGCAAGGGCTTTGCGGTGGTGGCCGATGAGGTGCGGAAGCTGGCAGAGCGCTCGTCCAACGCGACCAAAGACATCGGCGCCTTCATCGAGATGATCCAGGACGCCACCAACGACACGGTGGAAGCCATGGAACGCATCCGACGCGTGACCCACCAGACCGCCGACGGCGCCCAGGTCACCACCGCCTCCGCCGAGGAGGTGGTGTCCGCCTCCGGGGCGCTGGACGAGGCGATCGCCCGCTTCAAGGTGCAGTCGGCCGACGCGGCGGACATGTCGCGCACCCTGGAGCACAAGCAGCACGAGCTGCAGTACGCGGTGGAGGCGCTCGCGGACGCGCTGCACGAGGCGGAGCTGGCCGGCGTCGCGCCCTCCGACGCGATGCGCGCCACCATCGCCGGCGTGGAGCGGCAGTTCGCCGCGCACATCCATCAGCTGCTCGGCCACACGCGCGAGCGCGAGGAGGGGCCCTCCGAGAGCACGAGTCCGCGCACGGAGTCCGGCGTCTGGAAAGATTCGGACCCCCTCTTGCTGCGCCCCCCTTCGAGCTCCCAGCACCAGGCACTCGTGTATGAGAGTGGGACCTGGCTGCGGCCGCCCGAGGCGAGCCGAGCCGAGGGCTCCGAGCCGAAGCGGAAGCCGTCGACGCCCCATCACCCCTCCCCGGCGGGTGCAGACGATGCCGCAGCCGGGGACGAAAAAAAATAGGCGCCCGCCGCGGCGCCCCGATGCCCGATGCTGCTAGATGACGAGCTCAGACAGATTTTTCTCGGGGAGGTCACGGCCTATCTGACCGTGCTCGGCGACGAGTCCGCCCCGACGGACGACCAGGCGGTGGCGGCGCACGGCCTCAAGGGCGCCGCCGGGATGCTGGGCTTCGCCGAGCTTCAGACGCTGGCCGCCGCCCTGGAGCACTCCCTCCGGGAGGGAGACACGGGCCCGCGGACACACCACCTGCCGCGGATTCGCGACATCATCGGTCAAATCACCCGGGGCGAGGATCCCGACGCCACTCCCCCTCAGACAGCGACCGCAGCGCCGCGGGAGGGCTCGGAAGCGGCCGCCGCCAGTCCGGCGCCGGCGCAGGCGGGTTTCGCCGGTGGGTTCGACGAGGAGACCGCGAAGATGTTGCGCTCCTTCTTCGTGGAGGAGGCGCACGACCACCTGCAGGCCATGGAGTCCGCGTTGGACCAGCTCGCCGTCGACCCCGACGCCGTCGACGCGGTAGAGACGCTGCATCGGGCTTCCCATACCCTCAAGGGAGCGGCGGCGACGGTGGAGCTTCCCGACATCAGCCGGGCCGCCCACCTGCTGGAGAGCCGGCTCGAGCCGCTCCGGGATTCGACCGCTGTGCCCGCCCCGACCGAGCTGCCGCGGCTGCGAAGCTGCCTGGAGGTCCTCCGGGCCATCGTGGGCTCACCGGCGACGGGCTCCGGCGCGGCGCCGGACCGGCTGCCAGAGCTCGAGCAGCTCCTCGCGGCGCCCTTCGATGCCCGCCCTGCCCCGGACGACGCGCCGCTCCCCGCGCCGCCGATTCGAGCGGGCGCGCCCCGGCCCCCGGATCCCTCGGCGGCGGCGGTGGACGACGCAGCGAGCTGGGACGACGAAACCCGCGCCATCCTGCTCGAAACCTTCTCCGACGAGGCGGAGGAGCTCCTGGACACCCTGGATCCGCTGCTCGAGGAGCTCATCGCGGGAGATACCACCGCGGAGCTGATCGACCACCTCTTTCGGCTGGCGCACACCCTGAAGGGCTCCGCCGGAGCGGTGGGCCTGCGGCAGATGTCCCGCGCGGCGCATCGACTGGAAGACCACCTCGAGGAGCTGCGTAACGGGCGGCTGCGCGAGGCCCGGCCCGAGCTCATCGACGTCGTGTCAGCGCTGCGCGAGCTGGCCACCGAGGCGGGGGATTCAGACCGCGGAGAGGTGCTGGTGGGCCAGGTGGAGGCGTATCTCGCCGACGACGAACCGGACGCCGACCGACCGGCGACACCGCCGGGCGTCGTGGTGCTCGCCACCGCCGACATCCCCCCTGCCTCGACAGACGTCAGCGTGGAGAGACGCGCCGTCTCGGAGCGCAGGCGCGGCGAACGTCGCCACGAGGACGAGCGGCTCATCCGCGTGAACGCCGAGCGGCTCGACGGTCTGCTCGGCTCCATCGGGGAGCTCGTCTTTCGCCGCACCCTCATTGAGCGCCGCTCCGAAGAGCTGACCGGCCTCGTGCGGGATCTCGGCGCCTCGCACCAGTCCCTGCGCGCCGCCATCGTGGAGCTCCGAAATCTCCGCGGCGTCGACTCTCATGTGCAGCGGTTCACCGAGCTGGAGATCGAGTTCTCCGACGTGCACTCCAACCTCGACCGCGCCGAAGGCGGCCTCCGGGAGGAAACCGAGGGGCTGCGGCGAGACGCCCAGCTCCTGCAGGAGGGGCTGACGCAGATCCGGCTGCTGTCGGTCCGGTACCTGTTTGCGCGCCTCCGCCGCTCGGTTCGGGACATCGCCCGCTCCGAAGGCAAGCAGGTCGTGCTGCACACCCAGGGAGAGGACACCGAGATCGACAAGCTCGTGGCCGAGAAAATCGCGGATCCGATGATCCAGATCATCCGGAACGCCGTCGCCCACGGGGTCGAATCCCCGGAGCGGCGCCGAGACGCCGGAAAGCCCGAGGCGGGGACGATCACCATTACGGCCAACCAGGAAGGGAACTTCGTCATCCTCGAAGTGCGGGACGACGGGCAGGGAATCGACCTCGACACCATCCGCGAGGCCCTGGTGGAAAAAGGCCTCATGTCGAAGGAGGAGGCGGCCATCGCACCCGAGGCTGAGGTCACGGCGGCGATCTTCCTGCCGGGCCTCTCCACGCGACGGGCGGCGGACGCCGTGGCGGGTCGCGGGGTGGGACTCGACCTGGCGCGGGACACCATCGGCAAGCTGGGCGGTGAGGTCACCGTCCACAGCAAGCGTGGGGAAGGGACGCGGTTCGCGGTCCGCATGCCACTGTCCACCGCGGTCACCAACGCCCTGTTGTTCAAGTGCGCGAACGAGGTGTTCTGCATTCCCGTGCGCTGGGTGGTAGAGACGCGCAGTGTCCGGACCTCAGACGTTGTGCGCCATCGCGGACGGGACGCGATCCCCCACCGGGACCAGATCATCCCCATGCTCCGCCTCGCCGACGTGCTGGGCACCGACGAGCAGATCCTGGGCAAGTTCATCCCCACGATCATCCTGCGGCACCTCGACTACGACTTCGCGTTGGCGGTGGACAAGCTCATCGGGCCCCGCGAGATCGTCCTGCGGAAGCTGGGCCCACTCCTCGAGCCGCTGGATATCTACTCGGCCGCGACCATCTCCGGCGCGGGCAAGGTCCAGCTGGTGCTCGACGTGCCCATGCTCCAGGAGTGGGCGAGCGCCTGGCGCACCCTGCCCCGCGCGGCGCAGCGTTTCCTCCCCGACGCGCCACGCCGGATCCTCGTGTGCGACGATTCACGATCCATCCGGGAGGTGGTGTCTCGCATCCTGCAGGCCGAAGGGTACGGCGTCGAGCTGGCCCACGACGGCTGGGACGCCTGGGAGCGGATGGCGGGCCGACCGGTGGACCTGCTCCTCACGGATCTGGAAATGCCGCGCATGGACGGGTATGCCCTGATCGAGAAGGTCCGGAAGGCACCGGACTACGAGCGGCTTCCCATTCTGGTGCTCTCCTCCCGCACCGGCGAGGAGAACCAGCGCCGGGCCAAGCGCGCCGGGGCCGATGGTTTTTTGTACAAGCCGGTGAACCGCCGCGTGATCATCGCGCGCATCCAAGAGCTTCTGGGCAACTGAGGGCCATCGCGTGCTTCCCGCATTCTTTGCCGCCAACGCCGTGCTGACCGCGGTGCTCATTCCGGTGCTGCAGGTCCGAGACCCGACCTTCTCCGCCTTTCCCTGGATCTTTGCCGGTGCCTTCGTGGTGACCCTCGTCCCGGTCGTTCGCCACCACCTCACCTCCGGAGCTCTGCCCTGGCGCCTCGCTCCGGCGGCGCTGTACGCGGGCGTGATCTCCCTCGCCTCCTCGGTGAGCGGTGCCCAGCCCACGGGCGTGAGCGGCAATGTGTTCCATCCGGTGGAGTTCGCCGGCCTGGCGTTCCTGGCACAGCTCGCCGCACACCGGGGGTTCGTGGATCCACCGCGCCGGGACCGGCTGCTCTGGGCCGCCTTGGGATGCGTGGCGTTCGGTGTGCTGGACGAGCTCCACCAGCACTTCGTTCCGCGCCGCGCCGCCACGGTGGAAGACGTGCTCCTGGACACCCTCGGCGTGGCAATCGGCACCCTGGTGTTCCTGGGCGCGCGGCGCGTGCTGCACCGGCAGCGGTAGCGGGTCAACAGCTTCGACCGGGATGCACCTATTGACCCGGCTCCAGCGGCAGCGCCGGCGCAGGCGCCGGCGAGGGGTACACATTGGCCCAGGCGGGCTCGTCCATGATGGTGCCCGATAGCTCGTTGTTGTCCAGGATCGTCGGCTCGGACCCCTCGTTCATGAGCACGCTGTTCTCGCCCCCACTCACCACCGACCTGGCCAGAGTGCCCCGGGACCGGTAGTAGAGGATTCCCGCCAGCCTGGCGTCCCGGATCTCGCAGTCGTTCACGTTGAATGCGGGCATCTCCTGGCCTTGCTGCCCCTCCAGTCCACCGATCTGGACCCCGTAGCCATACCTGCCGTCCAACGACTGTGGCACCACGGAGCGCACCACGCTGGAAGCCATGAAGCCGGAGACCCCCTCCACGGCCACCCCGGCGCCCTGGCTCGAATCCACCAGGCAGGAGGTCATCGAAAGCCCGCCGCAGGCGCCCGTCTCAGGATGGCACAGCGCCCAGAGTCCCTGGCCGTGGATGCCTTGCAAGGGGCCCTGGGCGTTGGGCCACGTGTCGATCACGGCGACACCCTCCAGGGTGGCCGACACGCCGGCAATGAAGATGCCGACGTTTTCACTGCTCATGACCAAGCTGGAGGAGACCCGCAGGCTCCCGCAGACCGCGACCGAGGGGTCGCACTGCGCATTGATCCCCCGACCAAACCCCCCCGTGCTCTGCTCTGGTAAGGTATCGCGCACCACGGTGCCGGTGACCTCGGCGTCCACGCCGCCCGCAACGATGCCCACCTCCCGGTTGCCCGCCAGGAGGCACGAGGAAACCCGCAGGCTCCCGCAGATCCCGACCTCGGGGTAGCAGCGGGCCTCGATCCCCCGGCCGAACTTCCCGGTGCTCTCCTCTGGCTGGGTATCGCGCACCACGGTGCCGGTGACCTCGGTGTCCACGCCACTCACACAGATGCCCAAGCCCCGGTTGCCTGAGACGAGGCACGAGGAGACACCCAAGCTCCCACAGGACCCGGCCGCGGGATGGCACTCGGCATTGATCCCGCGGCCGAACACCCCGGTGCTCTCCTCCGACAGGGTATCGCGCACCACGGTGGCTGTGACCTCGGCGTCCACGCCGATCACATCGATGCCCACAGCCCGGTTGCCCGAAACCAAACAGGAGGTGACCCGCAGGCTCCCGCAGGCCCCAGCCTGGGGATCGCACTGCGCATTGATCCCACGGCCACTCTCCCCGTTGCTCTCCGCAGACATGGTATCGCGCACCACCGTGTCGGTGATCTCGGTGTCCACGCCGCTCACGGCGATGCCCAGCTCCCGGTTGCCCGAAACGAGGCACGAGGAAACCCGCAGGCTCCCGCAGGCCCCACCCGATAGGCACTGTGCCCCGATCCCCTGGCCGAACCATTCGGTGCTCTCCTCAGCCATGGTGTCGCGCACCACCGTGCCGGTGATCTCGGCGTCCATGCCGCTCACAGTGATGCCCACCTCCCGGTTGCCCGAAACGAGACACGAGGAAACCCGCAGGCTCCCGCAGATCTCGGTCGGTAAGCACTGGGCCTCGATCCCCCGGCCGTACTTCCCGGTGCTCTGCTCAGCCAGGGTATCGCGCACCACGGTGCCGGTGATCTCGGTGTCCATGCCACTGCCAGCGATGCCCAGCTCCCGGTTGCCCGAGACGAGGCACGAGGAAACCCGCAGGCTCCCGCAGGGTCCGACCGCGGGGTTGCACTGGCCCTCGATCCCCCTGCCGGCCGCCTCGGTGAGCTCCTCCGGCAAGGTATCACGCACCACGGAGGCGATCACGTCGAGGTCAGTGCCAATCGCAATGATGCCCGCCTCCCGGTTGCCCGAAACGAGGCAGGAAGAGACCCGCAGGCTCCCGCAGGCCCCGCTGGAAGAGCACTCGGCATGGATCCCCCGGCCAAACCGTCCAGTGCCTGACTGGGGGCGCGTGGACCGCACCACGCTCTGCTCCACGCTCAGCGTGCTTCCGCGCGACGCGACTCCAAGGTAGGCACAGCCCGCCACCACCACCTGCTGCAGGCTCACCTCGGCCCCTCCCTCGGCGAAGATGCCGATCTCGCTCGCGTCCACCACCTGCAGCTGACTCAGCACCACCTGCTGCGCGCCCGAGAGCACAATCCCCTCGCCCGGACCGGTGAGGGTGACGCCGCGAACCGTGGTTCCCGCGCCCCCCGCCGCGATGGTCACCGGGGCGTGCACGTCGCCCAACCACCACTGGCCGCGTATCGTCACCAGCTCGGCGCAGCGGCCCGTAAGCCGCAGTGGCTGATGGACGTTCAGACGCTCGGTGTAGTCCCCGGCTGCGACGGCGATCTGGCCGCCGGGAAGCACCACGGCCAGCGCCTCGCCAATCGTCACGAAGGGCGCCTGCGCCGTCCCGTCCGCCCCTGTTGCGTCTGCCGTCTGGTCTACGTACACCGTCGTGCCGTCGTCAATGATGTTGCCCCAGGGGCTGGTGCCGGGGCCGCTTGCGCCGCAGTCGCCCAGGGGCTGGCACTCGGTGTGACCGAGCAGCGCAATGGTGCCCGGCGGGCAGGGATCCGGCCCAACCGGTAGAATCGCGTTGCAGCCGCCTTCGCCATCGGACTCGAAGCCGGCCACGCACTCAGTCACACCCACCGGCTGGCATTCGGTCTGGCCGAGGACCTCCATGGTGCCCGGGGGACAAGGGTCCGACCCAGCCGGCAAGATGGGCTCACAGCCGCCCTCGCCGTCGGGCTCGAACAGGCCGGTGGCGCACGCCGTGACGCCCACAGCCCGGCAGCCGCCACCCAGCACCGCGAGCTCGGCCGGGCCCGGGCAGTTGTCGAAGATCGGCACGCAGGCCGGGCCCTGGCTCTCGAAACCCTCAGGGCAGGCAGAGCTGTTCTGGCCGCCGCTACCGTCGCCGCAGCCCGGGGAGGCCAGGGCGAGCAGAGCGACGAGGGCACCGACCCACCTCGGCGCCCCCTCCGACACGGTCAGAGCAGGTTCCCTGGCTCGCATCTGCGCTTCTCCTTGGAGACGACCCACGATACCACAGCTCGGTGAGGCGAGCTCAGCGGACAACCGCGCCGTCCTCGACAAGCAGTGGGGATTCCCCATCGTTTTCGAGCACCACCTCACCCACCAACCGCACACCGCGGCCGAACCGAACATCGCCGCGGATCTCCAGCCGGTCGCACTCGAGCAGGGACGGGGGGCCATGGGGGAACCTGGCCTCCAGCTGATCGATGTGCTGGTAGTGCGCAGGGTCGAGCACCACGTCCAGCGGGCCTCGCTCACGGCCGGGGTTCACCACGACGCGGTAGTCCTCGGTGAGCTGGTAGGCGTCCGAGCGCACGGCCAGCAGATCCCCGGTGGTCTTGACCGGAGAGAACCGGCTTCGGGGGACGCGCAGGGCCTGCGCGCCCTCTACCACCGCGATGGCCGACCCCATGGCGGTCTCGAGCTGATAGACCGGTGTAGAGGCCCGATCCCGTGGGTCCACGGTCTTGGCATTGACGATGAGGGGCAGGTCCATCACGCCATTGCCGGCCTTGAGCAGCTCCCACAAGGTGCTCAGCTCGAGCCACAGGCTGTTGGTGTTGAAATACCGGTGACGATGGATGTCCCCGAACGCCTCCCGGTCCTCGGGCGCGCACTGGGCAGCCTCTCGCAGCAGCAGCCCCCCCCCCGGACGCCGGGCCAGGTGTCCGCCCTTGCGATCGGCCGCGGTGCGTTCGGTGACTTCCATGAGCAAGGGGATGCGATTCTCGCTCACGTAACCGAGGATCGTCTCGTCCAGCGCGGCCCCGAGGTTGTCCACGTTGGACACGAACGCATACTCGTACCCCTTCGCCAGGAGGCGCTCCAGCAGGCCGCTGGACAGCATGCTCGCGTAGAGATCACCGTGCCCCGGCGGACACCACTCGAGTCCCGGGTTCGCGGGCCAACTGGCGGGCTGGAGCGTGTCCCGGTTCACCTTGGGGACCCGGTGCTGGAGGAAATCGAGCGGTAGGTCCGCCGACCCATGCACCAGGGGCGCCAGCGCAGCCAGGGACTCGTCCCGGGTGGCAAAGCTGTTCATCAGCACCAGCGGCACCTTGGCTTCACGGCACGCCAGGGCGGTGAGCTCGAGGAACGAGCGGCCCTCACGGACCTCGAGCAGGCTCTTGGCTTTGGCGAGGCCCATGGTGGTTCCCAGACCGCCATTGAGCTTGATGACCACCGTCGCCGGCAGCACCCTTCGCCCCAGGGACCGTAGCTCCGGGGGCAGCTCGTCGGCGTCCGGCAACGTTTCTACCGGCTCGAGCTCCCCTTCGGAGATCGTGCCGGATTGCCCCTGTCGAAGCTCGGCGTAATGGTGGGCAAAGTTCCGAATGGCGACGTCCGGCAGCCCCGCCCCGCCCATGCGGGCGGCAAAGGGCCCGAACCCCTCGTCAAAGGCGCTCATGGCTCGCTCCTCACGGCTCGCCCCCCGTACGGGCCGCCGTTTCAATCTTGGCCTGAGGGCCGAGCCCGAAGCGGGCGCCGTGACGCGACCAGAAATCGACCCGCTCGATCCAGTCCTGCGCCCAGAGCCGCACGGCCTGAGACTCGGCCGGGCTGGTCAGGTGGCTGAAGGTGACCCGGGCCCGCTGCAGGCGGAACGCCCGCAGGTAGGCGCGCCCCAGCCGCCTGAGCGCCTCCCGTCGAAACCGCACATCGGGCAGGCCCAGCTCCAGCGCTCGCTCCAAGGAGCGGGCCGCGCCGTCGAACTCGTCCTGCAGCAGCCGGTAGGAGCCGAACAGATAGTGCGCCAACCCGAGCCGCGGGTGGTCCCGGGCCAGACGCTTCCACGCCTCGGGGTGGGGCGGCTCGTCGTCCTTCGGCGCCAGCAGCGGCCTCAGGCTCTGGCCGAGGCGCGGGTCTGCCAGGGCCATCCCCCTCACGACGATATCCCGCTGTGTCGACTCGGGAATCGCAAAGGTGGCGGCCTCGCGGAAGAGCTCGGCCGCGCGACCCGGTCGGTCGGCACGCCAGGCCTGGTTCCCGAGGAGCCAGAGCGCACGCGCCCGGAGTGGGGGCGTTGTCGCGCGGTGGGCCCAGAGCGACCGCGCCACGGCCAGCGCTCGGTCCTCGCTGGTGGTTTCTGCCTCCGCCGCGAGACGATCCATCAGGTGCCCCGGGTCGCCCGGATCGAACCGACACAGCTGTGCGTACGCCTTGGAGGCAGCTCGGTATTGGCCCCGGGCCATCAGCCGATCCGCCACCCGATCCAGCCGCGCCACCTCGTGCAGGCACGGCCGGGCAAAGAGCGGCCGGTGACGGAACCGCTCCCGGGCGAGTCCGAGCTCCCGCTGCGTCAGCGGAACCGACCTCAGAAACGTTGCCCACTGGTGCTCGAGCGCGGCCAGGGAGAGCCCGTAGGCGGCCCGGAAATCTCCGCCGCTCTTGTAGACCTTTCGGAACGCTGCTGCGCCGTGCCGCGTGACGAGGAACCGACAGAACGAACCGGCCAGGGTGTAGCTGCGACCGGCCGCCGATTTGAGGAACCCGTACCCCATGACGGCTTCCAGCGCGGGCGCCTTCCCGAGCAGGCGCATCGCCCGGGCCCACTGGTGGGGCGTGAGCCCTCCCCGAACGGACCACGAAGCCGCCACCGCCGAGCCCTCGATCAGGCCCGGGTTGAACAAGGGAACCGGCAGCACACCACCGAGTCGTCCCCACCTGACGCTGACACCGAACGCCCCGTCACCGAACACGGCGCTGAACGCGTGGGCGAGCTCGTGCTTGAGCACGGGATGCGGAAAGAAGCGCTGGGTGAGGTAGACCTCCAGCCTCCAGGGCTTCGCCATGTCCACGTTCGCCGCGCCGTACAGCCGGCGCTTCTGCTCGCCGTCCCGGAAGTAGTAGATTCGAATCTTGTGTGCCGGGGCCGCGCCGTAGAACCGCCGCAGCTGGTGCCAGCGAAGCTCCGCGTCCGCCGCGTGGAGTCGGATCTCACGCTCGGTGAGGCTCCCCTGCGGGTAGTGAATCGTGAAGTGAGGCGTCTCGTGCCGGCCGCCGAGGGCCCGGTTGAGATCCCCGGCCGACACAGTGTAGGCCAGGGGGCCCCCGGCGAAGTACAGCCCGACCACGACGCCCAGCCCGGCCACGACGCCCGCGGTCAGGGCGCGTCTCCGCTCGTCGTGACGCCAGCCGAGTCGCAGCTCCCCCGCCAGGAAGAAACGCGCCGCCACGAGCAACACCACCGCCGCTCCGGCGAGATGATACAGCCGCGCGGCCAGCAAAGGACCGGTGATCGCGATGTGGTCGTCGTACAGGTTGCCGGAAAAATACCCCGCGAAAGGATCGTACTGGCACACCGGCGGCTCGACGTAGAACCGCCAGAAGCCCAGCGCGAGGGATCCCAGCACGACAAGGTATCCGGCCGGGACGGTCCAGCGCTTCCGCAGCGGAAGCAATCCAAGGGCCACCCCCCAGGCCGTCGCGACGACCACGCTCAGCGCCGGGAGCATGACGAACCACGTAAGTCCATTGAAATAGTTGCAGTTTCTAACGACCACCGCATTCGCCGAGAGAATATCAAGAGGAAGGATCAGCAGTAGTAGATTGAGCCCGAGCACCCGGCCGTAGAGCCACATCAGCGCTCCGATGGGGGTCAGCGCTCCGACGAGGGGGTCCGTCCGTTCACGGCGGAGCCGGTGCACCAGCACCACCGCCACGTGCATGGAGACGAAGCTGCCGACAATGGCGAGCACGAAGGACGACTCGTAGCCCAGGACGCTGAACAGGGGCAGTGAGCAAAGAACCACCGCCACGACCGCGTAGACGCCCAGCGCCGCAAGCCCCGGAAGCAGTTGCCTCAGAATGGAAAGGATGGCGCGCACCTGTCTCACGACCCCACGATAGAAAACCCCGGTCGCGGATGCAAGTAGTTGGCCAGACGTATGTGTTCACGGGGGGGGCTATTTGCGGCACCTCCCGAGCGCAGCGAGGTTCCCCCGGAGGGGGCGGAGGGGGAGAGCTGAGCCGCGAAGCGGCGGATCGATCTCCGGCAGGTGCC